>NZ_JBUDGD010000001.1:0-298888 GCF_055484735.1 Pseudomonas sp. 15C | reverse complement strand
TGATCAAAACCATCGCGATGGAAGACGGTCTGCGTTTCGCTATCCGTGAAGGCGGTCGTACCGTCGGCGCCGGCGTCGTAGCCAAAATCATCGAGTAAGACTTTTTTAAAGTCAGCTTGATGGATTGAAAAAGCCCCCGCTCAGCGGGGGCTTTTTTATTGGGTTGACACCTATCGGGGGCGTCTATAGAATTGCGCCTCCTTTTAACGGGCGTATTGCGCCCGGTGGGAATAGCAGCCGGAGTCTGAAATCCAATGCAAAATCAGCAAATCCGTATCAGGTTGAAGGCTTTTGACCATCGCCTGATCGACCAATCAACCCAGGAAATCGTGGAAACCGCGAAACGTACTGGTGCTCAAGTGCGTGGTCCAATTCCACTGCCTACCCGTAAAGAGCGGTTCACCGTTCTGGTTTCCCCGCACGTCAACAAAGACGCGCGTGACCAGTACGAGATCCGCACTCATAAGCGCGTTCTGGACATCGTCCAGCCAACGGATAAAACCGTTGATGCTCTTATGAAGCTTGATCTTGCTGCCGGTGTGGAAGTGCAGATCAGCCTCGGCTAAGACTCGGTCTTAGTCGTGTAACGCTCTGAAATGGGCGGCCATAGCGGGTGAAAGCCCCGTACACTCATGAGGTTTACAACATGACTATTGGTGTAGTCGGTCGTAAATGCGGTATGACCCGTATTTTCACCGAAGAAGGTGTCTCCATTCCGGTCACGGTCATTG
The DNA here is from genome assembly GCF_055484735.1 of Pseudomonas sp. 15C. Classification (NCBI taxonomy): domain Bacteria; kingdom Pseudomonadati; phylum Pseudomonadota; class Gammaproteobacteria; order Pseudomonadales; family Pseudomonadaceae; genus Pseudomonas; species Pseudomonas sp. 15C. Next base: position 298,157 of record NZ_JBUDGD010000001.1, on the reverse strand, counting down.
AGATCGAGCCGAATCGCGTCACCCAGTTCAAAACTGAAGAGACCGATGGCTATCGTGCAGTGCAAGTCACTGTCGGCGAGCGTCGTGCTTCGCGTGTAACAGCAGCTCAGGCTGGCCACTTCGCTAAAGCGAACGTTGCCGCTGGTCGCACCACCATGGAATTCCGTCTTGAAGAAGGCGAGTACCAGGCAGGCGATCTGATCAACGCTGAAATCTTCGCCGCTGGTCAACTGGTTGATGTAACCGGTCAGTCCAAGGGTAAAGGCTTCCAGGGTACGATCAAGCGTTGGAATTTCCGCGGGCAAGATAACACCCACGGTAACTCCGTATCCCACCGCGTCCCAGGCTCTATCGGCCAGTGCCAGACTCCTGGTCGTGTATTCAAGGGCAAAAAAATGTCCGGTCATATGGGCGCTGAGCGCGTGACCGTGCAGTCCCTGGAAGTAGTGCGCGTGGACGCTGAACGCAATCTGTTGTTGGTCAAGGGCGCTGTTCCTGGCGCTACTGGCGGCAACCTGGTTGTACGTCCAGCAGCCAAGGCTCGCGGTTAAGGGGAAGCTGACATGCAATTAAATGTAAATGACGCTCAAGCGATCGAAGTTTCCGAACTGACATTTGGCGGCGAATTCAACGAGACGCTGGTTCACCAAGCAGTCGTGGCCTACATGGCCGGCGGCCGTCAAGGTAGCAAGCAGCAGAAGACCCGTTCCGACGTTCGTGGTGGCGGCAAGCGCCCATGGCGTCAGAAAGGTACTGGCCGTGCTCGTGCCGGTACTATCCGTAGCCCAATCTGGCGTGGCGGCGGTACCACTTTCGCAGCTCGTCCACAGGATCACTCCCAGAAGCTGAACAAGAAGATGTATCGCGCAGCAATGCGTTCCATCCTTGCTGAGCTGGTGCGTACTGATCGTCTGGTCGTGGTTCAGGATTTCGCTGTTGAAACTCCGAAAACCAAAGATCTGCTGGGCAAGCTGAACAACATGAGCCTGACCGATGTTCTCATCGTGTCGGACGCTGTTGATCAGAACCTGTACCTGGCTGCTCGCAACCTGCCGCACGTAGATGTACGTGACGTGCAAGGTTCCGATCCAGTTAGTCTGATCGCATACGACAAGGTGTTGATCACCGTGTCGGCCGTGAAGAAATTCGAGGAGCTGCTGGGATGAACCAGGAACGCGTATTTAAAGTTCTGCTTGGCCCGCACGTTTCCGAGAAGGCTACGGTTCTGGCAGACAAGAAAGGCCAGTTCGTTTTCAAGGTTGCTACTGACGCAACCAAGCTGGAAATCAAGAAGGCCGTCGAAAGCCTGTTCAGCGTGAAAGTAGAGCGCGTCACTACCCTGAATGTTCTGGGTAAGAGCAAGCGCACTGCTCGCGGTCTGGGCAAGCGTAATGACTGGAAGAAGGCAGTTATCTCCCTTCAGCCAGGCCAAGATCTCGATTTCAGCAGCAGTGCTGAGTAAGGAAGGGGTGCATCATGGCAATCGTTAAATGCAAACCGACTTCCCCTGGCCGCCGTTTTGTGGTCAAGGTGGTCAACCAGGAGCTGCATAAAGGCGCTCCTCACGCACCGCTGCTCGAGAAAAAATCGAAGACTGGTGGTCGTAACAACAATGGCCGTATTACCACTCGTCACATCGGTGGTGGTCATAAGCAGCATTACCGTATGGTCGATTTCCGTCGCAACGACAAAGATGGCATCGTCGCCACTGTCGAGCGTATTGAATACGATCCAAACCGTACTGCTCACATCGCACTGCTGTGCTACGCAGACGGCGAGCGCCGCTACATCATCGCCCCTAAAGGCGTGAGTGCTGGCGACCAGCTGATCGCAGGCGCTCTGGCTCCAATCAAGCCAGGCAACGCTCTGCAACTGCGCAACATTCCAGTCGGTTCTACCGTACACGGCATCGAATTGAAGCCAGGTAAAGGCGCACAGATCGCTCGTTCCGCTGGTGCTTCGGCTCAGCTGATCGCTCGTGAAGGTGTGTACGTTACCCTGCGTCTGCGTTCCGGTGAGATGCGTAAAGTCCTGGCTGAATGCCGTGCGACCCTGGGCGAAGTCTCGAACTCCGAGCACAGCCTGCGTTCGCTGGGTAAAGCCGGTGCCAAACGCTGGCGTGGCGTTCGCCCAACCGTTCGTGGTGTTGCCATGAACCCGGTTGACCACCCACATGGTGGTGGTGAAGGTCGTACCTCTGGTGGTCGTCATCCGGTATCGCCATGGGGCTTCCCGACTAAGGGCGCGAAGACTCGTGGTAATAAGCGTACCGACAAAATGATCGTCCGTCGTCGCAAGTAAATAGAGGGATACGACAGTGCCACGTTCTCTGAAAAAAGGTCCTTTTATTGATCTTCACCTACTGAAGAAGATCGAAGTGGCGGCGGAAAAGAACGATCGCAAACCAATTAAAACCTGGTCGCGTCGTTCCATGATCCTGCCACAAATGGTCGGTCTGACCATCGCAGTACACAACGGTCGTCAGCACGTCCCGGTTCTCGTTAACGAAGACATGGTCGGCCACAAACTGGGCGAGTTCGCCGGTACCCGCAACTATCGCGGGCACGTGGCTGACAAGAAAGCCAAGCGTTAAGGGGTAAGGAAATGGAAGTAGCCGCTAAGTTGTCGGGCGCTCGAATCTCCGCCCAGAAAGCCCGCTTGGTCGCCGACCAGATCCGCGGGAAGAAGGTGGGCGAAGCGCTCAACCTGTTGGCTTTCAGCAGTAAGAAAGCCGCCGAGATCATGAAAAAAGTGCTGGAGTCGGCCGTAGCCAACGCCGAGCATAACGAAGGCGCAGACGTTGATGACCTGAAAGTCAGCACCGTTTTCGTCAACGAAGGGCGTTCGCTGAAGCGCATCATGCCACGTGCCAAAGGCCGTGCTGATCGCATCGTCAAGCGGTCTTGCCATATCACTGTCAAGGTTGCTGACAAGTAACGGAGTCGAAGAGATGGGTCAGAAAGTACATCCCATTGGCATTCGCCTGGGAATCGTCAAGGAGCACACCTCCGTCTGGTACGCAGACGGTCGGACTTATGCGGACTACTTGTTCGCAGATCTGAAAGTGCGTGAGTATCTCCAAGACAAACTAAAAAGCGCGTCCGTAAGCCGTATCGATATCCATCGTCCGGCCCAAACTGCACGCATCACCATCCACACCGCTCGTCCAGGTATCGTTATCGGGAAGAAAGGTGAAGATGTTGAGAAACTGCGTCAGGACCTGACCAAGCAAATGGGTGTGCCTGTGCACATCAATATCGAAGAGATCCGCAAGCCGGAGCTCGACGGTATGCTGGTTGCGCAGAGCGTAGCTCAGCAGCTGGAGCGTCGCGTAATGTTCCGTCGCGCTATGAAGCGCGCAGTACAGAACGCCATGCGCATTGGTGCCAAAGGCATCAAAATCCAAGTGAGCGGTCGTCTCGGCGGTGCTGAAATCGCACGTACTGAATGGTATCGCGAAGGTCGTGTGCCATTGCACACACTGCGTGCCGACATCGACTATGCCAACTACGAAGCTCACACCACTTACGGTGTGATCGGTGTAAAGGTTTGGATCTTCAAAGGCGAAGTTATTGGTGGTCGCCAAGAAGAACTGAAACCACAAGCACCAGCGCCTCGTAAAAAAGCTGCTAAGTAAGGGGTACGCCAAATGTTGCAACCAAAGCGTACGAAGTTCCGCAAGCAGATGACCGGCCACAACCGTGGTCTGGCACTGCGCGGTAGCAAAGTCAGCTTCGGCGAGTTCGCGCTGAAGTCTGTTGCTCGTGGTCGTCTCACCGCTCGTCAGATCGAGTCAGCGCGTCGTGCTCTGACCCGTCACGTAAAACGTGGCGGCAAGATCTGGATCCGTGTATTCCCGGACAAGCCGATCTCCAAAAAACCTCTCGAGGTTCGTATGGGTAAAGGTAAGGGTAACGTGGAGTACTGGGTTGCCCAGATTCAGCCAGGCAAAGTCCTGTATGAAATCGAGGGTGTTTCTGAAGAGCTGGCGCGTGAGGCTTTCGCCCTGGCTGCTGCAAAGCTGCCGCTCGCCACCTCCTTTGTTAAACGGACGGTGATGTGATGAAAGCGAATGAACTTCGTGAAAAATCCGCACAGCAGCTGAACGAGCAACTGCTCGGCCTGCTGCGCGACCAGTTCAATCTGCGCATGCAGAAAGCAACTGGCCAGTTGGGGCAGTCTCATCTGCTCTCGCAAGTTAAGCGTGACATCGCTCGCGTGAAGACTGTGCTCAACCAGCAGGCAGGTAAGTGATCATGGCTGAAGCCGAAAAAACTGTCCGTACGCTGACTGGCCGTGTTGTCAGCGACAAGATGGACAAAACCATCACCGTTCTGATCGAGCGTCGCGTTAAGCACCCGATCTACGGTAAATACGTTAAGCGTTCGACTAAGCTGCACGCGCACGACGAAACCAATCAGTGCCACATCGGCGACAAAGTCACTATTCGTGAAACTCGTCCGATGGCCAAGACCAAGTCTTGGGCGCTGGTTGATGTTCTCGAACGCGCTGTGGAAGTCTAAGGGCTAGGGGTCGGAGAAATTATATGATTCAGACTCAATCCATGCTCGATGTGGCCGATAACAGCGGCGCTCGCCGTGTTATGTGCATCAAGGTGCTGGGTGGCTCCCATCGTCGTTACGCTGGTATCGGTGACATCATCAAAGTTACCGTGAAGGAAGCAATTCCTCGCGGTAAAGTGAAAAAAGGCCAAGTGATGACTGCTGTTGTAGTCCGCACTCGTCACGGCGTACGTCGTGCTGATGGCTCCATTATCCGCTTTGATGGCAACGCTGCTGTTCTTCTGAACAACAAGCAAGAGCCGATCGGCACCCGTATCTTTGGGCCAGTGACCCGTGAACTTCGTACTGAGAAGTTCATGAAGATCGTCTCGCTCGCCCCAGAAGTGCTGTAAGGAGATCCGACATGCAAAAGATTCGTCGTGACGACGAGATCATCGTGATCGCCGGCAAAGACAAAGGTAAGCGCGGTAAGGTGCTGAAGGTTCTTGCTGACAACCGTCTGGTTGTTGGTGGTCTGAACCTGGTCAAGCGTCATACCAAGCCTAACCCGATGTCGGGCGTACAGGGCGGTATCGTCGAGAAAGAAGCGCCACTGCACGCTTCCAACGTCGCCATCTTCAACGGCGAAACCAACAAGGCTGACCGCGTTGGTTTCAAAGTAGAAGACGGTAAGAAAATTCGTGTCTTCAAGTCGACCCAAAAAGCGGTTGATGCTTGAACACTGCTAGGTAGAAGACCATGGCACGACTAAAAGAGATTTACCGGAAGGAAATCGCTCCGAAACTTAAGGAAGAACTTAAGCTTTCGAACGTGATGGAAGTTCCGCGCGTTACCAAAATCACCCTGAACATGGGTCTGGGCGAAGCGATCGGCGACAAAAAAGTCATCGAGCACGCTGTTGCTGACCTGGAAAAGATCACCGGCCAGAAAGTCGTTGTGACCTACGCTCGTAAATCCATCGCTGGCTTCAAAGTCCGCGAAGGATGGCCGATCGGCGTCAAAGTGACCCTGCGCCGTGAGCGTATGTACGAGTTCCTGGATCGTCTGCTGTCGATCTCCCTGCCTCGGGTTCGCGACTTCCGCGGCCTGAATGCCAAGTCCTTCGATGGTCGTGGCAACTACAGCATGGGCGTGAAAGAGCAGATCATTTTCCCGGAAATCGACTACGACAAGATCGATGCTCTCCGCGGTCTGGACATTACCCTGACCACCACTGCCAAGAACGATGATGAAGGCCGCGCTCTGTTGCGTGCTTTCAAATTCCCGTTCCGCAACTGATTGGAGTAGGAAAATGGCCAAGAAGAGCATGAAAAACCGTGAGCTGAAGCGTCAGCTCACCGTTGCCAAGTACGCCACCAAGCGTGCAGCGCTGAAAGCTATCATCGTCGATCTGAACGCAAGTCCAGAAGCGCGTTGGGAAGCTACCGTAGCTCTGCAGAAGCAACCACGTGACGCAAGTGCTTCGCGCATGCGTAACCGTTGCCGCCTGACTGGTCGTCCGCACGGCGTTTACCGCAAGTTCGGCCTCGGCCGTAACAAGCTGCGTGAAGCTGCAATGCGTGGTGACGTTCCAGGTCTGGTTAAAGCCAGCTGGTAATAGTCGTCAAAGCCTCGATGGTCCGGTTTGCAAAAACCTGACCGTCGGTGCCTTGAATATGAATCAAGCCCCTTTTGGGGCTTGATTCATTTCTGGGGTGTGTCTAGAATGACCGGCTCGCCTGAGCCCGTGTTTTTTCATGCCCGGAAGTTCTCGGCGACAAGTAGTAGCCGCAAGGCTAATTTTTCTGTATTAGGAGCGTCTAGCCCATGAGTATGCAGGACCCGTTAGCGGACATGCTAACTCGAATCCGTAATGCCCAGATGGCTGAAAAGTCTGTCGTAAGCATGCCGTCTTCCACGTTGAAGGCTGCTGTAGCAAAAGTCCTGAAGGACGAAGGTTACATCGCGGATTTTCAGATCACCACCGACGCCAAGCCGTCGTTGTCCATCTCGCTGAAGTACTTCGAAGGCCGTCCGGTTATCGAAGAAGTGAAGCGCGTTAGTCGTCCAGGCCTGCGTCAGTACAAGTCCGTTGAAGATCTGCCGAAAGTTCGTGGCGGTCTTGGCGTGTCTATCGTCTCCACCAACAAAGGTGTGATGACGGATCGTGCTGCGCGCGCTGCCGGTGTCGGCGGCGAAGTTCTTTGCACTGTGTTCTAAGGGGGGATAAGCATGTCTCGCGTCGCTAAGAACCCCGTTAAGCTGCCAGCCGGTGTCGAAGTCAAATTCGCAGGCCAACAGCTTTCGGTGAAGGGTGCCAAGGGTACTCTTGAACTGAACATCCATTCGTCCGTTGAGATCGTTGAAGAAGCTGGTGAGCTGCGTTTCGCTGCTCGCAATGGCGATCAACAAACTCGCGCAATGGCCGGTACCACGCGTGCGTTGGTAAACAACATGGTCCAGGGCGTAAGCCAAGGCTTCGAGCGCAAGCTCCAGCTGGTCGGTGTTGGTTACAAGGCGCAAGCAAAAGGTCAGGTTCTGAACCTGGCTCTTGGCTTCTCGCACCCAGTGGATTACGAACTGCCGCAAGGCATCACCGCTGAGACTCCTAGCCAGACCGATATCCTGATCAAGGGCATCGACAAGCAGCTGGTAGGTCAAGTGGCCGCTGAGATCCGCGACTTCCGTCCACCAGAGCCGTACAAAGGCAAAGGTGTGCGCTACGCGGACGAAGTCGTCCGTCGTAAAGAAGCCAAGAAGAAGTAGGGCATAGCAAATGACCGACAAAAAAGTTACTCGACTGCGTCGCGCTCGCAAAGCACGCCTGAAAATGCACGAACTCGAAGTCGTGCGTCTCTGCGTGTTCCGCTCGTCGCAGCACATCTACGCCCAGGTCATCTCGGCCGACGGCAACAAAGTCCTGGCAAGTGCCTCGACTTTGGATAAAGAACTGCGTGATGGTGCCACTGGCAACATCGACGCGGCCACAAAGGTTGGCCAGCTGGTCGCTACGCGTGCTAAGGCCGCTGGCGTATCGCAAGTGGCTTTCGACCGCTCTGGCTTCAAGTACCACGGCCGCGTTAAAGCGCTGGCTGATGCTGCTCGTGAAGCTGGGCTGGAGTTCTAAGTTATGTCAAATAACGACCAAAAGCGCGACGAAGGCTACATTGAGAAGCTGGTTCAAGTTAACCGCGTAGCCAAAACCGTTAAAGGCGGCCGTATCTTCACTTTCACCGCGTTGACCGTGGTTGGTGATGGTAAAGGGCGTGTTGGCTTCGGCCGTGGCAAGTCGCGTGAAGTGCCTGCTGCGATCCAGAAGGCAATGGAAGCTGCTCGCCGCAACATGATTCAAGTTGACCTGAACGGCACTACTCTGCAGTACGCAATGAAGTCCGCTCACGGCGCTTCGAAGGTGTACATGCAGCCTGCTTCTGAAGGTACCGGTATCATCGCTGGCGGCGCTATGCGTGCTGTCCTCGAAGTTGCTGGCGTTCAGAACGTTCTGGCCAAGTGCTACGGCTCGACCAACCCGGTAAACGTGGTTCACGCCACTTTCAAGGGTCTGAAGGCTATGCAATCTCCTGAGTCCATCGCTGCCAAGCGTGGCCTGCGTGTTGAGGAGATCAAGTAATCATGGCTACCGTTAAAGTAACGCTGATCAAAAGCATGACCGGCCGCATCCCTAACCACAAACTGTGCGTTAAGGGTCTGGGTCTGCGTCGCATCGGTCACACTGTAGAAGTCCAGGATACTCCCGAGAATCGCGGGATGATCAACAAGGCTTACTACATGCTGCGTGTCGAGGGTTAATCGATGAAACTCAATGATCTGAGTCCAGCGCCGGGTTCCCGTCGCGAAAAGCATCGTCCGGGCCGTGGTATCGGTAGTGGTTTGGGCAAGACTGGTGGCCGTGGTCACAAAGGTCAGACCTCCCGCTCCGGTGGCACCATTGCTCCAGGCTTTGAAGGCGGTCAACAGCCGCTGCATCGTCGTCTGCCTAAGTTCGGTTTCGTTTCCCTGAAAGCCATGGATCGCGCAGAAGTGCGTCTGTCCGAGCTGGCCAAAGTGGAAGGCGACATCGTTACTGTGCAGTCCCTGAAAGATGCCAACGTGATCAACGTCAACGTACAGCGTGTGAAAATCATGCTGTCCGGTGAAGTGACTCGCGCTGTCACTATCGGCAAGGGAATCGGCGCCACCAAAGGTGCGCGTGCGGCTATCGAAGCAGCTGGCGGCAAGTTCGAGGAATAAATGGCTAAGCAAGGTGCTCTCTCTGCGCTCGGCAAAGGCGGTATGTCTGAACTCTGGGCTCGTCTGCGTTTTCTGTTCCTGGCGATTATCGTCTACCGAATAGGCGCACACATCCCGGTTCCAGGTATCAACCCGGACCGACTCGCAGACCTGTTTCGACAGAATGAGGGGACCATTCTTAGCTTGTTCAACATGTTCTCCGGCGGTGCGCTGGAACGGATGAGCATCTTTGCACTGGGGATCATGCCGTACATTTCGGCATCGATCATCATGCAGTTGATGACCGCCGTCAGCCCACAGCTGGAGCAGTTGAAGAAGGAAGGTGAAGCTGGCCGTCGCAAGATCAGCCAGTACACCCGCTACCTCACCGTCGCTCTCGCTCTCGTTCAGGCCATTGGCATGTCCATTGGTCTGGCGGGGCAGGGCGTGGCGTTCACTGGTGACTTAGGCTTCCATTTCGTCGCGGTAACCACATTTGTGGCTGGTGCGATGTTCATGATGTGGCTGGGTGAGCAGATTACTGAGCGTGGTGTTGGCAACGGTATCTCGATGTTGATTTTTTCGGGTATCGTCGCCGGTCTTCCGAGAGCAATCGGGCAGTCTTTCGAGTCTGCGCGTCAGGGTGATATCAATATCTTCGCCCTGGTTGCCATCGGTTTGTTGGCAGTAGCGATTATCGGTTTCGTGGTGTTCATTGAGCGTGGTCAGCGTCGTATTGCTGTTCACTACGCCAAGCGTCAGCAGGGCCGCAAGGTCTTCGCTGCGCAGACCAGCCACTTGCCGCTGAAGGTGAACATGGCCGGTGTTATCCCGGCTATCTTCGCGAGCAGCATTTTGCTGTTCCCGGCTTCGCTGGGTGCCTGGTTTGGTCAGTCTGAAGGTATGGGCTGGTTGCAGGACATCTCGCAGTCGATCGCTCCTGGTCAGCCGTTGAATATTCTGCTGTTTAGTGCAGGGATTATTTTCTTCTGCTTCTTCTATACGGCGTTGATGTTCAATCCGAAAGACGTAGCGGAAAACCTGAAGAAGTCCGGTGCCTTTATTCCGGGCATCCGTCCAGGTGAGCAGTCTGCGCGCTACATTGATGGCGTTCTGACCCGCTTGACCCTGTTCGGTGCTCTTTACATGACGGCCGTGTGTCTGTTGCCCCAGTTCCTGGTGGTTGCGGCAAACGTACCGTTCTACCTTGGCGGGACCTCGTTGCTGATCGTGGTCGTGGTTGTGATGGACTTCATGTCCCAAGTACAATCGCACCTCGTTTCGCACCAGTACGAATCCCTGATGAAGAAAGCCAACCTGAAGGGTTACGGCAGCGGCATGTTGCGCTGAGTACCCATAAGGTTCGAGGAGTTGGTGATGAAAGTTCGTGCATCGGTGAAAAAGCTGTGCCGTAACTGCAAGATTATTCGCCGCGAAGGTGTTGTTCGAGTAATTTGCAGCGCGGAACCGCGTCACAAACAGCGCCAAGGCTGAGTGTGATTGTGCTTCAAGCCCGGTAGCTAGTGCGCTACCGGGTTGATTATTTGTTATTACAGCGATATTATCTCGCGCCCTATTTCTTGGCTTCCGGGGCGTAGGTAGCTGTCAATTGGAGTCCCACTGAATGGCCCGTATTGCAGGCGTTAACATTCCAGATAACAAGCATACTGTTATCTCGCTGACCTACATCTATGGTGTTGGTCGCACTACTGCGCAGAAGATCTGTGCAGTGACTGGGGTAAACCCAGCAGCAAAGATCAAAGATCTGAGCGACGAGCAAATTGAACAGCTGCGTGGCGAAGTGGCGAAGTTCACCACTGAAGGTGACCTGCGTCGCGAAATCAACATGAAAATCAAGCGCTTGATGGACCTCGGTTGCTATCGCGGTCTGCGTCATCGTCGTGGTCTGCCAGTACGCGGTCAGCGTACCAAGACCAACGCGCGTACCCGTAAAGGTCCGCGTAAGCCGATCCGCAAGTAATCGCCCCAGCGAATCGACAGGAATTTAATCATGGCAAAACCTGCTGCTCGTCCTCGTAAAAAAGTTAAAAAGACAGTGGTTGATGGCATCGCCCACATCCATGCATCTTTTAACAACACCATCGTGACCATTACCGACCGTCAAGGTAACGCTCTTTCCTGGGCTACCTCCGGTGGTTCGGGTTTCCGCGGTTCCCGCAAGTCCACCCCGTTCGCTGCTCAGGTAGCTGCTGAACGTGCTGGTCAAGCTGCGCTGGAATACGGCCTGAAAAACCTCGACGTCAACGTCAAGGGTCCAGGTCCAGGTCGTGAATCCGCAGTCCGCGCTTTGAACGGCTGTGGCTACAAGATCGCCAGCATCACCGACGTGACGCCAATCCCGCACAACGGGTGCCGTCCGCCGAAGAAGCGCCGCGTGTAATCCAGGAGATTGTAAAGAATGGCTCGTTACATTGGTCCAAAATGCAAACTCGCTCGTCGCGAAGGCACCGATCTCTTCCTGAAGAGCGGCGTGCGCGCGATCGAATCGAAGTGCAACATTGAAGCAGCACCTGGTATCCACGGCCAGCGCCGCGGTCGCCAGTCCGATTACGGCACCCAACTGCGTGAAAAGCAGAAGGTCCGTCGTATCTACGGCGTTCTCGAGCGTCAGTTCAGCGGCTACTACAAAGAAGCTGCTGGCAAGAAAGGTGCAACCGGTGAAAACCTGCTGCAACTGCTCGAATGCCGTCTGGACAACGTTGTATACCGTATGGGCTTTGGTTCGACTCGTGCCGAATCCCGTCAGCTGGTATCGCACAAGTCGATCAGCGTTAACGGTCAGACCGTAAACGTTCCGTCGTATCAGGTTCGTGCTGGTGACGTGGTTGCAGTTCGCGAGAAAGCAAAAAACCAGCTTCGCATTGTCCAAGCTCTCGATCTGTGTGCCCAACGTGGCCGCGTAGAATGGGTAGAAGTAGACACTGAGAAGAAGTCGGGCGTTTTCAAGAACGTTCCTGCTCGCAGTGATCTGTCCGCCGACATCAACGAAAGCCTGATTGTCGAGCTCTACTCCAAGTAAGGGCTAGAAAATAGGTGCATCCATGCAGATTTCGGTAAATGAGTTCCTGACACCCCGCCACATTGATGTGCAGGTTGTCAGTCCAACCCGCGCCAAGATCACTCTCGAGCCTCTCGAGCGTGGTTTTGGCCACACCCTGGGCAACGCGCTGCGCCGCATCCTGTTGTCCTCAATGCCCGGCTGCGCAGTAGTCGAGGCCGAGATTGACGGTGTGCTCCACGAGTACAGCGCCATCGAAGGTGTACAGGAAGACGTAATTGAAATCCTGTTAAACCTTAAAGGTCTGGCCATCAAGCTGCACGGTCGTGACGAAGTTACGCTGACCTTGTCGAAGAAGGGTTCGGGGGTGGTTACCGCTGCCGATATTCAGCTGGATCATGATGTCGAGATCGTTAATCCCGATCACGTAATCGCTAACCTGGCGTCTAACGGCGCCCTGAACATGAAGCTCACCGTAGCTCGTGGTCGTGGTTATGAACCAGCCGACTCGCGTCAGAGCGATGAAGACGAAAGCCGCAGCATCGGTCGCTTGCAGCTCGATTCTTCGTTCAGCCCGGTTCGCCGTATCGCTTACGTGGTGGAAAACGCCCGTGTCGAACAGCGCACCAACCTGGACAAGCTGGTTATTGATCTGGAAACCAACGGTACTCTGGACCCTGAAGAGGCTATCCGTCGCGCTGCAACCATCCTGCAACAGCAGTTGGCTGCGTTCGTCGACCTCAAAGGTGACAGTGAGCCAGTGGTTGTCGAGCAGGAAGACGAGATCGATCCGATCCTGCTTCGCCCGGTTGACGATCTGGAACTGACTGTACGTTCGGCTAACTGCCTTAAGGCGGAAAACATCTACTACATCGGCGACCTGATTCAGCGTACCGAAGTAGAGCTGTTGAAGACTCCGAACCTGGGCAAGAAATCCTTGACTGAAATCAAGGACGTTCTGGCCTCCCGCGGTCTGTCCCTCGGCATGCGCCTCGACAACTGGCCGCCTGCAAGTCTTAAGAAGGACGACAAGGCGACTGCCTGATCGTCGTAATCACCGAACGTAGTGTTTGGTAAGGAATGAACCATGCGTCATCGTAAAAGTGGTCGTCACCTGAGCCGCACCAGCTCGCACCGCAAGGCCATGTTCCAAAACATGGCGGTGTCGCTGTTCGAGCACGAGCTGATCAAAACTACTCTGCCAAAAGCCAAAGAACTGCGCCGGGTTGCCGAGCCGCTGATCACTCTGGCCAAGACAGACAGCCTGGCTAACCGCCGTCTGGCTTTCGACCGTACTCGTTCGAAAGCTATCGTTGGTAAGCTCTTCAACGACCTGGGCAAGCGTTACGCTACCCGTGAGGGTGGCTACCTGCGCATCCTCAAGTGCGGTTTCCGCGCTGGCGACAACGCGCCTATGGCGTACGTCGAGTTGGTTGATCGTGCTACTGCTGGCGAAGCTGTATCCGCCGAGTAAGACGTCAGTCTGATACAAAAAACCGGGCCTAGTGCCCGGTTTTTTGTGTCTCGAAAAAAGCATCATGCATACAAGCTACTATGCTGCTTGAGTCTGCATTATCGACAGGGGGAAATGATCGTTAGTTATTTCCTATTGATGCCTACAGATTAATGCATTAGTAGCTTTCAAGAAGAAGATGAATACTTCCCCTCAAGCTGTTACCTGGCATATCAAAATTGATAGAGGAAGAAGATCACATGACTCAGAACAATACCTTGACCACAGCCAGTGGCGTGCCCGTTGCCGACAACCAGAATTCCCTGACTGCTGGCCCATTGGGTCCAATATTGCTCACTGATTTCCACCTGATTGAAAAGCTTGCGCACTTCAACCGAGAGAATATTCCCGAGCGCCGCGTACACGCCAAGGGCTCAGGTGCCTATGGCACCTTTACTGTGACTTCAGATATCACCCGCTATACCAAGGCTGACCTGTTCTCGGCAGTTGGCAAGCAGACGCCGACCTTCCTGCGTTTTTCCACTGTCGGCGGTGAGCGTGGCTCGGCAGATACTGCGCGCGATCCGCGTGGTTTTGCGTTGCGGTTCTACACCAACGAGGGAAATTGGGACGTTGTTGGTAACAATACCCCGGTGTTCTTTATCCGCGATCCATTGAAGTTTCCCGATTTCATCCACACGCAAAAGCGTGACCCGCACAGCAATTTGAAGAGTGCCCAAAATGTCTGGGATTTCTGGTCTCATTCGCCGGAAGCCCTTCACCAGATCACCATCCTGTTTTCTGACAGGGGCATTCCAGACGGTTACCGCCATATGCACGGGTTCGGCAGTCACACGTTCAGCCTGATCAACAGTCAGGGCGAGCGTCATTGGGTGAAATGGCACTATAAAACCCGGCAAGGGATCAAGAACCTCGATCCTGCTGTTGCTGCAGAGCTTGCGGGCACTGATCCGGATTACGCTCAGCGCGACTTGTTTAATGCAATTGCTCGAGGCGATTTCCCGCAATGGGATGTATGCATGCAGGTCATGACTGAAGCACAGGCCGCGGCACATCACGACAATCCGTTCGATGTCACCAAAACATGGTCACAGCGGGAGTTTCCGCTGATCAAGGTCGGCATTCTGGAACTGAACCGGAATCCACAAAACTATCACGCGGAAGTTGAGCAGGCGGCGCTCGCACCAAGCAATGTTGTTCCAGGGGTTGGTTTGTCTCCCGACCGTATGCTTCAGGGACGTGTATTTGCTTATGCCGATGCGCAGCGTTATCGAGTCGGTACCAATCACCAGCAGTTACCAGTAAACGCGGCACGCAGCCCGGTGAATACGTACCAGCGAGACGGCGCCATGGCATCCCCCAGTTATGGGACAGGCGCTCCGAATTATGAGCCGAACAGCTATTCCGGGGCTCCGAAACAGGATCCGAGCTACAGGGAGCCGGCGCTGATGCTCAGCGGTAGCGCGGATCGATATGACCATCGCGTCGACAACGATTACTTCAGCTATGCAGGTGCGCTCTTTCGATTGATGAGTCCTGAACAGCAGACGTTGCTGACCACCAACATTGCCGGTTCCATGAGTGGCGTCTCTTCCGATGTGATTGACCGGGCTCTGATGTATTTTTACCAAGCCGATCCGGCGTATGGAGAAGCAATCGCAAAGCTGCTCAACGTACAGCTTAACGAAGTCTAAACGAGAAGCAGAACCGCCCTCATTTGGGCGGTTTTTGCGTTATTTAGGGCGCTTTTCTCGGATATTCTTCGCTTTTATTGCGCGCGGCGGGTGACCTTCCGGTCAGGTTGGTTCAAACTACAGACTTTCAAGCAGGGAGATGTAGGGCGATGCAAGGCCACCCAGATGTAATCGATTACCTCAACACGTTGCTGACCGGCGAACTGGCCGCGCGCGATCAATATTTTGTTCATTCGCGGATGTATGAGGACTGGGGGTTTACCAAGCTCTACGAGCGAATCAACCACGAGATGGAAGAAGAAGCAGGCCACGCCGACGCGTTGATGCGGCGGATTCTGATGCTCGAAGGCACGCCGCGCATGCGTCCGGATGATCTGGATGTAGGCACCACGGTGCCAACCATGCTCGAAGCGGATTTGCGCCTCGAATACAAGGTTCGCGCTGCCCTGTGCAAAGGCATCGAGCTGTGCGAGCAACACAAGGATTACGTCAGCCGCGAGATCCTGCGGGTTCAGCTCAATGACACCGAAGAAGATCACACCTACTGGCTGGAAAAGCAGTTGGGTCTGATCAAGCTCATTGGTCTCGAGAACTACCTGCAATCCCACGCGTCCTGATTGCCACCGAAGTAAAAATGCCCCTGTCACTTCAACGGTGACAGGGGCTTTTTTATGCCTGGCGTTTAGGCCCGGTCGCGGATCAACAGCGGTTTGAGGTAATGGCCGGTGTGGGATTGCTTCATCTCGGCCACTTCCTCCGGCGTACCGGTGGCAATGATCTGCCCGCCTTTGGAACCACCTTCCGGGCCAAGATCCACCAACCAGTCGGCGGTCTTGATCACATCGAGGTTGTGCTCGATCACCACTACCGTGTTGCCGTGATCGCGCAGGCGATGCAGTACATCGAGCAATTGCTGGATATCGGCAAAGTGCAGACCGGTGGTCGGCTCATCGAGGATGTACAGGGTTTTGCCGGTATCACGCTTGGACAGCTCGCGAGACAACTTGACCCGCTGCGCCTCACCGCCTGAAAGCGTGGTCGCCGACTGCCCGAGCTTGATGTACGACAGGCCCACATCCATCAGCGTTTGCAGCTTGCGCGCCAGCGCTGGTACCGCGTCGAAGAATTCCCGGGCTTCCTCGATCGTCATCTCGAGGGTTTCGTGAATGCTCTTGCCCTTGTATTTGATCTCAAGGGTCTCGCGGTTATAGCGCTTGCTCTTGCACACGTCGCACGGCACATAGATGTCCGGGAGGAAGTGCATCTCAACCTTGATCAGGCCATCGCCCTGGCAGGCTTCGCAACGACCGCCCTTGACGTTAAACGAGAACCGCCCCGGTCCATAGCCGCGCGAACGCGACTCCGGCACGCCGGCAAACAGTTCGCGAATCGGCGTGAACAGCCCGGTATACGTTGCCGGGTTGGACCGCGGTGTACGGCCGATGGGGCTCTGGTCGATATCGACGACCTTGTCCAGGTGCTCAAGGCCCTTGATGCTGTCATGTGCGGCTGCTTCCAGCGTGGTCGCACCGTTGAGCGCGGTGGCGCTCAGCGGGAACAGCGTGTTGTTGATCAGCGTCGACTTGCCCGAGCCGGACACGCCGGTTACGCATGTCAGCAGGCCGATCGGAATGTCCAGATCGACGTTGCGCAGGTTGTTGCCGCGCGCGCCTCTGAGCGACAGGTTGAGCTTCTTGTTGCGTGGCGTGCGCTTGGCCGGCACTTCAATCTTCACTCGGCCCGAGAGGTATTTACCGGTCAGGGAATCCGGATGCGCCATGACTTCGTCCGGCGTACCTTCGGCGACGATCTGCCCGCCATGTACACCGGCTCCCGGGCCGATATCCACGACATAGTCAGCCAGACGAATCGCGTCTTCGTCGTGCTCGACCACAATCACCGTGTTGCCGATGTCGCGAAGGTGCTTGAGGGTGCCGAGAAGACGGTCGTTATCGCGTTGATGCAGACCAATGGACGGTTCATCGAGGATGTACAAGACGCCCACGAGACCCGCACCGATCTGGCTGGCCAGGCGAATCCGTTGCGCCTCGCCGCCGGACAGGGTGTCGGCGCTGCGATCCAGCGACAGGTAGTCGAGCCCGACGTTGACCAGAAACTGCAGACGCTCGCGGATCTCCTTGAGGATCTTGTCGGCGATTTCACCGCGGCGTCCGGTCATCTTCAGGTCGGCGAAGTACTCGCAGGCATCGCCGATCGGCAGGTTGGTCACGGCCGGCAGGGTTTTTTCGCCTACCCACACGTGCCGCGCTTCACGACGCAGGCGGGTGCCGCGGCAATCCGGGCAAGCCTGATGGCTGAGGAACTTGGCCAGCTCTTCGCGCACGCTTGCCGACTCGGTCTCGCGGTAGCGACGCTCGAGATTCGGCACGATGCCTTCGAACGGGTGCGAACGCTTGACGATATCGCCCCGGTCGTTGAGGTATTTGAAGTCGACATTCTGCGAACCACTGCCGTGCAGGATGTTTTTCTGCTGCTCGGCGGTCAGTTCGTTGAAAGGCTTGTCGAGGCTGAACTTGTAGTGCGAAGCCAGCGAGCCAAGCATCTGGAAGTAATAGACGTTGCGCCGGTCCCAACCGCGGATCGCACCTTCGGCCAAGGTCAGCTCACCGTTGACCAGGCGCTTGATATCGAAGAATTGCTTCACCCCCAGGCCATCACAGGTCGGGCAGGCGCCGGCCGGGTTGTTGAAGGAAAACAGCTTGGGTTCCAGCTCACTGATCGCATGGCCGCAGATCGGGCAGGCGAAGCGCGCGGAGAAGATCATTTCTTCGCCGGGCTCGTCATCCATCGGTGCCACCAGGGCAATGCCGTCGGCCAGCTTCAGCGCGGTCTCGAACGACTCGGCCAGACGCTGTTGCAGATCGGCGCGGACCTTGAAACGGTCGACGATCACGTCGATCGAGTGCTTCTTCTGTTTATCCAGCTTCGGCAGTTCGTCGAGTTCGCAGATGCGCCCATTGACCCGAGCGCGGACAAAGCCCTGCGCGCGCAGTTCTTCGAAGACCGACAGATGTTCACCTTTGCGCTCACGGATCACCGGCGCCAGCAACATCAGTTTGCTGCCTTCCGGCTGGGCCAGCACCAGATCGACCATCTGGCTGACGGTCTGCGCCTCCAGCGGAATGTCGTGATCCGGGCAGCGCGGCGTACCGACGCGGGCGTAGAGCAGGCGCAGGTAGTCGTAGATTTCGGTGATGGTGCCGACCGTCGAGCGCGGGTTGTGGGAGGTCGACTTCTGCTCGATGGAGATCGCCGGCGACAGGCCTTCGATGGTGTCGACGTCGGGTTTTTCCATCATTGACAGGAACTGTCGGGCGTAGGCCGACAGCGATTCGACATAGCGGCGCTGGCCTTCGGCATACAGCGTGTCGAACGCCAGGGACGACTTGCCGGATCCGGACAGGCCGGTGATGACAATCAGTTTGTCCCGTGGCAGGGTCAGGTCGATGTTCTTCAGGTTGTGGGTACGGGCCCCACGTATCAGGATCTTGTCCAAAGTGGCCTCGCTTGGCGGGCGGCGAAAACGTAGGAGTATACGGCCAAATACTGGATGGATGCACACTATCAAACGAAGGGCGTTTTACCGTTCATGAAGAGAGTTTCATCTATACGCGTCATAGCGTCGCGATATACCCCGTCTTCCGATGGGACTGGTAGAATCGCCGCCGGTTCACACGAGGTTTTTCCATGCACGATCCCCACAGCGAACGCATGAGTGGCAGCGAGACCCGCGCGGCGAGCGGTCTGGCCCTGGTGTTCGCCTTCCGTATGCTGGGCATGTTCATGGTGTTGCCGGTACTGGCGACCTATGGCATGGATCTGGCGGGCGCGACCCCGGCCCTGATCGGGCTGGCGATCGGCGCTTACGGCCTGACCCAGGCGATTTTCCAGATTCCGTTCGGGATCATTTCCGACCGCATCGGCCGCCGTCCGGTGATTTATCTGGGACTGATCGTCTTTGCCCTCGGTAGTGTCCTGGCCTCGCAGGCTGATTCGATCTGGGGCGTGATTGCCGGGCGGATCCTGCAAGGTGCCGGGGCGATTTCCGCAGCGGTGATGGCGCTGCTGTCCGACCTGACCCGCGAACAACACCGCACCAAAGCCATGGCGATGATCGGCATGACCATCGGCGTGTCGTTCGCCGTGGCCATGGTGGTCGGGCCGTTGCTGACCCGTGCCTTCGGGCTGTCGGGGTTGTTCCTTGCCACTGGCGGCATGGCGCTGGTCGGTATCCTCATCATCATGTTCATGGTGCCGCGCTCCACCGGGCCGCTGCAGCATCGTGAATCCGGAGTGGCGCGGCAGGCATTGCTGCCGACGCTCAAGCATCCGGACCTGCTGCGCCTCGACCTGGGCATCTTTGTGTTACATGCCATGTTGATGTCGAGCTTCGTCGCCTTGCCGCTGGCGCTGGTGGAAAAAGCCGGGCTGCCCAAGGAGCAGCACTGGTGGGTCTACCTCACCGCGCTGGTGATTTCCTTCTTCGCCATGATCCCTTTCATCATCTATGGCGAGAAGCGACGCAAAATGAAACGAGTTTTGCTCGGTGCCGTCATGACACTGATGCTGACTGAACTATTCTTCTGGCAGTTCGGCGACAGCCTGCGCGCTCTGGTGATCGGGACGGTGGTGTTCTTTACCGCGTTCAATCTGCTGGAGGCTTCGTTGCCGTCGCTGATCAGCAAGGTTTCACCGGCGGGCGGCAAGGGCACGGCCATGGGCGTGTACTCCACCAGCCAGTTCCTCGGATCGGCACTCGGCGGGATACTCGGCGGCTGGCTGTTTCAGCATGGCGGTCTGTCGGTTGTGTTCCTTGGATGTGCCGGGCTGGCTGCACTTTGGCTGGCCTTTGCTGTTACCATGCGCGAACCTCCCTACGTGACGAGCCTGCGCTTGCCGTTGTCGCCCGAAGCGATCCGCGAAGCGGGTCTGGTCGAGCGTCTCAAGGCCCTCGTAGGGGTAACGGATGCAGTGATAGTCGCTGACGAGGCGGCTGTTTACATCAAACTGGACAAAGAATTAGTGGATCGCGACACCCTCGAACGCCTGGTGAACAACCCGGCCGGGGCTGCGTGCTAAGCCTAGGAGAACGTTATGGCCCGTGGGGTTAACAAAGTCATATTGGTCGGCACTTGCGGCCAGGATCCCGAAGTTCGCTACCTGCCTAACGGTAACGCCGTGACCAACCTGAGTCTGGCCACCAGCGAACAATGGACCGACAAGCAAACCGGTCAGAAGGTCGAGAAGACCGAGTGGCACCGCGTTTCGATGTTCGGCAAGGTTGCCGAAATCGCCGGCGAATACCTGCGCAAGGGTTCGCAGGTGTACATCGAAGGCAAGCTGCAGACCCGTGAATGGGAAAAGGACGGTATCAAGCGTTACACCACTGAAATCGTGGTCGACATGCAAGGCACCATGCAACTGCTCGGCGGCCGTCCACAACAGGGCGACCAGCAAGGCGGCGGCAACAACTACCAGCAGCAGGCGCCACGTCAGCAGGCTCCACGCCCGCAGCAGTCGGCACCGCAGCAGCGTTCGGCGCCGCCAGCGCCACAGCAGGCCGCACCGCAACCGGCTCCGGATTTCGACAGTTTCGATGACGATATTCCGTTCTGATTTGCCGCTGTATCCGCTGTAAATGAAAAGGCCCGTCGCATTACGCGACGGGCCTTTTTTGTGCCGCAAATCAAGATTGCCTTCGCTCCCACATGGGATTTGGTGTTTTTAGTCGAGGATCAGGTGAGGCAGGAAACGGCTCGAATCCTTGGTGATCAGGCTGTTGTCCTCTCGCACGCCAATCCCCGCCGCCTCATCACCGATCACCCACGAGCCGATCAGCGTGTAGCTGTCGCCAAACTTCGGCAACGGCGCAAACTCCTGCAGGATAAATGGCGCATCCGTGTAAGGCCCGTCCTCTTTGAGGATCATCCCTTCAGCGGTTTGCAGCTCGATGTTGGCGCCTTCGCGGGAGAAGTACGGCTTGCGCACCCAGCCTTTCGGCACTGCACGTTGCGGATTCGGATCGAGATGCGCTGCCAGCAGATTCGGGTGGCCCTTGTGCATCTCCCACAACAAGGGCAACACGCCTTTGTTGGACAGAATCGCTTTCCACGCCGGTTCGAAGAACTGCGTGTCGCATTCGGCAATCGCTGCGCCGAACGGTTCGTGGAAGATGAATTCCCAGGCATGCAGTTTGAACAGGTGCGGGATCCAGCGATCCTCCAGGTCGACAAAGCGACCCTCGGCCGTCAGGCCGATGTCTTCGATATCAATGTGCCGCGACTCGATGCCGACCTTTTCCGCGATCAGGCGCAGGTAATCGGTGGTGCCCTTGTCTTCGACCGAATCTTTCATTGACGCGAAATAGAATGGACGCTTGAGCTGCAGTTCGGCGAAGGCCTGGTGCAGTTTGGTGTCGATGCTGTTGAACTGGTCGGCATGGCGCGGCAGCGTGCCGCGCTCGATGCACTGTTCCAGCCAGCCCCACTGAAAGGCTGCGGCTTCGTAGAGGCTGGTCGGCGTGTCGTAATTGAGTTCAAGCAGTTTCGCCGGGCCGTTACCGCTGTAGGAAAAGTCCATGCGCCCGTACAGATGCGGATGACCTTCCAGCCAGGAGGTGCGGATCATGTCGTAGTACGACGGCGGAATGCTCAGGCGGTCCAGCAGTTCTTCGCTGTGCACGACGCGGTCGACCAGATCCATGCACATCTCGTGCAGTTCGGTGGTCGGGTCCTCGAGATCGTTTTCGATCTGCGCCAGAGTGAACTGGTAATACGCGCTTTCGTCCCAGTACGGCTCGTCGTCGATGGTATGGAACATAAAGCCGAGGCTCTCGGCGGTGCGCTTCCAGTCGGGCCGCTCGGCGCAGGCAATCTTCTTCATGATCAGCTGCTCGAGCGCCCGGAACTGCTGCCCCAACCACCCCAGCCGCTGCGGGCACTGGACTGGCTGCCGAAGCCGCCACGGGACGTCGAAGAAGCCACGTTGACCGGTTTGCTCTTGCTGGTTTCGTAGTCCGGTTGGCTGCGCGCCGTCGTTTCGGCTCGGCGGTACTGTGTCGAGGTGTTGTAAGTCTGGCGGGTGTCGCGATCGCGATAAACCGTGCGATTGGCGTTGTTGCTCATGGCGTTGCCGATCAGCCAACCGGTGAGCCAGCCACTGCCGCCGCCACCACCACTGGATTGTTGCGAAGTGGTTTGCGCATTCTGCGCGGTGGTGTCACCGGCAGGCATTTGTGCGTTGGCGATAGCGTCGAGGTTCTGTGGGGCTTCAACATTTTGCGCGACCTTGAAGCCGCCGAGTTTCGGCACGAAGCGGCCATCGGAATTTTTCTGACACCAGTCAGCGGCGAAATCCGCATCGCAGTTGGCCTTTTCGTCGTACACCGGTGCGATGCGCCGGTGTTCGGTCAATGCTGCGACGTAAGCGTTGGAGCAGACCTCGGCGGCCACTTCGGCATCGACGCATTGCTCGACGCTCTGGAAACTGCGTGGTTGATCGGCGGCGCTCACCTGGCCGGAAATGGCCATGGCCACCGAGGCGGCGAGGGACAACTGAACGTATTTGCTGCGTTTCATCGAAGGCTTCCTGCCGATCAGTTGGACGGGGTCATGCAGGCAGCATTGAGCATGCCGACGCTGATCGCCACCGCAGCCACATAAATGCCGGCAGCCACTTCGCCATTGGCGATGCGCTGAGAGGTGCCTTTGAGCACCAGCCCTGTCGCGACGAACGCCAGCAATTGCACGACGGCGGCAATGACCGCCCAGAGTATGAAGTCGAGCACGTTGACCGAATAAGCGATCACGTTGCTGGCAGGAATCGCGAAACCGATGATCGCGCCGGACAGTGCGATAGCGGCGGCGGTATTGCCGGCGCGGATCAGCTCGAATTCCTTGTGCGCGGTGATGCGCGTATAGACGAATTGAAACAGCATGAACAGCAGCACGGCGCCGATCAGATAGACGACGAAACCGACCAGCGCGGTCTTGTTCAGGGAAACGGCCAACACTTCCAGCATGAAAAACTTCCTTTTTTAAATGGCGCTCAAATCAGTCGTGTACAGCGAGATGCCCAGCGAAGTGCTCAGGCTGACGGTGCCTTCTTCGTCCTGCTCGACGGAGAACAGCAGCAATTCGCGGCGATCGGTCAAGCCAGTGTCGCGCGCGTAGAGCATCGAATGGTGATTGATGGTGTAGCTTTCGTCCGGGTTGACCACCTGTTCGGTCATCGGTACCAGCTCGGTCTGGCCCTGTTCGGTGCCCCATTCGCGGGTGTAGGCGACGCCTTCGTGGGTGTAGTTCGGCAAACCGATCTGGCTGTTCGGGCCGGCCAGACGTTGCAGTTCGGCGTCACTGTTGACGGTCACGTAACTGAGGTAATTGAACAGCGTGACGGATTCGATCTGGTCTTCACCGGTGACGTGGATCTGCACCCAGAAATCTTCGTCGTTCATGTAAAAGCGGTGCAGTTTGTTGGACTGGCCGAGGTCGACCCAGCCCGCGCTCCAGACTGCCTGATCAAAGGGTACCCGCACCGAAGTCGAGCCCTCGAGCAGCAAGGCCAGGGTCGTGTCGAAACGCACGCCTTTGCCCTGCGCCATCCCGAGCGGGCCGCTGGCCACGTTTGCAGTTGGCGCAGCCGTCTGCCAGTTGCTGGTGCCCAGCAAATCTTTAAACCATCCCATGGGTACGTTCCTTGAAGCGGGTGGACGTGTTCGTTGGCGAAAAAGTGGCGCTAGTGTACCGGGCGCAGCGGCGAACGAGCAGAGGCAATTTCACGCCGAAAATCATGTAGGAGTGAGCCTGCTCGCGATGGCGGCGGTTCAGACAACATTGATGTTGAATGTACCGGCCTCATCGCGAGCAGGCTCACTCCTGCAAGGGTTTTGCGCGGGTGTTATTGAGCGGATTTCTGCTTCAGGCGCTCAAGAATCGCATTGGCGCTGCCTTCGTTCGGCGTGATGCCGGCGTCGCGCAGTTTGCGTTCCAGATCGTTGCCGGTCGAAGCGTCGGCCAGTTCGTCGGCAGCGCTCAGTTCAGCGGCGCGTTGCTGCTGCTTGGCTTGCAGACGGTTCAGGGTGCCGACGGCGGTTTCCAGCTTGCCGTTGGCGCCACCGCTGGCGATGGAAGCGCTGACTTGAGCTTTTTGCACGCTGTCCCGGGCCTTGGCCATGTCCACTTGCTGGCGCAGGCTCTTGATCCGCGACTCGGCCTTGCTGATGTCCTTGCGCATGTTGTCGGCGTAGGCGCCGAATTCATCGCTGAGCTTCTTCTCGGCGCTCAGGTCGTTGGTCAGGGTCGAGATCGCTTCAGCGACTTCCAGCGCCAGGTCTTCACGACCGGCGTTCAGCGCCGAGACGGCCTTGGCTTCGAGGTCCTTGATCTTGGCGTCGTACTCGCTGACGCGGTCGGCGGCCAGTTTGTGCTTGGCCATGATGGTGACCAGTTCGCGACGGGCGTTGGACAGCGCGGTGTCGGCGTCGCGGATTTCCTGATCGAGGATGCGCAGGGCCTGCTGGTCGGCGATGGCTTCGCCGACTTCATTGGCGCCGCCGCGCAGTGCGGTGAACAACTTGCTCCAGATGGACTGAGTCATTGGATATTCCCTGTTGATTACTTGAAGAAGTGTTCGAAGGCTTCGCTGGCGCGCTGCACGTTGTCGACCAGGGTTTTCACCTCGGTGACGATGTTGGTCAGGCTCGAGTCGGCGCTGAGGGCGCCAAACATGTTGTAAACGGTCTGCCCGTTGGGCATCGACTCGATGCCGATCGACGACAGCGGGAACATTTCCCGGCTGCGCAGCACGGCGTCGTTGAAGGCTTGGACATTGCTGATCGAATCGACATCCACCAACACGGTGTCGACGATGATCTGCTGGCCAGCCAGGGCGATGTGAATCGGCAGACCGCCGAATTCGTTCATTTCCAGCTTGATGCTCGGCTCGGAGCTCTGGATCAGCGACAGCGTGATTTCTTGCGAAGCCACCTCGTCCAGGGCCTTGAGGGCGTTGAAGAGGCTATCGATGGTCCAGTTGTTGCCTGCGCTCATGTAATTCTCCGACATGAATGAGCCAGCCAGAATCGGTTGGCGTAGCTGTTGCTCCATTTGCTTGAGCAAGCTTCGGTTTTCGGGAAGCACCCAAGTTTCGTGTTTCACATAACCGGCGGCCGCCAGACCCGCGCGCATCTGCTTCATATAAAAGCTCGACGGTTTCTTTGCGGAGGTTTTGGCGCGCTCGCCTTTCGGGCTTGCTGCGGCGTGCGCCTTCGAGCGGCTTGTCATGGCTTGAATCCGGTTATGAATGTCTCACGCGTGGGCCACACTACAATCAATTCAAAGTGCCATCAATGACTCACGCGTGAGATTTTCATGACAGGTGCAAAAAGGCCCGCAACGCGGCGGGCCAGTGGGCATTGCACCAGTTGTTGCTAGGCGTTGCTGCGCAGGAATTCGTCAGTCGACACCACGCTGGCGTAAGCGAAACCCAGCGCCGACATGAACGCGGCGTGCACATGCGCGGCCGGCACGGTCAGGCCGTTGAATTCCAGTTCACGGCTGGCGCAGGCATCGTGAACGACTGTGACGCTGTAACCCATGTCTGCCGCTGCGCGAGTGATGCCATCGACGCACATGTGGCTCATGCTGCCGACCACGACCAGGTCGGTAACGCCTTTGTCGTCGAGGACCGCTTTCAGATCGGTTTCGCGGAACGAGTTGACGAAGTGCTTGAGCACCACCGGTTCGTCGGCACGGTTGAGCACTTTCGGATGCAGTTTGGCGCCGTCTGAACCTGGGGTGAAAAACGGCGCGTCAGCCGACGTGAATTCGTGGCGAATGTGCACCACCGAATCGCCCGCCTCGCGGAAGGCTCCGATCAGTCGGGCGGCATTGTCGGCAGCGGCGTCGGCACCGGCCAACGGCCACTTGCCTTGAGGGAAGTAGTCATTCTGGATATCGACTACGATGAGCGCTTGCTTGGTCATGGGTGTGTCCTCGATGTGCTGGCTGGAAGTGACTCCAGTATTGGCGCTGATAAGCGATTCGAGGATTGGCCGCACCGACAATAGGCAGGGGAAAACTGACAATGGGCGCAGAAAACGCCGCCATCGCTGAACTCGGTGTGCTGATTTATCCCGGCGCGCAGATGGCGGCCGTGCATGGGCTGACTGACCTGTTTGCAGTGGCGAACCGGATTGCTGCCGAGCAGCAGGCTACCCAATTGCCATTGCTGCGGGTCAGCCACTGGCAGGTCGAAGGCGATCAGCCGCCGGTGCGGATTTACGCCAGTCTTGCGGGCGATGAATCCAGTTTGCAGGCCGTGCTGATTCCGCCGTCGATCAGTGGCTTTTCGGCGGCGCACATGCCGACTCGGCTGATGCAATGGCTACGTGATCAACACGCAAGCGGGGCAACGCTGGGCGGGGTCTGCGTGGGTTCGCTGATGCTCGCCGAAAGCGGCTTGCTCGATGGCCGCAGCGCCACGGTGCACTGGACCGCGGCGCAGGGCTTCAGCGAACGCCACCCGAAAATCCAGCTCAAGGCCGACACGCCGATTGTCGACGATGGTGACCTGATCACCACCGCCGGGCTGATGGCCTGGTCGGAACTGGGCCTGCGCCTGGTCAACCGCTTGCTCGGGCCGAGCATCGCCACCCGCACCGCGCATTTTCTGGTGATGGAACACAGCGAGAGTGCCAGCGCCTGTGGCAGCAATTTCGCGCCGATTCTCAGCCATGGCGACGCGGCGATTCTCAAGGTCCAGCACTGGCTGCAGAGCACCGGCGCGACTGACGTTTCAGTGAGCGCAATGGCTGAACGCGCAGTGTTGGAGGAACGCACGTTTCTGCGCCGGTTTCGTGCCGCGACCGGGTTGAAGCCGACTGAGTATTGCCAACATTTACGGGTGGGCAAGGCGCGGGAGATGTTGGAGTTCAGCAATGGCACGATCGATCACATCGCGTGGACGGTGGGCTATCAGGATCCCGGCGCGTTTCGTGCGATTTTCAAGAAGATTACCGGGCTGACGCCGAGCGATTATCGGGGGCGGTTTGGTCTGTCCCGTTAGTCAGCAGCGCCTGAAATACCTGTGGGAGCGGGCTTGCCCGCGATTCGGTCTTTCAGCTAAGCCCATTGGCGACCGACCTACCGAAATCGCTGGCAAGCCAGCTCCCACAGTTGTTTTGTGAAAGCCATTAAATCGTGCAATTTGCTGGAATTTTCTACGCCGTCGTGCAGTTTGAAACAGGCGTGGTGCCAGCACTTTCTCGTTAACTGATTGATTTTCAAAAGCTTTGCCGCGTGCAGCGATTGGCCTGATCTCTGCACCTCTCAACGGGAAACCATTGAACCAGCAAAAGGGGAACGCATGACCCCGACACCGCGCAAGAAAATCGTTGTCGCTCACTCGGTGCGTCCCGACGCGCCGCAACATGAAGTACAGACCAACAAAGCCCTGGCGCGCTGGCTGGCGCAGATTCTCGGGTGCAAGTTCGGCGGCAGTTACGATGCGGAGAAACACCGCGGCCGCGACCTGTATCTATTACCGACGCAAACCATCGTCGGCACCGCCCACGCCGAGGAACTGGGCATCAGCGGCCCGGACGATCTTTGGGGCGGCTTCGTCGAACATGATTTCATCTGCACCAAAGCCATCAGCCACGGTTTGCGCAGCCACTTGGCCAGCGCGCCGTCGGGCTGGTCGCCGCTGTTTTCCGAACGGGTGCGCAACGTTGTGCTCGATGGGCTCAGCGTTTTCGCCCTGGAAGATGCACGGCCAGCCGCGGAACATCTGCTGTATGCCGGGCCGATCCGCATCAAGCCGATTCATGCCTGCGCCGGTCGCGGCCAGGAAGTCATCAAAAGCCTCGACGCCTTCGATGAAATCCTCGCCCGGCCCGATGCGGAAAAGCTGTTCAGCGAGGGCGTGGTGCTCGAGCAGGACTTGAGCAAAGTGGTGACCCACAGCGTTGGCCAGTCATTCATCGGCGGCAAGGTGCTGAGTTACTGCGGCGATCAATACCTGACCGAGGATGGCCAGGGCGAGGAGGTCTACGGCGGTTCCAATCTGCTGGTGGTGCAGGGTGGTTACGAAGCTTTGCTGGCGCTGGATCTGCCCGACGACGTACGTCTGGCCATCGAACAGGCCCAAGTGTTCGACAGCGCTGCGGATGAAGCCTACCCGCGCTTCTTCGCCTCGCGACGTAATTACGACATTGCCCAAGGCCTCGACAGCAGCGGCAACCCGCGCAGCGGTGTGCTCGAACAATCCTGGCGCATGGGCGGGGCAAGCAGTGCCGAAGTCGCGGCGCTGCAGAGTTTCGTCAACGATCCGGGGATGCGCGCGATTCGCGTGTCTTCGGTGGAAACCTACATCGATCAGGCGCTGCCGGTGGACGCCATCGAGATCTATCGCGGCCCCGCCGAAAGCAGCGACTTTCTTCTCAAATATGTAACGGTCAAATCCTATGACGGCTAGAAGCGAAAGCATTCAAATCGACATTGATGATGAACAGATGAGCGGGACTTTTCTCAGCCCGAAATCGAAAGTCCCCGGCGTGCTGTTCGTGCACGGATGGGGCGGCAGTCAGGAGCGTGATCTTGAACGAGCCAAGGGCATCGCCGGTCTGGGTTGCGTGTGCCTCACCTTCGATTTACGCGGGCACACCGGCGGTACCGGTATTCCGCTGAGCCGGGTGACCCGTGAGGACAATCTGCGCGACTTGCTCGCCGCCTACGATCGCTTGCTGGCGCATCCGGCGCTCGATACTTCGGCGATCGCCGTGGTCGGTACCAGTTATGGCGGCTATCTGGCCTCGATCCTCACGTCATTGCGCCCGGTGCGCTGGCTGGCGCTGCGGGTGCCAGCGCTGTACCGCGACGAGCAGTGGCACACGCCCAAGCGCGATCTGGACAAGGCGGATCTGCGTGACTATCGCGGCACGCTGGTGCGCGCTGACAGCAACCGCGCCTTGCATGCCTGTTCGCAATTCACCGGGGACGTGTTGCTGGTGGAATCCGAAACCGATGACTTCGTCCCCCACGCGACGATCATGAGTTATCGCGCGGCGTGCCAGCAGACCCATTCATTGACGCACCGGATCATTGATGGTGCCGATCATGCGCTGAGCGATCCGGTGTCGCAGCAGGCGTATACCTCGATTCTGGTGGACTGGATAACCGAGATGGTGGTCGGGGAGCGGTTGAGCAT
Source organism: Pseudomonas sp. 15C (assembly GCF_055484735.1). Classification (NCBI taxonomy): domain Bacteria; kingdom Pseudomonadati; phylum Pseudomonadota; class Gammaproteobacteria; order Pseudomonadales; family Pseudomonadaceae; genus Pseudomonas; species Pseudomonas sp. 15C. The sequence continues at coordinate 269,009 of NZ_JBUDGD010000001.1, read as the reverse complement.
TATCCAGTCCAGATGATCTGCGTCGTTTTGCAGGACGCCATCGCGAGCAGGCTCACTCCTACAAGGGAACGCATTCCAAACTGTAGGAGTGAGCCTGCTCGCGATAGCGGTATCCCATCCAACATAACTTTCAGGAAGGCTTCTTCTCGATCCGCAACGCCTTGGCCTTCGCTTCCACAACCAGATACATCACCAGCGTGATCAGCAGCGGCAACAGAAAGTAAATCGCCCGATACGCCAGCAATCCCGCCACCAGACTGCCGCGCGATACCTCATGTTGCAGCAGCGCCACAAACACCGCCTCGAGCACGCCAAGCCCGGCCGGGATATGCGTGATGACCCCGGCAATCGCACTGATCAGTAGCACGCCTAGCACCAACGGATAATCGAGTTTGCTTGGCAACAGGGTGAAAATCACCGCCGCCATCAGCGACCAGTTCAACGCGCCGAGCAGTAGTTGCAGCACCGCCATGCGCAGCGACGGCAGGTTGATTTCGACGTTGCGAATCGACCATTCACGGCGTTTGGAAAAGCGGCACGCGGCCAGGTAACCCGCGCTCACCAGCAACAGCAAAACGCCGATGCCCTGCAACGCGGTGCTGCTGATTTTCCAGCCCGGCGGCATGCTCACCAAACCACTGGTGAACACCACGCCAGCGATGGTCATGTAGCCGAACCAGTTAGTCGCCAGGCTCAGGCCGAGAATCTTGGCGATGTTGCTTTTGCTCACTCCCAGTCGTGAATACAGGCGATAGCGCATGGCGATCCCGCCGACCCAGGCGCTGAGATTGAGGTTGAATGCGTAGCTGATGATTCCCACCGGCAGGATCTGTTTCCAGGTCAGATCCTGACGAATGTAAGTGCGGCCGATCAGGTCGAAACTGGCGTACACCAGAAAGCTCAGCAGCGTCAGGCTGGCAGCGATGATCAGCGTACGCACCTTGAAGTCGGCGAGCGTTTGCAGGACCTCGGCCCATTCGATGCGCATGGCGAACATGGTCAGCAAGACGATCAGGGCGAGAAAGAACAGCAGCGTCAGCGGGCGCTTCCAGCGGCTCCATTTCGAATGTTGCGCCGGTGCCGACTGCTCGGCCGAATGCGTTTCGGTATGGCTCATGTCAGGTTCCCTCGAAATGGCTTGAGCCTTGGTTTATGTGCCGGCAGCCAGCCGGCCATGGCCGGAAAATGCCGCAGGAAGTGGAACACCAGGAAACCCACAGTCATGTGCCAGATGCGCCCGCGCGGCAACTTCGCCGGGTCCATGGCTTTGCAGTGGTTGCGGCTGAGGTCTTCGAGGCGTTCGTACAGATGTTGATTGAATGCGCGATCGCGGATCAGCACATTGGCTTCAAGGTTCAGCGACAGGCTCAGCGGATCGAGATTGCTCGAACCGACGGTGCTCCATTCTTCGTCCATCAATGCGACTTTGCCGTGCAGCGGACGCTGGCAATATTCGTGAATCTGCACGCCGGCCTTGAGCAGATAATCGTAGGTCATGCGCGCGGCGATCTTGGCCACCAGCATGTCCGGCTGACCTTGCAGAATCAGCCGTACCTCTACGCCTCGGCGTGCGGCATTACGGATCTCGCGCAGCAAGCGATAGCCAGGGAAGAAATAGGCATTGGCGATCACCACCCGGTGTTTGGCGTGGCGCAGCGCCTGCAAATAAACATCTTCGATGTCGGTGTGGTGCTGGTCGTTATCGCGAAACACCAGACGCACCTGGCCGTCGTGGTCGTTGAAAGCCATTTCGGCACGCCGTTGGCGCCGGCGTTGCCACCAGAATTTTGCCCGTCCCGGACGACCGCTCTGCAGCAAGGCGAAGTGGTGAATATCAGCCACCGCCGGGCCCTGGATTTCCACCGAGTAATCCTGCTTGGCTTCGGGGCCGAAATCGGCCAGGTGATCGCCGGAGAAATTGATCCCGCCGATGAACGCGATCGTGCCGTCGACCACCACGATCTTTCGGTGCAGACGGCGGAACCAGTTGGTGCGAATGCCCAAGTGCTTGGGGGCGGGGTCGAAGATCTGCAAATGCACGCCGGCGTCGCTGAGTGCCGTGAGGTAGCTGGTGCTCAGCTCGCCACAGCCAAAGCCGTCAAGGCTCACCGTGGTGCGCACGCCACGCCGGGCGGCGTCGATGAGAATTTCTTGAAGTTCGGCGCCGACCTTGTCTTCAAAGACGATAAACGTCTCGAGGAGAATTTCACTTTTCGCCGCACGCATTGCCGCAAACACCCGCGGGAAATATTCCTCGCCGTTTTCCAGCAGTTCGATGCGGTTGCCGCCGTGCCAGCGGTACTGCACGTCAACGTGGCCGGGCTCGCGGACCGGCGGGGTGATGGTCATCGGCTCCACGGCGGATTTCTCCAGTGGCGAGCTGCTCATAATTGGATCTCCACCGATAACGGGACATGATCGGAAAGGTGTGACCAGGGCCGGTTCGCCAGAACTTTCGGCTGGCTGGCCTTGAGGTTGCGCACATAGATGCGGTCCAGGCGCAGGGCCGGCAGGCGCGCCGGAAAGCTGCGTGCCGGTTTGCCCTGATGTTCGGCGAACACTTCGCGCAAGCCGCACGGCTTGAGCTGCGCATCGGCACGCTGGCGCCAGTCATTGAAATCGCCGGCGACGATCACCGGCGCGTCCTGCGGCAACTCGGCCAGGCGCTGCATCAGCAGATCCAGTTGCGCGTTGCGATGGCTCTCGCGCAAACCGAGGTGCACGCAGATCGCATGCACCTCGGCACCGTCGCCGGGCAAGCGCAGCACGCAATGCAACAGGCCGCGGTTCTCGTGGCCGCTGATCGACACATCGAGGTTGTCGTGACGGATGATCTGGAATTTCGACAGCAGCGCATTGCCGTGGTCGCCATCCGGGTACACCGCATTGCGCCCATAGGCAAACTGTGGCCAGAGGCTGTCGGCAAGAAATTCGTACTGCGGCATCGTCGGCCAGTTGTCGAAGCGCTTGTGGTGATGTTCGTGGGTGCCGTGGACTTCCTGCAAAAACACCACATCGGCGGCGACACTACGCACCGCCTCGCGCAACTCCGGGAGGATGAAACGCCGGTTGAGCGCAGTGAAACCCTTGTGAGTGTTGACCGTCAGCACGGTGAAGGTACGTACCGACGGCGCGCTTACCGAGCCTTCATCGGTGAAGCCGACCGGTTCTGGAATGCTCATGCCAACACTCCTTCGCCAGCGGGTTCGCCAGGGGCGGTGGCGAGGTCCTTGTCGAGATCGAAACGCTGCAGCAGGTTACGCGCGTCGTAGGGCGCGCGGACCTTGATGTCGTTGTCGAAATAGCAGAACACTTCGCGGGATTTGCGCGCGCGCGGTTTCAGGCGCGGGGCGATCAGCTGCGCATCCTGCGGTTGCCCGCCGTGATGCCAGGCGTCGATGCGCTCGGCCCAGCGCTCCAGGGCCTCGGCGCTGTAGCCGCTGGCGTAGAGCTCTTCGGCACCGTGCAGACGCAGGTAGACAAAGTCACTGGTGACGTCTTCGCGGTACGGCCATTTATTGGCGGTGTCGGCTATCACCAGTGCGGTGTTGTGGCGCTTGAGCAAGCGTACGAATTCGGGATCGATAAAGCTGTCGTTGCGGATTTCCACCGCATGGCGCAGGGGCTTTTTACGCCAGGCTTTGACGCTGACCGGGCCACGCAGGTGCTCATCGTGCTGACGGGCGAGTGCGGCGGCGGCTTCGGTATCGCGAGGCAATTGGGCGAGGAAATTTTCGAAGCGCTCAGGCTCGAACTTGAAGTTGGGCGGGAACTGCCAGAGGATCGGCCCGAGCTTTTCCTTGAGTTCCAGCACGCCAGAAGCAAAGAAATTCGCCAGCGGTTTTTCGATTTCGCGCAAGCGCCGCACATGAGTGATGAAGCGTGGCGCCTTGACGCTGAACACGAAGTCGTCCGGGGTCTCGGCGTACCACTGGGCGTAGCGTTCCGGCCTTTGCAGGGCGTAGAACGATCCATTGATTTCGATGCTGTTGACGGCGCGCGAGGCGAATTGCAATTCGCGCTTCTGCGCCAGCCCCTTCGGGTAGAAATCCCCGCGCCACGGGGTGTAGCGCCAGCCTGAAATACCGATGTGAATCGCCGCCATCCCATCCTCCCGTAGAAAGTCCTCGTGTTGCCGGTGTTTTGTGATGACTGCGGCGGGGGCGGGAAAGTTTCGGCGGTGTTACGGGCGGTCGGCGTGGGGGATTGTTCAGAAGCGAAGATCAAAAGCTTGCCCCCTCACCCCAGCCCTCTCCCCCAAGGGGGGCGAGGGGGAAGGGAGCAGATCTGCGTGCTCGTCAAAAATTGTGCTCGACGCAGGCTACAGAACTGCGGGGATTCGATATGGAGTTCGGTGCAGATCTGTCAGGTCGTTGCGGCTCCAACATTGAACGCGGTCGGCTCCCTCTTCTGGGGGAGAGGGCTGGGCGGGCGGCGTTCCGATGAGGGGGGCTCTTGAACTTGCCGCGCAATTACCGATCAGTTCCTTACAGGTTCATCCACAGGAGTCACGCGTGTTGACCAGGTTCAGGATCGCCATTGTGCTGGGCGCGCTGCTGTTTATCGGCGCCAGTGAAGTCGAGGCTGCTGCGTTACCGGGCGTTCCGGCCAGCGCCGAAACCAGCGAAAAAGCCGCCGAACCCGAGCCGCTGGTGCAGGGCGGGCTGCTCGGTGCGATCAGTACCAGCATCGATGACGTGCAGGAAAAACTCGACCTCAACGAAGATCTGGTCGACGCCTGGCGCCTGCGCGCCGACCGCGCCGCCGACGAAGTCGACAAACTGGTCAAGCAACCCTCGAATCGCTCGGGCTGGAGTGTCGCCGGCGACTTCCTCACCTTGTCCGGCGCCTGGCTGGGCAGCTTTGCCGTGCTGACCGTACTCGGCAGCCTGTTGGCCAAACGCCTGCGCGAAGGCCGCTGGCTGCGCACGCGCCAGCGTGGTCAGGATCTGCTCGGTTATCTGCTGCCGTATACCGTGCCAGCGTTGATCTGCCTGCCACTGACCCTTTATGTGAGTCATTTTCTGCAAGCCTCGGTTGGCCGCGCCTTGGCGCTGTGTCTGGCTTACGCGACCAGCAGTGGCATCTTTTCCACCTCGATGCTGCTGTGCGTGGTCGTGGTGTTCAATGTCGGGCACAAACGTACCGCCGCGCGAATCATCCGCCAATACTGCCCGCGACCGCTGTTCTTGATCGGCTTTCTCGCCGCGCTCAGCGATGCCTTGACCAGTCCGCAGATCGCTCGGCAACTGGGCGGCAACATCACCAGCAGCATCGCCGTGTTCACTGGCCTGATCGCCTCGATCATCTTCGGCTTGCTGGTGATCCGCCTGCGTCGTCCGGTGGCGCATCTGATCCGTAACCGCTCGCTGAGCCAGCGCCTGAAACAGCCGTCGCTGCAAGAGTCGCTGCGGATTTTTTCCGGGCTGTGGTATTGGCCGATCGTGCTGATGGTGCTGGTCTCGGCGGTGAGCCTGATCGGCATCGGCGAGGACAACCAGAAAGCCCTGCGCTGTGCCTTGTTCACCACGGTCTTGCTGATCGGCACGGTGTTTCTCAGTACCGTGCTGCAGCACCTGTTCAAGTCGCGCAAGGCCGAAGCGATCCAGCGTAGCAGCGCCTACAAGGAGCGTTTTCTCAGCCTGTTGCATGCGTTGTTGCGGATCGTCATCGCGATTGCCTTCCTCGATATTCTTGGGCGGATCTGGGGCGTGTCGCTGCTTGATTTTGCCCAGAGCAGCGCGGTGGGCCGGGCGATCAGCGAGGCGTTGAGCAGCATCGGTCTGATCTTTCTGGTGACGTGGCTGCTGTGGGTGGTGCTGGACACGGCGATTCAGGAAGCGCTGAAACCACCGCTGAGCAAACGCGCAGCGCGCCAGCCGAGCACGCGGGTGAAAACCATCCTGCCGCTGCTGCGCAACGCGATCAAAATCATCCTGGTGGTGATCTGCGCGATTACCACCATGGCCAATCTGGGGATCAACGTTGCGCCATTGCTGGCGGGTGCCGGGGTGGTCGGTCTGGCGATCGGTTTCGGCTCGCAGCAATTGGTTCAAGACGTGATCACCGGGCTGTTCATCATCATCGAAGACACCCTGTCGATTGGCGACTGGGTGGTGCTCGATTCCGGGCATGCCGGTACGGTCGAAGGGCTGACCATCCGCACCCTGCGTCTGCGCGACGGCAAGGGCTTCGTGCACTCGGTGCCGTTCGGCCAGATCAAAGCGGTCACCAACCAGTCGCGGCAGTTCGCCTTCGCATTTTTCTCGGTGCAGTTCACCTATGACACCGATGTGGACAGGGCCATCGAGCTGATCCGCGAGACCGGCGATTCGATCCGTGAAGATCCGTTTCTCAAGTACAACCTGCAGGGGCCACTGGATGTGTTCGGGGTCGACAGGATGGACCTCAACGGTGTGGTGCTGACCGCGCAATTCCGCACGGTGTCGGGCGGACAATATGCGGTGAGCCGGGCGTTCAACCAGCGTTTGAAGAAGCTTGTGGATAACACCGCGAATGTGCATTTCGCGCAGACTTATCCACAGCAGGTGGTGTTGCCCAAACGTCAGCCGGTGGAGGAGATTGCCGGGGCGGAGGTGCCGCAGGAATCGCGGACCTGATCTGAATGATGCGTTGCATGTCCCGGCCTCATCGCGGGCAAGCCCGCTCCCCACATTGGTTTTGTGTACACCGCAGAACCCTGTGGGAGCGGGCTTGCCCGCGATGAGGCCAGAACAGACGCCTTCAATGCCGGATCAGCTTGCTGTGCACCTGTTCCGCCGCCATCTGATCCAGCTCCGACCAGATCTGCTGCTTGCCGGCAATCATTGCCGCCGCCGGAACCCCATCGAGATACACCAGCCGGTTACTCGCCAGCGCCGGCACTTTCACCCCCGGCAACAAGGTCCCGGCGAGGTTCAACGGGTCGACGCCGCAGACCATCACCAGACTGCCGTCGTGCGGGCGCCGGCGTACTTCGCGCAACAAGGGAATTGCCTCGGGCAGGGCAAACTGCTCGCCCGCCAGACCACTGACAAAGCGTCCGCCACGAATCTCGCCACGCGCTTCGAGTCGATGGAACGTGCGCAATAGCTCGCGCCAGCTCGGCAACCAGTCCGCCTCACGTTCAAGCAAGCGCCAGAACACCACGCCGTAGCGGCGCAGCAACGTCATGGCGACATGCTCCAGCGTTTGGCTGTTATCCACTGCCGTACCGCGCCGCAACAAGGCCCAGCGTCCGGCATCGTCCATGCCACCGACAAACGCGCCGCGCCCGCGCCGACTGCTGCGCTGCTGGCGCTTGCTCGGCGGCGTGATCAGTGCGCGCAGGCCGGCGAAGCTGTCGGCGTTTACCAACCCGGCGCCGACCAGTTCCTGCAAGGCGATCTCCAGTTCGCTGCGCAGCAGGTGCGCTTCGTGAATCAGCTCATCGAAAAACAACGCGCCGTGCTGGCTCAAGGCGTCGAAGACCTTGCGGGTTTTCGGCGACAGTTCGTCTGCCGGCGTCTGTTCGGCCAGCGCACTCCACAAGCCGACCTGAGCGCGCGGCAGCAACACAATCGGTGTGCTGCGCAACGCCGTGCCGCTGACCTTTTGCCGAGCGCTGAGGCGCGTCCACACCATTTTGCCGTTGCGGCACAGATCATCCAGCCAGCTCGGCGAATAGTCCTTGAGCCGCGCCGGCAGGATGTCGCTGTCCCACGCCGAAGCCGCCGCCGCGTAGCCTTCGAACTGGCCGACAATGGCCGGCAACACAGCGCTGCCCTGACCGCGCGTCGAGGCCGACAGGTGTTGCCAGTCGAACAGGAAGCGCATGAAATCCTGCAACGCCACCGGTTCGATTTCCCGGCGCAGACGCTTGACCGTGTAGCGATGGATGCGCGCGAGCAGATGCCGTTCGCACCATTCCTCGTCATTCAGGTTCGGCGTGAATTGGCCGCGCAGCACATAACCTTCGCGCTCCAGTTGAGTGAGGGCTTGAGCGACCTGCGCAGTCGGCAACGCCAGCGGTTGGGCGATGGCGAGTAACGGCAGCGGGCCGAACCCGGCGAGGCGCGCGCGGATCACTTCGAGCAAGGCGTCATCGAAACTCCACGCTGCGTCGAAGCCGGGCAATGCGTCCAGCTCGCGCTGCGGCGTGGCCTGTGGATAAAGCGCTTGCAGGCAGGTCAGGCGCTCGCGGGCCAGCCACAAAGAATGCTCGGCATCGACCTGCAGACAACACGCGCGACCGCTGCTGGCCAGGGTCTGCAGCCACTCGCGCCAGCCGTCATTGGCGGCAACTTCCGCTGCGCTAATGCAAGCCAGGCTCATCAGCGCTTCGTGCATTTCATCCACCGAATTCGCCGTTGGCCAAGCCTCTTCGCGTACTGCGGCAATCGCGTCGGCATCCAGCGCACCGAGGTCATCGGTCGATTGCGGATCGCTCCAGCGCCGGTTGATCACCGCTTGCGTGCGGCGCTCTTCCAGCGGCGCGTCATCGAGAAAGGTGTACGGCCGCGCGCTGAGAATTTCTGCGGCGAGCGGCGAGGGCGCCGGCAGGTCGCGGCTGATCAGGCGCACCTCGCCGCGTTCCATGCGTCGCAACAGCGTAAGCCAGCCTTCGCTGTCCATCGCTTCGTGCAGGCAGTCGTCGAGGGTTTGTTCGATCAGCGGATGCTCGGGGATTTCCCGTTCGCCGGCGAGGTTTTCCAGGCAGGCGATCTGTTCGGGAAACACGCTGGCGATCAGGTCTTCGCTTTTCATTCGCTGCAACTGCGGCGCGACTTTGCGCCCGCCGGTAAAGCGTGGCAGCGCCAGCGCGACCCCGGCATTCCAGCGCCAGCGCACGCCGAACAGCGGCGCGTCGAGCACCGCCTGGATCAGGATGTGTTCGGCACTGTTGCTGTGCAGGTAGCGCCAGACCTCGTCGAGTTCAAAGCTATGACTGGTCGACAGCGACAGCACGATTGCGTCTTCGCTGGCGGCGGCCTGCAATTCGAAATTGAAGGTGCGGCAAAAGCGCTTGCGCAGGGCCAGGCCCCAGGCGCGGTTGATGCGGCTGCCGAACGGCGTGTGAAGGATCAGTTGCGTGCCGCCGGATTCGTCGAAAAACCGCTCCATCAGCAGCGTGTCCTGCGAGGGCAGGGCGCCGAGGGTCTGGCGCGCGCGGGCCAGATACTCGACCATTTGCTCGGCGCTGGCGCGATTGAGGCCCAGGGTCTGGGTCAGCCAGTCGAGCGCCGGTTGCAGATCGCCAGGGCTGGCGCCGAGCAATTCGTCGAGCTGCGCTTGCAGGCGTGCCACTGCGGCGGACAGCTCATCGCTGCGGCCCGGGGCTTCGCCAAGCCAGAACGGGATGGTCGGCGGCTGGCCGTGGGCGTCCTCGACCCGTACCTTGCCGGCCTCTACGCGCAGGATACGGTACGACGTATTGCCGAGCTGGAACACGTCGCCGGCAATGCTCTCGACGGCGAAGTCTTCGTTGACGCTGCCGATGTTCAGGCCCTGCGGTTCGAGCAGCACGCTGTAGTCGGCGTTGTCCGGAATCGTCCCGCCGCTGGTCACCGCGGTCAGTTGCGCGCCGCGCCGGCCGCGCAAGGTGCGGCTGACGGCGTCGCGGTGCAGATACGCGCTGCGGATGCCCTGGCGGCCGTTGTAGCCTTCGGCGAGCATGCTCAGCAGCGCCTGATAGTGCTTTTCATCGAGATCGCGATAGGGCGCGGCGCGGCGAAACATGGCCAGCAAGGCGTCTTCCGACCATTCCTGACAGCTGACCTCGGCAATGATCTGCTGCGCCAGCACATCCAGCGGCGCTTGCGGTATGTGCAAAGTGTCGAGTTCACCACGACGCACGCAATCGAGCAGGGCGGCGCATTCGATCAGATCGTCACGGGTGGTGGCGAACAACCGTCCCTTCGGCGTGCCGCCGACCTGGTGGCCCGAACGGCCGACCCGTTGCAGGAAACCGGCAATCGAGCGCGGCGAACTGATCTGGCAGACCAGATCGACTTCGCCGATATCGATGCCCAGTTCCAGAGACGCGGTGGCAATCAGCACCTGCAGTTCGCCGCGCTTGAGCCGCTGCTCGGCATCGAGGCGAAACTCCTTGGCGAGGCTGCCGTGGTGCGCCGCAACCGCGTGCTTGCCGAGGCGTTCGCTGAGGTGTCGACTTAGACGTTCGGCCAGGCGCCGCGTGTTAACGAAAATCAGCGTGGTGCGATGTTCCCGGGCCAGTTCGGCGAGGCGGTTGTAGACCAGCTCCCAGACGTCGTTGGCCATCACCGCCGACAACGGCACCGGCGGTACTTCAATGCCCAGATCCCGTGGGCGGGCGTGGCCAATGTCGATGATTTCGCAGGACCGTTCATGGCCGACCAGAAACTGCGCCACGGCTTCGACCGGTTTCTGCGTGGCGGACAGGCCGATGCGCGTCAGCGGCTCGCTGCACAAGGCTTGCAGGCGTTCGAGACTCAAGGCCAGATGACTGCCGCGCTTGCCGGCGGCCATCGCGTGGATTTCATCGATGATCACCGTGCGCGTGGTGCCGAGCATCTTGCGCCCCGACTCGGAACCGAGCAGCACGTACAGAGATTCCGGCGTGGTCACCAGAATATGCGGGGCGGTCTTGCGCATGGCCGCGCGGTCTTTATGCGGGGTGTCGCCGGTGCGCACGGCGGTGGTGATCTGCAGCTCGGGCAGACCCAGTTGGCGCAGTTGTTCGGTGATGCCGGCCAGCGGATTCTGCAGGTTGATCTGGATATCGTTCGACAGTGCCTTGAGCGGCGAAACGTAAACCACCAAAGTTTCATCGGTCAGGCCTTGGGGGGCTTCCAGGCCGCGATGAACCAGATCGTCGAGGACGGCGAGAAACGCGGTCAGGGTTTTGCCGGAACCGGTCGGCGCGGCGATCAGCGTCGAACGGCGCTGACGGATCAACGGCCATGCACGGGCCTGGGCAGCGGTGACCGCCGGGAACGTGTGGCTGAACCAGGCGCTGACGGCAGGGTGGAAACCGGCCAGGGCGCTGTCGGCGGGTAGGGGGAGATTCATGGGTAAAGTTATGCGGGCGGGGGAGGGAAGATGCAAGTACCGCTGGGGATCTTCAGAGACAGTCGAGCCCTTATCGTCGGCAAGCCAACTCCCACAGGATTCATGCCTGGCACAGAACCTGTGGGAGCTGGCTTGCCAGCGATGAGGCCGGTTGCCTCAATACAAATTGCGGGATCTGCACATTACGGATGACGGTTGCGCACTAAACCCGCAAAATGCAACGATTCCGGCAATTATCGACGACGGTTCCACGAGATCCGTTGCTAAAGCCATCGTTCCAATCAGACTGGGCCTGCTGACTCTATGCGAATGCGCCTTATGTTACTGGGCGGCGGAAATGCCCTTGGGCAGGCGCTGATTCGCCTCGGTGCGGAGGAAGACATTGGTTTCCTCGCCCCCCGCCCGCCCGAAAACGGCTGGGATGCCGCGAGCCTGACGCAACTGCTGGACGACACCCGTCCCGATGCGTTGATCAACCTCGCCTACTATTTCGACTGGTTCCAGGCCGAGACCGTCAGCGAAACCCGCATGGCCGGGCAGGAACGTGCGATCGAACGTCTGGCCGAACTGTGCCAGCACCACAACATCGTCCTCGTGCAGCCGTCGAGTTATCGGGTGTTCGACGGTTCGCGCGCTACCGCCTACAGCGAAAAAGACGAGCCGGTGCCGCTGGGCCTGCGCGGCCAGGCCTTGTGGCGTATCGAACAGAGCGTACGCGCCACGTGCCCGCAACATGTGCTGCTGCGTTTCGGCTGGCTGCTCGATGACAGCCCGGACGGCACCCTTGGGCGTTTTCTCGCCCGCGCCGAGCAACCGGAAGAATTGCTGCTGGCCGATGACCGTCGCGGCAACCCGACGCCGGTCGACGACGCTGCACGGGTGATCATTTCGGTGCTCAAGCAACTCGATTGCGCGGCACCGCTGTGGGGCACGTATCACTACGCCGGCCACGAAGCGACCACGCCGCTGGCGCTGGGCCAGGCGATTCTCACCGAAGCACGCAGCCTGCACGCGCTGGCCATCGAAGCGCCGACCGCCCAGGCACACGCCGCGCGGCCCGACGCTGCCGAAGAGCCGCAACACGCGGTGCTGGCCTGCAAGAAAATTCTGCACACTTTCGGGATCAAGCCGCGCGCCTGGCGTGCCGCACTCCCGGGCTTACTGGACAGGTTCTACCGTCATGGCTGAAGGTATCGTTCTAATCACCGGCGGAGCCGGTTTCATCGGCTCGCACCTGACCGACGCGTTGCTCGCCAAGGGTCACTCGGTGCGGGTGCTCGACGACCTGTCGACCGGAAAACGCAGCAACCTGCCGCTGGATAATCTCAAAGTCGAGTTGATCGTCGGCGATGTCGCCGATGCAGCACTGGTGGCGCAAGCCATGCACGGCTGCAGCGCGGTCGCCCATCTGGCGGCGGTGGCGTCGGTGCAAGCGTCGGTGGACGATCCGGTGAAGACTCACCAGAGCAATTTCATCGGTACGCTGAATGTCTGCGAAGCGATGCGTCTGGCCGGGGTCAAACGGGTGTTGTACGCCTCCAGTGCTGCGGTTTATGGCAACAACGGCGAGGGCGAGTCGATCAACGAAGACACGCCGAAAGCCCCGCTGACACCGTACGCCTCGGACAAACTCGCCGGTGAGCAGTATTTCGATTTCTATCGCCGCCAGCATGGCCTGGAACCGGTGATCTTCCGCTTCTTCAATATCTTCGGCCCGCGCCAGGATCCGTCCTCGCCGTACTCCGGGGTCATCAGCATTTTCAGCGAGCGTGCGCAGCAAGGTTTGCCGATCACCGTGTTTGGTGATGGCGAGCAGACGCGCGATTTTCTCTATGTCGAGGATCTTGTCAGTCTGCTGGTGCAGGGGATTGGAAAGCCTCAGGTGGAAATAGGCGCGGTGAACGTTGGCTGGAACCAGTCGATGAGCCTCAAGCAGATGCTCGAAGCATTGAAAGTGGTGGTCGGTGAGCTGCCACCGATCAGTTATGGCCCGGCGCGGGCGGGTGATATCCGGCATTCGCGGGCGGATAACCGGCGACTGCTGGAGCGGTTTGAGATGCCGCGGCAGACGCCGATGAGTGTGGGGTTGGCGCGGTTGTTGGGGCGTGGCTAATAGCACCCTCATCGGAACGCCGCCCGCCTAACCCTCTCCCAAAGGGAGAGGGGACTGATTGAGGTGTTTGTGGGAAATACGCCGACTTGAAATACCAAGTCGAACTCAGGTTTTGAAGGACTCCAAATCGGCTCCCTCTCCCTCGGGAGAGGGCTGGGGTGAGGGGGTAGACTCAAACTCACCACGCATTCCAGGCAGACATGAAAAAGGCGCCCTTCAACAGGCGCCTTTTTCATGGCCGGAATAAACAATCCATCCCAGTGGCAAGGGGACATTGTCCCCCGATCAACGGCGTACCGTCGTCGTCAGTTCCAGGCCTGCCTGCCACGAAGCCTCATTCACCACCACGTGAACGTTCGGTCAATCGACTCAGAACTTATAGCCCAAACCGACCATGTAGATGAACGGATCGACATCGACGTTGACCCGAGCGCGAGTGCCCGGCGCGACGGCGTTGTTTTCGACGGTGGCGCGGGTGTCGATGTCGATGTAGCGCACCTGGGCGTTGAGCATGATGTTGTCGGTCAGCATGTAGTCGGCACCGACCTGCCAGGCCAGGCCCCAGGAGTTTTTCGCCTTGAAGTTGCTGAACCCGTTGGCGCTGGCTTCACTGCCGACGTGCTCGTCATAGATCCAGGTGTAGTTGATGCCGCCGCCGACGTAGGGCTGGAACGCCGATTTCGAATCCAGCGGGTAGTACACGACGCTGAGGGTCGGTGGCAAGTGTTTCAGGGTGCCGAGTTTGCCATTGGCAGCCGGCAGGGCGGTGCCCTTGAGCTTGACGTCGTGCTCGAACGGCGTGGCCGCGAGCAGTTCGAGGCCGACATGGTCGGTGAGCATGTAAGCGAAGTTCAGACCCAGTTGGGTGTCGCTGCTCATGGTCGCCTTGCCGCCCAGATTCGCGCCGCTCAACGGACCCTGATCGACCTTGACGCTGGAGCTGTCGGCCTTCGGGTTGACGGTGATCGCACCGGCGCGGATCAGAATATCGCCGGCCTCGTGGGCGTGGGCGAGCGGGGCTGCGAGCGCAAGGGCAAACAGCGAGGCGCTGAGCAAGGACTTGTTCATGGGGGCTCCGAAAGGACATAAGAAAAATCTGATGCCCTATGGTACGAAGCCAACTGATCCGGTCTTTTGACTCAGCTCAATGAAACAGTGAAGGGGTGAAGTTTTGTGGGGACTTCCAGGGCCCAATCGCTGGCAAGCCAGCTCCCACAGTGATCGAGTCGTTCACAAATTTTGTGATCACCAACGAAACCTGTGGGAGCTGGCTTGCCAGCGATGAGGCCCTTGCAAACAGCACAAAACCACCGGGATTTACTCCGGCAGCTCATACGCATAAATCTTCTGCGCCTCCATCTGATACCCGGCATCCGCCAGTTCGCTGCTCGACGCCTTGACCTGCAACGGCCCCTCGACCCAGTACGGCTGATACAACTCGTCGAGCTTCACGCCGAGTTCGCTTTTCACGTGCACGATCTGGTTCGACGGCGGGGGCGGCACGTGGATGCAGGCGCCGAAATACGGCACCAGCAGGAAATCCGTGGTGCGGCCTTCTTCGCTGACTTCCAGCGGCACGATGTAGCCTGGCAAACGAATGTTCTGGCCGTCGAGGCTCTGTACCACCGGCGCATTCGGCAGGTCCTGCTTGGCCGCCGGGGCGGATTCGGCCGACAGCGCATCGCCCATCTTCGACAGGTCATGCAGCGGGGTCATGTTCGGTACTTCCGGTGCGGCGTCCGGCGGAATCATTTCCGACCATGTCAGGTCCTTCGGCGCTGCTGCCCAAACGGGCAGGGCAATTATCAACAGCAGCGCGAGCACGGCGCGGGGCATGGTGGACTTCCTCATAAACGGATCGACAGGCCATCGGCCAAAGATTGGCGGTAAGCACGCCAGGCCGGCACGCTGCCCATCAGCAGCGCGGCCGCCAGAATGCCACCGAGCAGCGTCCATTCATACTCGCTCGGCCACGCCAGCGGCAGATACAAACCGTAATTGGCCTGCACGTAACCCTGCGCGGCGGCGATGCCGATGTACAGCAGCGCCAGTCCGGCGATCACCCCGGTCAATGCCAGGGCAAACGCCTCGAGCACCAGCAGGCTCGCGATGTGCCATGGCCGCGCCCCCACCGAACGCAGAATCGCCATCTCGCGGCGACGCTCGTTGAGGCTGGTGAGAATCGCCGTGAGCATGCCGATCAACCCGGTCAGCACGACAAACAGCGAGACCACGAACAAGGCTTTTTCCGCCGTGCTCATCAGACTCCACAATTCCTGCAGTGCCACGCCCGGCAGAATCGCCAGCATCGGCTCACCGCGGAATTCGTTGATCTCGCGCTGCAGTGCGAAAGTGGAAATCTTGCTGTTGAGACCGAGCATGAACGCGGTGATCGCTTGCGGCGTCAGGTCCATGTTGCGCGCCTGATCCGCGGTGATCCGGCCGTTGCCGCGCGCCGGCACACCGTTGTGCCAGTCGATGTGGATCGCTTCCATGCCGCCGAGGCTGATGTGCAACGTGCGATCGACCGGGGTCCCGGTGCGCTGCAGGATGCCGACCACGGTGAACGGTTTGTCGTCGTGCTTGACCAGACTGATCGCCGCCACGCCGTGGGCCAGCACCAGTTTGTCGCCGAGCTTGTAGTGCAACGCTTCGGCGACTTCGGCACCGAGCACCACTTCGAACGGATCTGTCGCAAACGCGCGTCCGTCGGCCAGCGCCAAGTGCTGCTGACGGCCGTACTGGTAATGCTCGAAATAGGCTTCGGTGGTGCCCATCACGCGGTAGCCACGATGGGAGTCGCCGAGAGACATCGGGATCGCCCACTTCACTTTCGGGTTGTTGGCGAAGTGTTCGAAGCTGTCCCAGCGAATATTGTTGGTGGCATTGCCGATGCGGAACACCGAGTACAGCAACAGATTCACCGAGCCGGAGCGTGCGCCGACAATCAGGTCGGTGCCGCTGATGGTGCTGGCGAAACTGGCTTTGGCTTCGGTGCGCACGCGCTCGACCGCCAGCAGCAAACACACCGATAAAGCGATGGCGAACGCAGTGAGCAAAGCGGTGAAACGGCGGTTGGCCAAGCTGGCCATGGCCAGACGAAACAGATACATCTCAGACCTCGGCAGACGTGGCGGCGCGATTGAGTTCGGCCAGGGACAGGTGACGATCGAACAGCGGCGCCAGGCTCTGGTCGTGGCTGACGAACAGCAAGCTGGAACCGGCTTCGCGGCATTCGGCGAACAGCAGACGAATGAAATTTTCCCGGGCGTCGTAATCCAGCGCCGAAGTCGGCTCGTCAGCGATCACCAGCTCCGGCTGGCCGATCAGTGCACGCGCAGCGGCGACCCGTTGTTGCTGGCCGATCGACAACGAATCGGCACGGCGGCTGAGAAGGCTTTCGTCCTTCAAGCCCAAATGCGCGAGCAGGGTCGCGGCGGCCTGATCGACGCTGCCATGGCGCTGTTTCGCTCGCTGGGCACGCAGTTTCGAAAAATGGCAGGGCAGTTCGACGTTCTCGCGCACCGAAAGAAACGGCAGCAGGTTGAACTGCTGGAAAATGTAGCCGGTGTGGTCGACACGAAAGGTGTCGCGGGCACCGGCGGAGAGCTCGGTCAGCTCCTGGCCGAGCAGGCGAATGCTGCCACGGCCCGGCTTCTGCACGCCGCCGAGTAAGCCGAGCAGGGTGGTCTTGCCGCTGCCGCTCGGGCCTTTGAGAAACAGGGTCTCGCCGGCTTCCAGGCGAAACGCCGGAATGTCCAGCAACGGCGGGTGACCGGGCCAGTTGAAGCCCAGGTCGGACAGTTCGATGAGTGCTTGGGTCATGTGCAACCGGTCAGGTAATTGAGTGACGCTTTTGTAGGCGTGAGCCTGCTCGCGATAGCGTCGTGTCAGTTGAGATCAAGTTGTCTGACAACCGCTATCGCGAGCAGGCTCACTCCTACGGGGGATCTTCATACAGTTCAGAACTTCAGCGACGCCGCCTTGGCCGTCACTTCCGTACCTTGCTGGCCGCTGGCGCTGATCAGTTGTACCTGAATCTTCTGTGTGGCCGGGAAGGTCTTGAACAGATTCGTCAGATCCAGCGTCTTCAGCGCACCAGGCGTAGTGCAAGTGAACTGATAGTGCGCATGGATTTCGCTGTGCTCATGGTGATGCTCGTGGCCATCCTTGCCCGCTTCATCTTCGTCATGATCGTCTGCATCCGGCTTGTCGCCGAACAGCGGACTTTCCAGTTCCTGACTTGCCACCTTGCAACCGGCCGCCGCAGGCAGACTGAACAGCGCCAACGGTTTTTCCAGCTGCGCACGAGCGGCAGCGACCTTGGCCTTGTCAGCGTCCGAAGTGGCCGCATGCTCGAAACCCACCAGGTTCATCGCCGGGCTTTCCAGCTCAAGCTCCAGAGTCTGGCCATCGAGCGCAGCATTCAGTCGACCCACGCCATGCTCATGGGCGCCGAGGCTGCCGTGCTCATGATCATGATCGTGGTCATGCTCGTCAGCGGCGTAGGCAACGGCCAGCGGCAACAGGGCAAACGGCAAAGCGAGCAACAAACGACGCATGGCGAACTCCGGGACGTAAAGTGAAAAGTTTGTTATGTAATCTTATAACGAAAGTGCGCAGAGTTTGCCCGTGTGCTTGGCGTTACACAAGTCCCGTGGGAGCATGCAGGTCGGAAAAAGGCAGGAGCGAATTCAATGTTGCGGATACGCGGAACCGTCGGCGCGCTGCCGGTGGATTTGACGGTGGAGCTGGATGACAGTGACTGGGTCAGGCTTGGTTCGGCGCTCAGTGCTCAGGCGCCGCTGGCTCAGTCTGAGGCGGCTGCAGCGGTGCCGGCGGCGAAACCGCAGGGGCAGGACGATGAGTTGTGGCAGGTGGCGAAGGATCTGTTGCGCCAGGCCGGGCAGCTCAGCGGGCCGGACTTGCTTGATCAACTGGAAGGGCTGACCGGCAGTGCGGCGGCGGGCAAGCGCTTGCTGGTGCGCTTGCGCCACAGTTCGCAGGTGAAAGTGCAGAGCGGCGCCGACACGCCGCTCTATAGCTGGGTCGAGTGAGCGCTTAGTACAGCGCAGCGAAGACCTTGCGGCGATAAGCGGTCACCAGCGGATGATCGTTGCCGAGCAGCTCGAACACTTGCAGCAGGGTCTTGTGCGGCAAGCCTTCGCCGTAGCTGCGATTGCGGATGAACAGTTTGAGCAAGGCTTCCAGCGCCGCTTCGTACTGTTGACGCGCCAGTTGCTGGATCGCCAATTGATAGGCCGCTTCATCGTCCTGCGGGTTTTGCGCCAGACGGCTTTTCAGCTCGGCGGCGTCAGGCAGGTCGCGGGCCAGCCCGAGGAACTGGATCTGCGCCTTGGCGCCAGCCAGTGCGGCTTTGTGCTCGTCACTCTTGACCGCGTCGAGCACGGTCTGCGCTTCGCTCAGCTCACCGCGTTCGGTCAGGCAGCGCGCATACAGAATCAGTGCCTTGGCGTTGCTGTTGTCCTCCTGGAGCATGGCTACCAGCGCCGCTTCGGCGTCGGCGTAGCGTCCATCATCGAACAGCGCCTGAGCCTGTTCGAACGGATCGGCCGCAGCCGGTGGCGGCATTTGCACGTGCGGTTCCAGCAGCGCGCGCACTGCGGATTCCGGTTGCGCACCGGCAAAACCGTCGACCGGTTGACCGTCCTTGAACAGCACCACGGTCGGCAGGCTGCGAATGCCGAAGCGGGCAACGATGTCCTGCTCGACGTCGCAATTGACCTTGGCCAGCAGCAACTCGCCCTGATAGCTCTCAGCGATGCCTTGCAACATCGGCATCAGCGCCTTGCACGGCGCGCACCATTCGGCCCAGAAATCCACCAGCACCGGTTTGTTGAAAGAAGCCTCGATCACCGACTGGTCGAAATCGGCCGTCGTGGCGTCGAAGATGTACGGCGTTTGCTCACTCATGGGGGATCTCGTCAAAGCGTGGATGGGGCAACTATAAGGCTTGGTGGGGTGTGGCCGGAAGCGGGGCAGATTTGAGAGGTGTACCGCTAAGCAAGACGCCATCGCTGGCAAGCCAGCTCCCACAGGGTTCTGTGTCGTATACCAAATGTTGGTTCGACTCGGTCACTGTGGGAGCGGGCTTGCCCGCGATGCTTTTAGCTAGCGCCGCGCATGGTAGAGGCTGACATGCCGAAACTCTTCGGGCTCGGCCAGATCGGGGAGGGTCATCGCCTCCAGCATCTCGATCCGTTGATACAACGGATGGCGAAAATCCCGGACCCGTGAATCCGCCACCAGCGCCTCGCGGCCACGGCTGAGAAAGGCATCGAGCAGCGGCAGATTCGCCCGGTCATACAGCACGTCCGCGACCAGAATCAGATCGAAACGATCAGCCTCGGCGAAGAAATCGGTCGAGTAATTCATCTCGACATCATTCAACACAGCATTCGCCCGACACGCCGCAATCGCCAGCGGATCGAGATCGCAGGCCACCACTTCCAGCGCGCCGGCTTTCACCGCCGCGACCCCGGCAATCCCGGAACCGGCGCCGAAATCCAGCACGCGCTTGCCGCGCACCCACTCGGGAAACGCCGCCAGATAGCGCGCCACCGCCAGCCCGCTGGCCCAGCAGAAACTCCAGTAGGGCGGGTCGTGCAGGATGCGCTGGGTTTCTTCCTGGCTGAATTCGCGGGCCATGTTGTCGCCGTCGATCAACCACAGCTGCAAATCGGTGCCCGGCAACGCGCAGGCTTTCAGTCTGGCGTCGCCGAGCAATTCGCCCAAGGCCTGTTGCAGGTCGAGCGGTGCCGTCATGGGGCTTTGACAAATTGCAGTTGGCCCAGCGCCTGGGTGGTCGGCTGGGTGATGGTCTGCGACGGCAGATGCAGGATCAACTGACCGGACTGGCTGGCGCGCCCACGCAGCTCAACCCGCGCACCGGCCGGGAAGGCCTCGGGGTTGAAGCGCAGGCGGAAAGGCAGAAGCTGATTGGTGCCGATCAGGCTCGAGCTGGCAAGCAATTGTTGCGGGCGATCCTTTTCATCGATCACCAGCAGCGCCAACTCGACTTCGGCCCCGGCGGGTACGCCTTGCAGGGTGCCGCTCAATTCCCGTTGATAGGCCGGCAGCGGGCCGAGCTCGGCGGCCTCTTTGGCTTTTTTCTGTGCCTGCTGTGGTGCAGGGCCAGGTGTCGGCGGCTGGGGCTTGGGTGCGTCGCTGCCACAGGCCACCAGCAGGCTGAAAAGACTGAGCAATACGAGGGGACGTAACGGCATTGGAGGCTCCGGCAAAATGAATTCCGTGGATCAAACGATCATGCCGTTCTGTATACCGCAAAGGCTATGGCTTGTCTTGCCACCGGGATGCGCTACCATGGCCCTCCCTTTTTTTGTTGCCAGCCACCATGCACTGTCCCTTCTGCGGTGCCAACGACACCAAGGTCATCGACTCGCGTCTGGTCGCCGAGGGCGAACAGGTGCGCCGCCGGCGTGAATGCCTGGCCTGCGGCGAACGTTTCACGACGTTCGAGACGGCCGAACTGGTGTTGCCGCGCCTGATCAAAACCGACGGTAGCCGTCAGCCGTTCGACGAAGAAAAACTCCGTGCCGGCATGCAGCGCGCGCTGGAGAAACGTCCGGTGAGCGTCGAGCGCCTCGAATCCTCTCTGGTCCACATCAAGCACAAGTTGCGCGCCACCGGCGAGCGCGAGGTCAAATCCCTCGTTGTCGGTGAACTGGTGATGGCCGAACTGCAAAAGCTCGATGAAGTCGCCTACATCCGTTTCGCCTCGGTGTACAAACGCTTCCAGGACCTCAACGAATTCCGCGAAGAGATCGACCGCCTCGCCCGCGAACCGGTGCAAGAATGACTGCCGCCGAGCAGGCCATCCTCGACGCGCATTTCATGGCGCGCGCGCTGGAACTGGCGCGCAAGGGTCACTACACCACCCATCCCAATCCACGGGTCGGCTGTGTGGTGGTGCGCGACGGGCAGATTGTCGGCGAAGGCTGGCATGAACGCGCCGGCGAACCTCACGCTGAAGTTCACGCGTTGCGCGCTGCCGGTGAGCAGGCCCGCGGCGCCACCGCGTATGTCACCCTCGAACCCTGCAGCCACCACGGCCGCACGCCGCCGTGTGCCGATGCGTTGGTGAGTGCCGGCGTGGCGCGGGTAGTGGCAGCGATGCGCGACCCCAATCCGCAGGTCGCCGGACGCGGTTTGCAGCGCCTGGCCGATGCCGGCATCGCCACCGAAAGCGGCGTGCTGGAGGCCGAAGCGCGCGCGCTCAATCAAGGCTTTCTGAAACGCATGGAACATGGTTTGCCGTTCGTACGGGTCAAACTGGCGATGAGCCTCGATGGCCGCACCGCAATGGAAAGCGGCGAGAGCCAGTGGATCACTGGCCCGGCGGCGCGTTCGGCGGTTCAGCGCTTGCGTGCCGAGGCGGCGGTGGTGCTGACCGGCGCCGATACCGTGCTGGCCGACGGTGCGCGCTTGACCGTGCGTGCTGACGAGTTAGGGCTGGACGCCGAGCAAACCGCGCAAGTCATGAGCCGGCCGCCGTTGCGCGTGCTGATCGACGGCCGCCTGCGGGTGCCGCTGGATGCGCCGTTCTTCAAGGCCGGCCCGGCGCTGGTCGCCACCTGCGTGGCGGTCGAAGAGCAGTACGCCAACGGCCCGGAATGTCTGATCGTGCCGGGTGACGATGGTCAGGTCGACCTGCATCAGCTGCTGCTGGAGCTGGCCCATCGCGGCGTCAACGAGGTGCTGGTCGAGGCCGGCCCGCGTCTGGCCGGGGCTTTCGCGCAGCTCGGTCTGGTCGACGAATTCGTGATTTTCATCGCCGGCAAGTTTCTCGGCTCCACGGCGCGTCCGCTGCTCGACTGGCCGCTGGCCTCCATGAAGGATGCGCCGGAGCTGAAAATCACTGAAATCCGCGCGGTCGGCGATGACTGGCGAGTCACTGCCCGCCCTGTCCCTACGGCGCGCGTATAATTCCCGGCCATCGCCTTAGCGCTGGCCCCGTTCTCAAGGAGAACTCCATGTTCACCGGTATCATCGAATCCATCGGCAGCATCCGTGCACTGACCCCCAAGGGCGGTGATGTGCGTGTGCATGTCGACACCGGCAAGCTCGACCTGAGCGACGTCAAACTCGGCGACAGCATCGCCGTCAACGGCGTCTGCCTGACCGCGGTTGAGCTGCCAGGCAACGGTTTTGCCGCCGACGTCAGCCGCGAAACCCTCGACTGCACCGCCATGAACGACCTGAAAAGCGGCAGCCCGGTCAATCTGGAAAAAGCCCTGACCCCGACCACCCGTCTCGGCGGACATCTGGTCAGCGGCCACGTCGACGGTGTTGGCGAAGTGGTGTCGCGCAGCGACAACGCCCGTGCCGTGGAATTCTGCATCCGCGCGCCAAAGGAACTGGCCAAGTACATCGCCCACAAAGGCTCGATCACCGTCGACGGCACCAGCCTGACTGTGAATGCCGTCGATGGCGCCGAATTCATGCTGACGATCATTCCGCACACCCTGAGCGAAACCATCATGGCGTCGTATAAGCCAGGTCGTCGGGTGAATCTTGAGGTCGACCTGCTGGCGCGTTATCTGGAGCGTCTGCTGCTGGGTGACAAGGCCGCCGAGAAGACCGCCGGCAGCACGATCACCGAAAGCTTTCTGGCCCAAAGCGGCTACCTCAAATAATTCAAAAGAAGGGGGTGCCTTGTGGCGCTCAATAGCATCGAAGAACTGGTTGAAGACATCCGCCAAGGCAAAATGGTCATCCTCATGGATGACGAAGACCGCGAGAACGAAGGCGACCTGATCATGGCCGCCGAGTGCTGCCAGGCTGAACACATCAACTTCATGGCCAAGCACGCCCGTGGCCTGATCTGCATGCCGATGAGCCGTGAGCGCTGCGAGCTGTTGAAGCTGCCGTTGATGGCGCCGCGCAACGGTTCCGGCTTCGGCACCAAGTTCACCGTCTCGATCGAAGCCGCCGAAGGCGTGACCACCGGCATCTCCGCCGCTGACCGCGCGCGCACCGTGCAAGCGGCTGCCGCCAAAGATGCCAAGGCTGAAGACATCGTCAGCCCGGGCCACATTTTCCCGCTGATGGCCCAGGCCGGCGGCACCCTCGCACGCGCCGGCCACACGGAAGCCGCATGCGATCTGGCGCGCATGGCCGGTTACGAGCCAAGCGGGGTGATCTGCGAAGTGATGAACGATGACGGCACCATGTCCCGTCGTGCCGAACTCGAAGCCTTCGCTGCCGAGCACAACATCAAGATCGGCACCATTGCCGACCTGATTCACTATCGGATGATCCACGAACGTACCGTTCAGCGGATTGCCGAGCAGCCGCTGGACAGTGAACTGGGCCAATTCAACCTGGTCACCTATCGTGATTCGGTGGAAGGCGACGTGCACATGGCACTGACCCTGGGTACTGTTTGCGCCGAAGAGCCGACGCTGGTGCGCGTGCACAACATGGACCCGCTGCGCGACCTGTTGATGGTCAAGCAACCGGGCCGCTGGAGCCTGCGCGCCGCCATGGCTGCGGTCGCCGAGGCGGGCAGCGGTGTGGTGCTGTTGCTCGGCCACCCGCTCGACGGTGACGTGCTGCTGGCGCATATCCGTGAAACCGGCGATCAGCCGGCGCCGAAAAAACCGACCACCTACAGCATCGTCGGTGCCGGTTCGCAGATCCTGCGTGACCTCGGCGTGCGCAAAATGCGCTTGATGAGCGCACCGATGAAGTTCAACGCGATATCCGGTTTCGATCTGGAAGTTGTAGAATACGTGCCCTCCGAATAATGACCGGCTGTTTCCGGACTCCGATTCGCGGCAAATAATCACTGAGGGGCGCGTAGCAGACGCGTCCCGGCTCTTTAAGAGAACTGACGAATGACCCTGAAGACCATCGAAGGTACCTTCATCGCCCCCAAAGGCCGCTACGCTCTGGTAGTGGGCCGCTTCAACAGCTTCGTGGTTGAAAGCCTGGTCAGCGGTGCCGTTGATGCCCTGGTTCGCCACGGCGTGAGCGAAAACGACATCACCATCATCCGCGCACCGGGCGCCTTCGAAATCCCGCTGGTTGCGCAGAAAGTCGCGCAGAAAGGCGAGTTCGCCGCAATCATCGCCCTCGGCGCGGTCATTCGTGGCGGCACCCCGCACTTCGAATACGTGGCGGGCGAATGCACCAAGGGTCTGGCTCAGGTGTCCATGGAGTTCGGCGTGCCGGTCGCTTTCGGCGTGCTGACCGTCGATTCCATCGAGCAAGCCATCGAACGTTCCGGCACCAAGGCCGGTAACAAAGGTGCCGAAGCTGCCCTGTCCGCTCTGGAAATGGTCAGCCTGCTGGCGCAGTTGGAGGCCAAGTGATTAGCGACGAAAGCGATCGTTTCAACCCGCGCGATCCGAAACCTGCGGATGCCGGCAAGCCTTCGAAAAGCGTCAAGCGTCGCGAAGCCCGTCAGCTCGCGACTCAGGCGCTGTACCAGTGGCACATGGCCAAGCAATCGCTGAACGAGATCGAAGCGCAGTTTCGCGTTGATAACGATTTCACCGATGTCGACGGCGCTTACTTCCGCGAGATCCTGCACGGGGTTCCGCAGTTCAAGACCGAAATCGACACCGCCCTGACGCCTTGCCTGGATCTGGCGATCGAAGAGCTGGACCCGGTTGAACTGGCGGTTCTGCGCCTGTCCACCTGGGAACTGCTCAAGCGCGTCGACGTGCCGTACCGCGTGGTGATCAACGAAGGTATCGAACTGGCGAAAGTCTTCGGTTCGACCGACGGCCACAAGTTCGTCAACGGCGTGCTCGACAAGCTGGCCCCGCGCCTGCGTGAAGCTGAAGTGAAGGCGTTCAAGCGCTGATCGGCGCTTGAGCACTTTGTCTCAGCCATGGGCGAGTTTGAGCTGATCCGCAATTTCTTCGCCGCCGCGCCTTGTGCGCAGGGCGGCGAAGGCGTTGCTCTCGGGATTGGCGATGACTGTGCCTTGCTGGCGGTTCCCGCCGGGGAACAGTTGGCCATTTCTACCGATACGCTGGTGGCCGGTGTGCATTTCGCCGACCCGTGCGATCCGTTTCTGCTCGGTCAGCGCTCGCTGGCCGTTGCGGTCAGTGACCTGGCCGCCATGGGCGCCGCGCCCGTAGCCTTTACTCTTGCCCTGACTGTGCCGACGGTGACCGCCGATTGGCTGCAACCCTATGCCCGCGGTTTGAACCGCATGGCGCAGAGTTGCGGCGTGGCGCTGGTTGGCGGCGATACCACGCGCGGGCCGTTGAGCCTGACAGTTACCGTGTTTGGCCGCGTAACCGCTGGCCAGGCGTTGACCCGCAGCGGCGCGCGACCGGGCGACCTGCTTTGTGTCGGCGGTGAATTGGGCAATGCTGCCGGGGCTTTGCCGCTGGTGCTGGGGCAACGCGACGCCGCGGCCGAAATCGCCCAGCCGCTGCTCGATCATTACTGGTCGCCACAGCCGCAACTGGCCCTCGGTCAGGCCTTGCGGGGCAAAGCCACAGCGGCGCTGGACATCTCCGACGGCCTGCTCGCCGACTGCGGTCATATCGCACTGGCGTCGAAGGTGCGACTTGAGATTGAACGCGAGCGTGTACCGTTGTCGGATGCCTTAGTGGCGTTTCTCGGTCAGCACGGTGCCGAACGTGCGGCGCTCAGCGGTGGCGATGATTACGTGCTGGCCTTCACGCTGCCGTCCGTCGAACTGCCGGCACTGCTGGCGGCCGGCTGGCCGATCCATGTGATCGGCCGCGTCAGCGACGGCCAGGGCGTGGTGCTGCTGGATCGTGACGGTCGCGATATCATCCCGCATACCCGCGGTTATCAACATTTTCAGGAGACACCGTGACAGATCACCCGAAACAGGTTCCGGCTGAATTCGTGCCGCCGTCGGTCTGGCGCAATCCCTGGCATTTCCTCGCGTTCGGCTTCGGTTCCGGCACGCTGCCCAAAGCCCCGGGCACCTGGGGCTCGCTGGTGGCGCTGCCGTTCATTCCGTTGTGGCAGATGCTGCCGGATTGGGGCTATTGGCTGATGCTCGGCATCACCATGCTGTTCGGCTTCTGGCTGTGCGGCAAAGTCGCCGATGATCTGCGGGTGCATGACCATGAAGGCATCGTCTGGGACGAAATGGTCGGCATGTGGATCACCTTGTGGCTGGTGCCGGAAGGCTGGTACTGGCTGCTCGCCGGTTTTCTGGTATTCCGCTTCTTCGATATTCTCAAGCCGTGGCCGATCCGCTGGATCGACAAACACGTGCATGGCGGCGTCGGCATCATGCTCGACGACGTGCTCGCCGGGGTGTTTGCCTGGCTGGCGATGCAGGGCCTGGTATGGCTGTTCGCCTGATCAGGGTCAGGGGCAAGTGAGGGACAGGTAAATGCTGCGACGCGGGTTGGCGATGCTGGTTTTGGCTCTGTTGGGCGCGTTCGCCCATGCGCATGAAGCGGCGCCGACGCCTGCGGTGATCCATCTGGCCAGCGAAGACTGGCAAGACTACACCGCCGCCGACGGCCATGGTCTGGCCTGGGATGTACTGCGCAAAGTGTTCGAACCGGTCGGCGTGAAACTGGACATTCGCACGGTGCCGTATACCCGCTCGATCGGCCTGGTGCAATTGAAGGAAGTCGACGCGCTGGTCGGCTCCTACCGCGATGAAGCCCCGCAGGTGCTGTATCCGCAGTGGAATTTCGATTCCGACCACATTTACGCACTGGGGCTGGCCAACAGTCCCGAACCCACCCAGGCGACCCTGGGCAAATACCGCTTGGCGTGGGTGCGCGGCTATCGCTACGAAAACTACCTGCCTAACATCAAGCGCTATAACCAGATCGAGCGGCGCAGCGGCATTCTGTCGATGCTCAGGCAGGGGCGGGCCGATTACTACATCGATGCGCGGACCGAGGTTGAAGCCGTGGTGCGCGATGCGGCGGACCCGGCGCAGTACCGTTATTCGCATCTGGCCGAGTTGCCACTGTTCCTCGGTTTCGCCGATACCCCGCAGGCCAGAACGCTGATGGCGTTGTATGACCGGCGTATGGCGCAACTGGTCAAGAGTGGCGAGCTGAAGCCCGTTTTCGAGAAGTGGAAGCAGCCGTATCCGTTCACCTCGAACTGAAGCCCAACACAAATCCCTTGTAGGAGTGAGCCTGCTCGCGATAGCGATTGATCAGGCGACATCAATGTTGAATGTAAGTCCGCTATCGCGAGCAGGGTCACTCCTACAGGGAGGGCGATCAAGGCCATTGTCATCAAACTTTTTGATCGTTATCGCCGATAATTCAGCCTAAGCGTCCACAGGAACCTGCTGTTACAATGCCGGCCTGCGAATTTTCAGAATTTTTAGATCAGGAGCACACCGGTGCCTGTCGTCTTTGTTGCCGCTTGCAAGCTGCCAACGCCTTATGCGCAATTCACCATGCACGGGTTTCTCGATGAAACCACCGGCCGCGAGCACGTCGTGCTGAGCCTGGGTGAAATTGCCGACGGCGCTCCGGTACTCGGCCGTTTGCACTCCGAATGTCTGACCGGCGATGCCTTGTTCAGCCAGCGTTGCGACTGCGGCTCGCAACTGGACGCCGCCCTGCAGGCGATCGCCCGCGAAGGCCGTGGCGTGCTGTTGTATCTGCGCCAGGAAGGTCGCGGCATCGGTCTGCTGAACAAGATCCGCGCCTACGAATTGCAGGACGGCGGCGCCGACACCGTTGAAGCCAACGAACGTCTGGGCTTTGCTGCCGACCAGCGCGACTACGCCATGTGCCTGCCGATGCTCGAGCATCTGGAAGTCAAATCCCTGCGTCTGATGACCAACAATCCACGCAAGGTCAAAGCCTTGACCGAGATGGGCATTGTCGTCGCCGAGCGTGTGCCGCTGCACACCGGCCACAACCCGCACAACAAACTCTACCTGGCGACCAAGGCCAGCAAGCTCGACCACATGATGGGCAACGAGCATCAGGGCGAGGTCGACCGCGCGTGACGCGCGGACAGGTGCGGCGCCGATTGTCGGTAGCCTGGTGGCAATACCTGGCGCTGGCGCTGGTACCGCTGTTTGTCATCAATGCGTTGTTCGGCGCGGGCGAGGGGCTGCTGCCCGTCTTGGCGATGCCGTTGTTCATTGCCGGCGTTGCGTCGATGTTCGTCAGCCTGAAGTTTTTCGGCCGCTACAAGCATGCGCTGATCGTCACGCAAAAAGCCCTCGATACGCCTGATGAACCGGCGGCGTGGATTGCGCTGGCGGCGCGCCGTCGCGCGGCGTTTCTGGTCGCCTCCCTGCCAGCGTGGATCGGTGCGCTGGCGGTGTTCGTCGGCCTCGAAGCGGTGCCGCTGATGTTGCTGGCGCTGTCCACGGCGGTGCTGTTTTACCTCTACCGTATTCCGCGTCAACTCGGCTGATGCGCCGGCTCTGGCTGGCGGTTCTGCTGCTGATCGGCGCTGGCCCGGTGTTGGCCGATCTGCGCGTGGTCAGCCTCGCCCCGTCGCTGTCCGAAATCGTCGTTGAACTCGATTCAGCCGACCTGCTGGTCGGCGTGCTCGATGCCGGGGAGAGGCCTGCCGAAATTGCGCATGTGGCCTCGGTTGGGCGTTACGGCCAGCTCGACATCGAGCGTTTGCTCAGCCTCAAACCTGATCTGCTACTGCTCTGGCCCGGCAGTGTCGGCGCGGCGCAGCGTGATCAGCTCAAGCGCCTGGGTATCGCGACTTTCGTGGCTGAACCGCATTCCCTCGAACAACTCATACACCAGATCGAAGCCATCGCCACGCGCCTGGGACGACCGGAGCGCGGACTGAAGCGCGCGGACTATTTGCGCCAACAACTCGCCAATCTGCGCCAGCGCTATCGCCGTGAGGTGCCGTTGCGGATGTTCTATCAGGTCTGGGACAAGCCGCTGTACACCATTGGCGGCGGACAGATCATCAGCGATGCGCTTGAAGTGTGCGGGGCGCGCAATGTCTTCGCCGACCTGAGTTTGCCAGCGCCACAGGTGAGTATCGAGGCAGTGTTGCAGCGTGATCCCGAGTTGATACTGGCGGGGGATCAGCCGCAGCTGGAGGCGTGGAAGAGCTGGCCGCAGGTGGCGGCGGTGAAGCAGGGGAATCTGTTGTTGGTCATCGACAAAGGTCTTGAAAGACCGAGCGGGCAGATGATTGAGGCAACCGCGAAGCTTTGCCGGTTGATCGCGCCCGACCGTTGAAACCGCAGCGCCTGCATTCGCGAGCAGGCTCGCGAAGAGGCCCGCAAACCACCAAAAAAGGATCAGAGCTCCGGCGTCCAGCTCACCCCAAACATCCACACCCGACCCTCTTCGCGATACCCATACTGGCTGCCGTCATAACTGTAATTGGCCCGGCTGTAACCCTTGTCGAAAAGGTTGTCGACCTTCAAGTCCAACTTGATCTCGCGATTCAAAGCCCAACTGCTGCGCAAGCCGAACAGCGCATAGCCACCCAGTGATTGCTGGTTGTCGCGATCGTCATAACTGCTGCTCACCGCCTGCCAGCTCGCGCCCAGGCTCAAGCGGTCGAACTGCCGATCCAGATCCCAGCTCAGTGTCCGCCGCGCACGGCGCGCCAGGGTGTGCCCGCTGTCGCGGTCACGCGGGTCGATGATCGAAACGCCCAGATTGCTTTGCCAGCCGAACAGGTCCTGCTTGAGCGCCGCTTCAAAGCCAATGATCCGTGCCGAAGCGACATTTTCCGGGCGTGAATTGCTGCCGAAAATAATCGCGTCTTCCAGATCGGTGCGATAGATCGACGTCTCGAGGCGGCTGCTGTCGCTCAACTGGCTGCGCCATTGCAGCTCATAGCTTTTCGAGGTTTCCGGTTTCAAATCAGTGTTGCTGAAATCCGGGTAATACAGATCATTGAAAGTCGGTGCGCGGAAGCCTTCGCTGTAGCTCAGTAACAGGTCGTTGTCCGGGTTAAGCGGCAGGGTGAACGTGCCGCTCCAGGTGTTCTGGCCCCCGAACTGCTGATTGTCGTCGTGGCGCAGGCCCAACTCGGTGGAAAAGCTGTCGCCCTGGTAGCGGTGCTGGATAAACGCGGCGCGATTCCAGCGGCTGTCCTCGTCGAACGCGGTGCTGCTATTGATGCGGTCTTCGTACCAGTCGCCGCCGAGAATCAGGCTGTTGCGAGCATCGAGGGTCAGGTCGTTCTGCCAGTTCAGCGAATCACGGTAAGTGTTGAACACCGAGCGCTCGTCGCTGAGCTTGTCGAAGGTTTTTTCGCGGTTTTCGCTGTGGCCGAACTCGACGCGGGTTTTCCAGATTTCAGTGATCTGCGCGTCGATGTAACTGTTGAGGCTGCTGACGTTGAAATCGCTGTAGGGCTGTTGCTGCAGAGACTCGAACGTAACCGGGTCGAAGCGGCCGAACGGATTGTCGAATTCGCTTTTGCCACGATTATCCAGCAGATTGGCGCCGACTTCGATGTCGTCAGTCAGCGCATGGCTGAGGCTCAGGCTGGTGGATTGGTTGCGGTAGGCGTCGTGATCGCCGTCACTCGGGTATGAGTCGTGAGTGCGGTCGATGCCGGCGCTTTCATCGAGGCTGGCGCCAAGGTTGAAGCGGGTTTTGTCGTCGCCCCCGGACAAGCCGAGGCTGCGCTCCCAGCTCTGGTTGCTACCGAAGCCCATGTGCAGCCGTGGCTGCAAGCCTTGGCCGGTGCCGCGGCGGGTGAAGATCTGGATCACCCCGCCAATCGCATCGCTGCCATAAATCACCGAGCGTGAGCCGCGCAGCACTTCGACGCGCTCGATCTGTTCGATATTCAAATGCTGCAGATTGCTGTCACCGGACGTGGAATTGCCGATGCGTTGGCCATCGACCAGCACCAGACTCTGCGCCGACTGCGTGCCCCGGATGTAAACGCCCGGCAGACTGCCGCGCCCGCCAGTCTGCGCCACTTGCACGCCCGGCACGCGGCGCAGCAGGTCCGGCACGTCGCTCGGTTGCAGGCGGTCGATGTCTTCGCGGGTGAACACGGTATTGGCGGCGCTGCTGTCGTTGCGCGCTTCGACCTGGCGGTTGGCGCTGATCAGCGTGTCGGGCAGCTTCAGGGCCTGGTCGCGTTCGAAGGTATCGGCGAAGGTGTTGGCGGTCGGCAGCAGGAAAAAGGGCAGGGCGAGGCGCGAGAGGTTCATCGGTGGTCCGTGAGAAATTGCAGATGTACACAAACTTTATGCTTCCACAAAACACTGTGGGAGCGGGCTTGCCCGCGAAGACGCCGGTACATTCAACATCGAGGTTGACTGTGCCGACGCCTTCGCGGGCAAGCCCGCTCCCACAGGTATTGTGTGTCCAGCGAGTTAGCGGTCGAGCAGCGCCAGGCGCTGACGAATCGACGCTTCGATCCCGGCTTCATCCAGGCCGCATTCGGCCAGCATCTGTGCAGGCTTCGCGTGCTCGACATAGATATCCGGCAAGCCCAGGTGCAGCATCGACTTGAGGATGTTCTCGCGCGCGAGGAATTCGCTGACCGCGCCACCGGCGCCGCCCATGATCGCGTTTTCTTCGATAGTCACCAGCAGCTCGTGGGTGGCCGCGATCTCGCGAACCAGGGATTCGTCCAGCGGTTTGACGAAGCGCATGTCGACCACCGTAGCATCAAGCTTCTCGGCGACTTTCAACGCTTCGGCCAGTTGCACGCCGAACACCAGCAGGGCGACTTTGCTGCCCTGGCGGCGGACGATGCCTTTGCCGATTTCGATCGGTTCAAGGTCTTTCTCGATGGTCGCATTCGGGCCGCTGCCGCGCGGGTAACGCACTGCCGCCGGGCCGTTGAACAGGTGACCGGTGGTGAGCATCTTGCGCAGTTCGTTTTCGTCGCTCGGCGTCATGATCAGCATGCCCGGGATGCAGCGCAGGTACGACAGGTCGAAGCTGCCGGCGTGGGTCGGGCCGTCTTCGCCCACCAGACCGGCGCGGTCGATGGCGAACAGCACGTCGAGGTTCTGTACCGCGACGTCATGCACCAGCTGGTCGTAACCGCGCTGCAGGAACGTCGAGTAAATCGCCACCACCGGTTTTGCGCCTTCGCAGGCCATGCCGGCGGCGAACGTCACCGCGTGTTGCTCGGCAATCGCCACGTCGAAGTAGCGCAGCGGGAAACGCTCGCTGAATGCCACCAGATCCGAGCCTTCCTTCATCGCCGGGGTAATCCCGACCAGACGCGGGTCGCTGGCGGCCATGTCGCACAGCCACTCGCCGAACACCGCCGAGTACTTCGGCCCGCTGGCGGCTTTCGGCGCAGCAGCCGGCGCGTCCAGCGGCTCGAGTTTGGTGATGGCGTGGTAACCGATCGGGTCGACTTCCGCCGGGGCGAAGCCTTTGCCTTTCTTGGTGACGATGTGCAGGAACTGCGGGCCTTTGAGGTCACGCATGTTGCGCAGCGTGGCGATCAGGGTCGGCAAGTCGTGGCCGTCGATCGGGCCAATGTAGTTCCAGCCCAGCTCTTCGAACAGCGTGCCGGGAACCAGCATGCCTTTGGCGTATTCTTCGGTGCGACGGGCGATTTCCCAGGCGCCCGGCAGGCGCGAGAGGACTTTCTTGCTGCCTTCGCGCATGCTGGCGTAAGTGCGGCTGGAAAGGATCTTCGCCAGATAATTCGACAGCCCGCCGACGTTGCGCGAGATCGACATGTCGTTGTCGTTGAGGATCACCAGCATGTTGGCGTTGACTTCCGGCGCGTGGTTCAGCGCCTCGAAAGCCATGCCGGCGGTCAACGCGCCATCGCCGATCACCGCGATGGCCTTGCGATCGCTGTCCTGCAGGCGGGCGGCAATCGCCATGCCCAGCGCGGCGCTGATCGAAGTGCTGGAGTGGCCGACGCCAAAGGTGTCGTATTCGCTTTCGGAGCGGCGCGGGAACGCGGCGATGCCGTCCTTCTGGCGCAGGCTGGCCATGCGCTCGCGACGGCCGGTGAGGATCTTGTGCGGATACGCCTGATGGCCGACGTCCCACAGCAAACGGTCGTCCGGCGTGTCGAAGACGTAATGCAGCGCGATGGTCAGCTCGATCACGCCCAGGCCGGCACCGAAATGCCCACCGGTCTGGCCGACCGTATAGAGCAGTTCCAGGCGCAACTCATCGGCCAGGGTTTCCAGCTCGGCTTCGCCTAACCGGCGCAGGCCGTCCGGCGTGTTCGCGCGGTCGAGCAGGGGCGTGGTCGGGCGCTTGCGGGGAATCTCATGAAACGTCGTGGGCATCAGCGAATCGTTATAGGTATAGAAGATGCGGCAGTTTACCTGATGCATCGGCCCCTGCCCACGCGTTGGTCTTTTTTGGCCGATTCGCCGTCAGTTGCGCCGCTCGACGATATACCGGGCCAGCTCGCGCAACGGCTCGGCCGCCGCGTCAAACGGTCGCAGGGCGTGCAGCGCCTGATCACGCAGCTCCAGCGCATAGACTTTGGCCGCGTCGAGGCCGAGCAGCGCCGGGTAGGTCGGCTTGTCGCGGGCGATGTCGGCGCCCTGGCGTTTGCCGAGGGTCGCGGTATCGCTTTCGACGTCGAGAATGTCGTCCTGGACCTGAAACGCCAGACCGATGGCCTGTGCGTAAGTCTGCAGGGATTTCAGTTCGTCCGCCTCGGCCCGGCCGCTGGCGAGGGCGCCCAGGCGCACGCTGACTTCGATCAGCGCGCCGGTCTTG
Source organism: Pseudomonas sp. 15C (assembly GCF_055484735.1). Taxonomy (NCBI): domain Bacteria; kingdom Pseudomonadati; phylum Pseudomonadota; class Gammaproteobacteria; order Pseudomonadales; family Pseudomonadaceae; genus Pseudomonas; species Pseudomonas sp. 15C. The sequence goes on along the minus strand of NZ_JBUDGD010000001.1, from coordinate 235,220 downwards.
TGCCGATGCATCTGTTCAAGGGCTTTCTGATCGAGTTTCAAGCCCACCGAGCCAAGGTCGATGGCCTGGCCCCCGACCATACCCGCCGGGCCCGCAGCCTGCGCCAGCGCGGTGACCATTTGCAGGCGAATGTCGCTGCTGCAATTGCTCAGGCGCGGGTCGAGCAGGGCGCTGAATGCCAGACTCTGCAAACCGTCGCCGGCGAGAATCGCGCAGGCTTCATCGAATTTCTTGTGAGTGGTGGGTTGGCCGCGACGCAAATCATCGTCGTCCATCGCCGGCAAATCGTCGTGCACCAGCGAATACGCGTGGATCAGCTCCACCGCGCAGGCCGCGCCGTTGGCTTGCTCGGCCTTGCCGCCGAGCGCTTCGCACGCGGCGTAAGCCAGCAACGGGCGTACGCGTTTGCCGCCGTTCATCACGCTGTAGCGCATGGCTTCGTAGAGTCGCGCCAGCTCCGGCAGCGGCGCATTGAACAGGCTCTCCAGCGCCGCGTTGACCCGGCCCTGGCTGGTCGCCGAATACGCTGCAATCATTCTGGCTGTTCCGCGTCGAAGGGTTCCTCGGCGAGTTCGCCATCGCGCTCCAGCAGCACTTGCACCTTCTGCTCGGCCTGCGCCAGCGCTGCCTGGCAATCACGGGTCAGACCGATGCCCTGCTCGAAAGCGGTCAGCGAGTCTTCCAGCGACAATTCCCCGTTCTCCAGACGCTCGACCAGCGTTTGCAGGTCGGCGAGGGACTGTTCGAAATCCAGTGCAGCTTTTTTGCGGGCCATGGCGGCAATTTCCGGTAGACGTTAAACCGGCGCGACACTAGCAGATAGGGGGGGTATGGGCAAATGAGCGGCGTCTACGCTCAAGGTTCCAGTGACGATGTAAAAGGGCTGAGGATTATTCGGCTCATTTTGTGAGCCGAATAATCGCGCTATTCGGCTCACGACCCACAAACAGCTCACTTCCTACAGCAAAAGCACATGTATCCGATTGTTAAAAAACCGCCGAATCGCTAATCTTCGCGCCTTCGACGACCCGCATTCGCGGGTTCATCAGACGAAACGCAGTTCACCGCTGTGAAGCGCCGAGGATCGGGTGCAAGGTTTCGTTGGGGCATGGCAGGAGGCGTCACATGCGTTCATTTCTGTTGCTGCTGATCGGCCTGGCCTGTGCGCCGGGGCTGTGGGCGGCCGCGCCGAGCGCTGAATTGTCGGAACCGGTGGGTGGCTGGCGCTATCACGGCTTGCTCGATCGCACGGAAAACCCGCAGGTCGCCTACCCGACGCCGCCGATCGATCGCGGCATTCAACGCAATCGCACAATGATTCAGGGCCAGCTCAAGGCCCTCGGCCATATGCGTCCGCCGCATAGCCTCGCAGTGAATGGCAATCCACTCAACCTGTACACCGACGACCAAGGCCGCTTCGCCCGGCCGTATGCGTTCGGCGCCGGTTCCAACAGTGTCGAGGTGATCAGTGCCGAAGGCCAGTCGCTCAAGCGCGTGCAATTTTATGAAGCCAATAATCTGCGCACGCCGGCGCGGATTCGTCTTGTCCTGGGCTGGGACGATCCGAAAGCCGAACTCGATCTGCATATTGTCACCCCCGATGGTCAGCATGCGTTCTGGGCACGGCCGGCGCTGAGCAATGGCGGCGGTCTCGACCCGGATGGCGTCGACGGGCCGGGCCCGGAGATGTTCACCATGACCGCGCCGCTGCACGGCGCCTATCTGGTTTACGTCAACTATTGGGGCAACTACGGCAACGGCGGCTATAACTTCGAGGAGACCAGCAACCAGAACGAGGTGATCACCTCGCAAATCACGCTGGTGCTCAACGAAAACACTGTCGACGAAAAACGCGAAACCTTCATCGTGCCTCTGCGGGCAATCGGTGATCTGCTGCTGGTCAAGACTTTCAACTATTAAGCATCCCGCCACGGATGAACTCGGATGTTGTGCACATGAGCGATAACACTGCTACTCCGGCTGCCGCTACGCCAGCGGCCATACCTACGCGGCGCTGGCCGTTGCTGTTGCTCGGGCTGTGCCTGATCGCCGGTGTGGCGGGCGGTTTCGGCTGGCTGCTGCTCAAGCCCAAGGCGCCGCCGGCCGAGCTGGCCAGTGACAAGCTCGGCCTCAGTCGCCCGGACGCGTTGCTGGAAACCCGCTCCCTGAGCCAGTTGCCCAAAGACCTGCTGACGGTGCCATTCCTCAAGGCCACGCTGACTGAGGATTTCGTCTTCTATTACGAAACCCACGCCGATCGCCTCGGCCTGATCGGCAGCCTGCGGCGGATCGTCTACGAGCATGATCTGAAATTGCAGGACAGCCTGATCGAGGAGCTTTTCGATCAGCCGGCCGATGTCGCGCTGTGGCGTGGCGCTGATGGTCGCTTGAAGGATTTTCTGCTGGTGATGGATCGCGGCGGGCTGGCGAAACTGCTCGAGCCGCTGGCGAAAGTCGCGCTGGATGACAGCCAGCTCAGCGTCATCGGCAACCTCAAGGTTAGCAGCGACGAAGTCCCGCTCTATCAGCTCAGCTACAACGCCAGCAAATCGCTGTTGTTCGCCTCGCGCGGCGACAAACTGGTGGTGTTGTCCAACCCGGCCAAATACTACGACCCGGAAAACGGCGCGTCTGAAGAATCCGGCCACGTTTCCTCGCAAGCGCTGGCGGCATTGCTCAACGGCGAAAAACTCTTTCCCGAAGCGTTCGGTCTGCCGGCGAAAAGCCCTGAAACCAAGCAGCGGCTGTCGGTCAATTCCAGCGTGCTTGCCATGGGCTATCAGCGCTTTATCCCGAACTTTGCCGGGCTGCGTTTCGACATGGACGACAAAGGCTGGCACAGCTACCTGGCCATGGACGAGCTGGAAAACCAGCCGGACTTCGATTTCAAACCGGTGTGGCAGGCGATGCCGCTGGGCGCCAGCGCCTGCGTAACTTTGCCCGTGGCAGCCGAACCGCAGAAACCGCTGCTGATCAAGCTCGGCGCCGACGATGCCGTGGCACAGACGTTGACCGAGCACGTCGCCGGTGCGGCGGGTCTGTGCTGGTACGCCGACTCACGGTTGTACACGCCGCTGCTGGTCGCCAGTCTGAAAGACGAAGACAGCAGCAAGCTCGATGGCGATCTGGGCAAGCTGTTCGGCTCGATGGTCGGCGCGTTCGAGCCCAACGTTGCGGAAAACGTATTCCCGGTGGTCGAGAAACAGGAAGGCCAAAGCCACGTCTGGCAGCGCCAGGTCAGCTCCAGTTTCGGTCCGTATGCGGCGAAAACTGCGCAAACCCCGGAGGCGATATCCGGCAAGGCGTTCATGAAAGTCAGCCTCGCCCGACACGGCTCGACGCTGCTGTTTTCGCTGGACGACAAACTGCTCGACAAGGCCCTTGGCACCCTCGACAAACGCTTCCCGCCGATGGCCGACGTTTTGCCCAAAGACGTGCTGATGCCGATCTACTTCGGCCCGGATTCGATGGCCCAGCTGATGCAGCAGGAAACTCTCGACAGCCTGCCGCAGGACATGGAGCCGGTGTTCTACAACGCCGCACAAACCTATCTGCTGCCGAAACTGCGCACCCTTGGCGGCTATGGCAAATACGCCCTGACCTTGCCCGAAGGCAGTGAGCCGGACGGTCACTGGCAGTGGCTGCCGCTGGAATGGAAAGCGCTGTGACGACATTGATCCGCAGCCTCGGCCTGCTCGCGCTGTTGCTCAGCGCGGGCGCCTGCGCCGTCGACTCTCTACCTTTAAAAGCCCCGGCGCTGGACCCTGCGCAATCGCAGGTGTTCCGCGCCTGGTTCGTGCGCATTGCCCAAGAGCAACTGAGCCAGGGCCCAAGCCCGCGCTGGTATCAGCAGGATTGTGCCGGGCTGGTGCGCTTCGCCGCCAACGAAGCGCTGAAGGTCCACGATGACAAATGGCTGCGCAGCAATGGCCTGTCCAATCGCTACCTGCCGCCGGAACTGTCGCTCAGCGACGAGCAACGCAAGCTTGCGCAACAGTGGCAGCAGGGCGGTGGCAAGGTCGGGCCGTACGTCAACGCGATCAAACTCATTCAGTTCAACAGTCACTTGGTCAGCCGCGATGTGTCGCAGGCGCGCCCCGGTGACCTGATGTTTTTCGATCAGGGCGACGACCAGCACCTGATGATCTGGATGGGCCGCTACATCGCCTATCACACCGGCATCACCACTCCCACAGACAACGGCATGCGTTCGGCAAGCCTGCAGCAACTCATGACATGGAAGGACACCCGATGGATACCCGACGCAGCCAACCCCAACTTCATCGGCGTCTATCGACTGAATTTTCTCTCCCAATGACCGGTGCCCGCATGTTGCGACTCTGCTCCCGAATTCCACTGCTGCTCGCACTGTTGCTGCCACTGGCGAGCGTGAATGCTGACGATTCGGTCGAACCCAGCGGCTACACACCGGTGGCCGGCGAAAGCTTCTTTCTGCTTGCCGACAGCAGTTTCGCCAGCGACGAACAGGCCATGGTGCGCCTCGAGGCGCCCGGTCGTGATTACCGGCGTTTTCGCATGGAGCCGTATGGTGGCGCCGACATTCGTGTGTACCGCATCGACAAACCGCTGGATTTTCTCAAGCGTCAGAAGAACCTGCACCGGGTGGTCAGTGACGGCCAGTTCAAGGGCGAAGGCCTGTCCAACACCCTCGCGTATCTATGGGACAACTGGTACCGCAAATCCCGTCGGGTGATGCAGCGCGCGTTCTCCTACGAGTCGCGCAAACAGGTCACCGAAGAAGTGCCGGAACTGAAAATGGGCGACGCCATGGCCGCGCCGACGCCGTACGACGCGCAGCCGCAATTTGCGCTGATTCCGGGCCTGCCGGTGGTCAGTCAGTTCCGCTATCCGCTGTGGCAGGCCAAGCCGATTCAGCCACCGGCCGGGGTCGACCTGGCCGGCTCTTCCAGTGATTTCGTCAGTGTCGCGCCGGGCAACGTTTACATTCCGTTGGGTCAGCTGAAACCGGGCCTGTACCTGGTCGAAGCGCTGATCGGCAAGTACCGCGCGACGACCATGGTCTTCGTTTCCAACACCGTGGCGGTGAGCAAGATTGCCGGTGACGAACTGCTGGTCTGGGCTGCACGCAAACACGAAGGCAGCTCGGTGCCGAAGGTCAATGTCCTGTGGACCGACGGCCTCGGCGTGATGAGCAGCGGCGCGACCGACAGCGACGGTTTGCTGCGCCTGAAACACGTGAGCCCCGAGCGTTCGTTCGTCATCGGCGAAGACGAAGAGGGCGGCGTGTTCGTCTCGGAAAACTTCTACTACGACAGCGAAATCTACGACACCAAACTGTATGCCTTTACCGACCGGCCGCTGTATCGCCCTGGCGACTGGGTGTCGCTGAAAATCGTCGGTCGCGAATTCAAGAACGCCCGCGATTCGGTATTGCCGGGGGCGGCGGATGTCAGCGTTAGCGTGCTCGACGCGACCGGTACGGAGTTGCAACACCTCGACCTCAAACTTGATTCGAAGGCCGGTACTCAGGGCCGTTTCCAGTTGCCGGACAACGCCGTGGCCGGTGGTTACGAGATCCGTTTCAACTACAAGGATCAGGCCTACAGCAGCGCCTTTCGCGTCGCCGAATACATCAAGCCGCACTTCGAGATTTCCCTGAATCTGGCCAAGCAGGACTACCGCACCGGCGAGCCGGTCAAAGGCAGTCTGGTGTTGCTCTATCCGGACGGAAAACCGGTGGCCAACGCCAGGCTGAGCTTGAGCCTGCGCGCCCAGCAGTTGTCGATGGTCGACAATGAACTGCAATACCTCGGGCAATTCCCGGTGGAATTGACCAGCGCTGAACTGACCACCGACAGCAAAGGCAATGCGACTCTAGACCTGCCAGCCGCCGACAAACCGAGCCGCTACATGCTCACCGTATTCGCCAGCGATGGCGCGGCGTATCGGGTCAAGACCACCAAGGAAATCCTTATCGACCGTGGCGCCGCCAGCTTCCGGTTGAGCGCGCCGCAACGCTTCAGCGCGGCCGGCGACAAGGTCGCGTTCAACTATGCCAACGAGGGCGGCAGCGAGCCGAGCAAAGCGGTGACGCCAAGCAGCTATGGCTGGGTGCGTCTCGAGGACCAGAGCACCGGCGAAGGCAAACTCGCCGCCACCGACAAAGGCTTCAGCCTCGCGTTCGAACGTCCGGGCACCTACAACCTGACGCTGAAGGATCAGCACGGTCGCGTCCTCGGCGCCACTGGCCATTCGGTGACTGGCGACGGCGTCAAAGCCGTGCCGGGTACCGTCGAGATCGTCCTCGACAAGGCTGAATACAGGGCCGGCGATGAAGCGCTGGCGCTGATCACCTTCCCCGAGCCGGTCAGCGATGCATTGCTGTCGCTGGAACGCGACAAGGTCGAAGCCACCGCGCTGTTGGCCAAGGGCGCTGACTGGCTGAAACTGGAAAAGCTCAGCGACACTCAATACCGCGCGCGCATCCCGGTGAAGGATAACTTTGCGCCGAACCTGACCTTCTCCGTGCTCTACACCAAGGGCGGCCAGTACAGCTTTCAGAACGCCGGGATCAAAGTGGTCGCGCCGCAGATCGACGTGGCGATCAGCACCGACAAAGCGGTGTACCTGCCGGGCGATACGGTCACGGTTGACCTGACCACGCAATTCGCCGGCAAGGCAGTACCGGCGCACCTGACGGTCAGCGTTGTCGATGAAATGATCTACGCGCTGCAACCGGAAGTCGCGCCGACCATCGACCAGTTCTTCTATCACCCGCGCCGCAATAACGTGCGCACCAGTGCCAGCCTGTCGTTCATCAGTTACGACGTCGCGTTGCCCGGCAGCCCCGGCGCTCCGGGCAAGGCCAACCGCAGCGAACGCGGGGTGAAAGTGCTGGAGCGGCCGCGTCGTGAAGACGTCGACACCGCCGCCTGGCAGCCGGAACTGCTGACCGGTGCCGACGGCAAAACCCGCTTCACCTTCAAGATGCCGGACTCGCTGACCCGCTGGCGCATCACTGCGCGCGCGATCGCCGATGACGGTCAGGTCGGGCAGAAGAAGCAGTTCGTCCGTTCGGAAAAACCGCTGTACCTGAAGTGGAGCGGGCCGAGCAAATTCCGCAAGGGCGATCAGCCGCAACTGGGGGTGTTCGCGTTCAGCCAAGCCGAAAAACCGCTCAAGGCTGAACTGGTCACTCGTTATGCCGGCGCAGAGCAGCGTCTGCCGGTGACATTGAACAATGGCATCAACTACCTGCCGATCCCGGCATTCTCCCTGGCTTCCGGTGAGTGGACGGCGGAGCTGGTGCAGGACGGTAAAACCGCTGACGCCTTGGCGGTGCGCCTGAGTGCAACCGGTGATGGCTGGCAGGTGACGCAAACGCAAAGTCTCGAGGTTGCCAGCGGCGATACGCCGTTGAGTCTGCCGACCGATGCCACGGATATTCGCCTGCGTCTGGATGACAGTCCGCAAGCGCTGTTCCGTTCCGCCCTGGATGATCTGCTCAGCTACCCGTACGGCGGCGTCGAGCAGACGGCCAGCCGGTTGCTGCCGCTGAGCATCGCTTATCCCTCGCTGGCGTCGAACCCGCAGATACGTGATCGCTTGCGCCTGATCATGCAGAACAGCCGCCTGCGTCTGGTGCAAATGGCCGGGCCGTCGGCGAGCTTCACCTGGTGGGGCTATGACGGCGAGCCGGATGCATTTCTGACGGCCTACGCTTACTACGCCGACTGGAACGCCAGTCAGGTGCTCGAGCTGACCTTGCCGCCGGAGCATTGGCAGCGGGTGCTGGAGGTCTACGCCAAGCAAGCGCCGAATACGCCGCTGCTGCAACGGGCGCTGATTCTGTCGTTCGCCAAACAGATGCACCTGCCGGTGAACACGCTGCTCAGCGGTTTGATCGACGATCTGGCCAAGGCCGGTGAGGGCAGTGCCGAAACCGTGATGGACGATGGCGAAGACAGTCTGGTGATGAACGATCCGGATTCGGCGCTCGGTCTGGCGGCGGCGCGGGTATTGGCTGCCTCGCTGGCCACGCAGGCGAAAGTGACTTTGCCGCAAGCGTTCAATGGTCAAGTGTCTGCGGCACAACAACGTCTGGCGGTCAGCTCGCAGCCGTTCGTCGAAGCGCTGAACCTGTCGCTGCAACCGTTCGATCAGAGCCGTGCGACAGTGCTGCTGCAACGTCTGCTGCCACAGCAATCGACCCTCGAACGGGCGCTGGCGCTGACCTGGCTGCAACGCAGCATCGCCCAGGCGTCGCCGACCATAGCCCTGACACCGGGCGAAGGCTGGAAGAAACACTACGGCGCGAGCGGCGAGATGTACTGGACCTGGCAAGGCCCGACGCCGGTGCCAAGCGTGTTGAGCGTCTCCGGCACACAAGAGCGTCCGCTGCGTGCGGCGCTGAGTTTCCAGACCCAACAGCCGGCGGTCGATCCGATGGCGGTGACCATCACTCGTCGTCTATCGCGACTGGTGCCGGGCGACGAAGCGTTCACCTTCAAACTTGAGCCGGTCGGCAGCAAAGCGTTGTCCAGCGACAGCCTGTATCTGGACGAAGTGATCCTCACCAGCAAAGCGCCGAAACCGCTGCGCTACGGCATGCTCGAAGTGCCGCTGCCGCCGGGCGCCGATGTCGAGCGCACCACTTGGGGCATCAAGTTGCAGGGCAAGGACGGCAGCGAACCGACCGCGCTGGAAAAGGCCCGTTTCGAGCCGGGACAACTGGCCTACGCGGTGCCGGTGGATGCGCTGAGCGGTGAATTGCGCCTGCGCCATCTGGTGCGCTTCTCGCAAAAAGGCCAGTTCAACCTGCCACCGGTGCGGTTCAAGCAGGTCTACGCGCCGCAGCATCAGGCTCAGGAAACCAAAGCCGCGCTCGGCCAGGTCACGGTCAACTGACATGATCCGGCGGCTGCTGTGGCTGTTGATCGGATTGATACCTGCGCTGGCAACGGCGCAGGACGAGCCGTTGCGCGTGGCTTATCAGGGCGAATTGTTGTCGCTGAGCCAGGCGCAACTGATCGCGCGCGAGCCGTTGCCTCCCTCGCTGGAGGCGCCGCTGGGCAGTCTGTGGAAGTTGTTTGTCTACGCCTGGCTGGTCGACACCGGCGCGCGTGAGCCGGCTTATGAATGTCGCGGGCAGTCGAAAGAAGAAGTCTATTGCTGCACCGCGGGCGGCAGGATCGAGCGCGATCAGGCGTTGGTGAAATCCTGCGGCTTGTATTTTGAACCGGCGCGGTTGGGCATTTCTGCTGCCGACTGGCGCACCTTTTGGCAGGCGCGACAGGCGCCATCGTGGTTGCTGGATCTGCCCTCGGTGCAGCCGGCGCAACGGGTTTCCATCGTGGAGTTGCTCAAGGTGCTGGCCTCGCTGCCGGCGCAGGATCAGGCGCGCCGGGTGTTGCTCGACGTGGTACTGAACGCGGCGGACGGCAATGTCGTCGGTGAACTGGGCGGGCGCTTGCGGGTGAAAACCTGGAGCTGGCTCGGCGATAAGGATCCGCAATCGCGTCAGGGTGGCTTTGCCGGTTGGACGGCCGATGGCGCGCCGGTCTGGGCCGGTGGCCGTGGCACCAGTCAGATGGTCTTGCGCCATTACGGTCAGGCACTGGCGACGGTTTTGCCAGCGGCATGGCCGGTGGACGCAGGGCGTTGTGTTGAAGTCGGGCTGTTCTCAAAGTACCCGCTTGCGAGGGTTTCGGCGGGCGAGCGAACAGTGACTTCCGGTCCGTTACAAGGTGATTACCGTGTTGAATTCGCCAACGGCAACGCGCTGGATATCCACAGCGATGGCGAACTGTTTTTGCTCAACGACAAACTGGTCGCCCGGCTTGATCGCGAAGAATACGTTGCCCGCGTGCTTGAGCGCGAAGCCAAGGCGCAACCGGCCGAAGCCGCCAAAGCTCTCGCCGTGGCGATACGCACTTACCTGCTGCAAAACGCCACGCGCAACGGCGACTGCCTGAGCATCGACGACAGCAGCAACCGCCAACGCGTCGCGCCACGGCCGGCCTCTGCCGAGTCACGAGGCATCGCCGCCTGGACTGCTGATCTGGTCCTTGCCGGCAGCACCGTCACCTATCACTCCGATCAACCCGGCCCGGACAAACTCGCCTGGCAACAAGCCGTCGAACAGGCCAGCGCCGGCCAGCGTTACGACGCGATTCTGCTGCACGCCTATCCGCGCGCCAGCCTCAGCCGCTGGGACAACCCGGTCGCCTCCTGCGAAGCGCTGCCCGCCGCGCAAGACTGGCTGCAAAAACAGCGACGCAGCTGGCGGCCGAAGCTTGCCAGTGAAACCGGCTACAACGAAGTCAGCACTTTTGCCGTATGCAAACTGGCCTTCGGCCGCCCCTTCGTCGACCGCGAACGCCAGCGCATCTACGTGCGCGGCGTCCTGACGCTGCAGGACCGCCTCGACCTGACTCACGAATACCTGCACCTGGCCTTTGAAGCACACCCCAACGGCCAGGACGAAACCTACATCGAAGGGCTCGCCCGTCACCTTTTGCTGGAATAGACCATGACATTCCGTTATCCCCAGGTCTTGCTGCTGCTCTGCACGCTGACCGCGCTGGCGCCGGCCCATGCCGCCGACAGCGTCAAGCTCGACACCCCGGTCAGCGGCTGGCGCAGCGGCGCTCCGGAAGGCGAGGGCGAAAGCTTCCGCCAAACGGTCAACTACCCCGCCTCGTCGGTGAACACCCCGATCGGCCAGGCCAACACCGCGCGCATCAGCGGCGAAATCAAAGCCAGCGCAAAAAACAACCAGCCCGGCCGCCTGATCGTCAACGGCGTCAGCATGCCGCTGAAAATCGACGCCAGCGGCCGCTTCGACCGCCCGTTCTCCTTCCCCAACGGCAGCAACAGCGTCGAAGTGCGCAGCCCCGACGGCCAACAACGCCACCGCACCCAGTTCCTCAACACCCGCGGCGGCGCCACCCCGGCCAAACTGCGCGTACTGCTGGCCTGGGACAGCGACGGCACCGACCTCGACCTGCACCTGATCACCCCCGACGGCGCCCACGTCTGGTACGGCAACCGCGTCGCACCCAATGGCGCGGCCCTCGACGTCGACGTCACCACCGGCTACGGCCCGGAAATCGCCGCCATGCCCGCGCCGATCAAAGGCCAATATCTGGTGTATGTGAATTATTACGGCGGTGGGTATCGCGAGGATGACGAGGGCGGCGATGAGGCGGTGCAGGCGCTGACCACGGCGCAGGTGACGGTGATCACCGAGGAAGGCACGCCGAGTGAGAAGATGGAGACGTTTCTGGTGCCGATGCGGGCGGTGGGGGAGTTGACGTTGGTGAAGTCGTTTAGTTATCCGTGAGGGCATTGGTCCACAGGTTGGAGCAATTCGCTCGGCAGTATCTGGTTACTTAATTCGTGTTCGACGCTCGACTTACAGCTCAGCCAGAATGACCTTTTCCCGTTCAGGAGCGGCGAGGCGATCTTTAACGGTGGCGGTAAGTCGTTCATCTTCATCACTGCTGCGCTTTCCGTCGCACGGGGGCTCGCCAAGTTCGGCAATATGCTTCAGCGCGTCTTCAACGTGAAGCGAGACTATTGGCATTTGTCTACTTCCTGCGAGATTTGGCCCAACGGTAGCCAATGCATTGCGGGATGTACAAGCGAGAAATACGTTTTCAGCCAGTAAATGTGATTTCTTTCAGGCATTAAAAAGCCGGCTTGTGGCCGGCTTCTCGGGGACTGGCTTGGCTTATTTTTGGTAAGCCGCGCCAGCCTTCAAAACGTACATCCGGATCTTGCGTCCGGCTGTGGGACTTGGTCAGACGTTGGTCTGCCACGTCGGGCGTCATCTGAGCCGTGGGAGCGGGTCGATGCGCAAATGTGGGGCGCAGGATACTGAGTTTTGCTTTGGATTCCCAGTCTGAAGTGCGGTTTAGAGCGACTGTAGCCGAACAAATTCTGGATTTGTACCGATTATCGGGGCCTCATCGCGAGCAGGCTCACTCCTACAGGGGGCTATCAGAGGAACGGCACCACCGGCCGGCGCTTGCTCACTGTCGACCACCAGAACACCCAGCCCAATATGTGAATCCTCTGTTCCTCGACCTGTGCCGGGCGGAAGACTTCGTCGGGGTATTCGGCGCTGTTGTGGCTGCGCAGGCGCAGGCCGTTGCCGGGCATGCGGTGCAGGTATTTGATGCGCAGCATGCCGTCGTGTTCGATGGCGTAGATCTCGCCGTCGACGACCTGGGTCAGGCCACGGTCGATGGCGACGATGGAGCCGTCTTCGATGCGGTCGGCCATGCTGTTGCCGATCATGTGGGCGCAGATGGCGTCGTCGGGGCGGACTTCGAGCTGGTCGAGGTGGGCGCGTAGCAGGCGGATCGAGAGGTCCGGGTCCTGGATGACGTGGGTCTTGTCGGAGCTGTCGAGCGGCGTTTCCTTGAAGAAGGCCAGTTCGAGATCGTTGGGGTGGATGAATCGGTAGCTGCCCTGCGGGTCGTTGGCGTCGAAATGGTCGCCATTGCTCGCCGGTGGGCTAAGGCTCGGTGATTCCTTGATGCCTTCGCCGGTTTTCAGCCATTCACTGTTGACGGACAGCAGGCGTGAGACTTCTTCCATGCGATACGCCGGGACGCCCCGGGTGTACCAGTTGTGGACATTTTGGGCTTCCGTGCCCCAGAACTTTGCGAAACCCGTCGTCGAGATGTTCGCAGCTTCCAGGAGTGCCTTGAATCTTGGACCGCTAGTGTTCTTTCTCATAAACACGGAGTCTACGGCCGTGCCAGAGCGGTTTGAATAAACCGCGCGTTCAAAAACGGGCTGAATTTTGCGACGGGATGTAAGGCGCCCTTGTGGGAAATTACACAGCTTAAAACTTTTCTGTAGTCCGCTCTAAACAGCTCGTTTAAGAGAGATTTGAGCGGGCATAAAAAACCCCGGATCAACCGGGGTTTTCTCAAGCATCACGCAGCGAGCCGTCGCTTAGCCTTTGTAGGCGGCAACCGACTTGGTGATCGCTTCGCGGGCGGCGTCTGCGCCGGCCCAGCCTTCGATCTTGACCCATTTGCCCTTTTCGAGATCCTTGTAGTTCGCAAAGAAGTGCTCGATCTGCTGAATCAGCAATGGCGGCAGGTCGGTGTATTCCTTCACGTCGACGTACAGCTGCGACAGCTTGTCGTGTGGCACTGCGATGACTTTGGCATCGCCGCCGCCGTCGTCGGTCATGTTCAGGATGCCGACCGGACGTGCGCGGATCACCGAACCTGGGGCAACCGGGTAAGGGGTCACGACCAGCACGTCAAGGGGATCACCGTCGTCAGCCAGAGTGTTCGGGATGTAACCGTAGTTGGCCGGGTAGAACATTGGGGTGGCCATGAAACGGTCAACGAACAGGCAATCGCTGTCTTTGTCGATTTCGTATTTGATCGGCGCGTGGTTGGCCGGGATCTCGATCGCGACGTAGATGTCGTTCGGCAGGTCTTTGCCAGCCGGAATCTTGCTGTAGCTCATTGGGCGTTGCCCCCGTAGTTGACCAAAAACACTTGGCCGGATTGACCAAAAAGTGGCGGCGATTATAGGCATATTCTGCCGTCGACGCCATGGACCGAAAGTCGTGTGCAGCTTAGTCTTGCGCCTGATAGACCGGGTCTGTGGCCTGAAGTTGCCGCAACCTGCCCAACGGGTCCTGGCGGTAGAAAAGCTGCAACTGCGCGTACACCTGCGGATAGGCCTTGTGCAGCACATCCGGGGCGCTGAAAAAGTATTCACTGGTGACTGCGAAGAACTCCGCCGGGTTCTCCGCGGCGTACGGATCGATGGCGGTTTCGGCATCGGGATCGTGGTCGAGCTGGCGGTTGAGATCGTCGTAGGCCGCCTGCATCGCCTCGGCCCAGTCGCTGACGCGCATGTCGGCGTGCAGCGGCGGCAGGCCGTTGGCGTCGCCGTTGAGCATGTCGAGTTTGTGCGCCAGTTCGTGGATGACCAGGTTGTAGCCTTCCCAGCCACCGCTGGCCATGACGCCCGGCCAGGCGAGAATCACCGGCCCCTGTTGCCAGGCTTCGCCGCTGTGTTCGCCGTCCCACTCATGCTCAATGCCGCTGGCGTCGCGATGGCGTTGCGGGCTGAGGAAGTCGTCGGGGTAGAGGACGATCTCATGAAAGCCTTGATACCAGTTCAAATCACCGAGGTTAAGCAGCGGCAACTGCGCCTGGGCGGCGAGCAGCAGGCGTTGTTCCTGATGCAGTTCGACGCCGGGCAGGGCACTCAGGTGTTTGTCTTCGAGGAACAACACACAGGCGTCGCGCAGCCACTGGTCTTGCGCAGCGCTGAGGCCATCGAGAAAACTCAGGTGATGCCGCACCCGTTGCCAGACATCGTCGGCAATCGGGTGCTTTGCCAGAATGCGTCGGCGACGCCAGGCGCTCAACGACCACATTGATTAATGCGATTGCGCTTTGGTGCCGCCGAAACGGCTGCGCACCACACCGATGATCATCGGCACCAGCGACAGCAGGATGATCGCCACCACCAGCAGCGACAGGTTCTTCTTGATGAACGGCACGTTGCCGAAGAAGTAGCCGAGCGTCACCAGGCCGCCGACCCACAGGATCGTGCCCAGTACGCTGAAGCCGAAAAAGCGTGGGTACGGCATGCGCGCGATGCCGGCAACGAACGGCGCAAACGTACGGATGATCGGCAGGAAACGCGCCATGGTCACGGTCTTGCCGCCGTGCTTGTCGTAGAAGTCGTGGGTTTTTTGCAGGTAGTCGCGGCGGAATATTTTCGAGTTGGGGTTGCTGAACAGCTTTTCCCCGGCCGTACGACCGATCACGTAGTTGGTGCTGTCGCCGAGAATGGCCGCGAGCATCAGCAGACCGCCAAGCAATACCGGGTCCATGCCACCACCCGCCGCCACGGCGCCGGCAATGAACAGCAGCGAGTCGCCCGGCAGGAACGGCATCACCACCAGACCGGTTTCGCAGAAGATCACCAGAAACAGGATGGCGTAGATCCATGGCCCATAGTTGTTCACCAGCAAGTCGAGGTAGACGTCGAGATGCAGGATAAGGTCGAGCGGGTTGAAATCCATGGAGGCACCTGTATGGCGGCCCGACTCGGCAGGCCTGTGCGGATGACTTCGTGTAAGCCTACAGCGGGGTGTAGTTTTTCTTACAAGCCGGAAAGCTCGCGATTATACGGTCTGGCAGGAGGAAAGCGTGTCGGTTTTGTCGCGAGGAGTGTCGCCTGTGATCAATTGTCAGGCAGACCCGACGTGTGGCGAGGGAGCGCGCCCCCTCAGCACCTGGCCGGCGGCGATCAGAGCTCGTCGCTGATCGGCAGCACGTAGTTCTTGAACTCGGTGTCTTCCTTGAATCCGATGGATTCATAGGTTTTTTGTGCCACTTCGTTGTCGGCGCTGGTGGAGACGCGCATGCGCACGGCTTGGGTTTCCTTGGCCATTTTTTTTGCGGTGCGGATCAGATTGTCCGCGACCAATTGCCGACGGGCGTCTTCGGCGACATAGATGTCGTTGAGAATCCACACGCGCTTGAGCGACAGCGAGGAGAAGCTTGGATAGAGCTGACAGAACCCCATGAGTTTCTTGTCGTCATCATCGGCCAGGGCCAGGTAAATCACCGATTCCTTGCGGCGCAGGCGCTTTTCGAGAAAGGCGCGGGAGGAATCCGGGTAAGGCAGGGAACCGTAGAACTCGCGATATTTGACGAACAACGGGGTCAGCAAATCCAGATGTTCGAGGGTCGCTTGAATAATCCGCATGATAGGTCTCGTCTTCAAGTGGCTGTCTTCAACTGCTCTGACGGCGATGGGAAACCCTGGCGGCCGTGCTTCGATCCTGCCTGAAACCAGCGCAGAAAGGCAATGCGGAAACGGTTCAGGCGGGCGGCGGGTCAAGCAGGAAATTACCTTTCATGTTCACCTCATCGTCCGACTCCAGCGTCTGCAGTTGGGCCTCGTCCTTCAAGTTGACCCCCGACAGCTGCCGTCGACAGGCTTCACGCATCAGATACAGCAGGCGATGCGCCGCCATGCCGTAGCTCAATCCCTCGAGGCGGACATTGGAGATGCAATTGCGGTAAGCGTCGGTCAGGCCGACCTTGGGCGCATAGGTGAAGTACAGGCCGAGGCTGTCCGGCGAACTCAGGCCCGGTCGCTCGCCGATCAGCATCACCAGCATTTTCGCCCCGAGCAACTGGCCGATTTCGTCACCGATGGCGACGCGGCCCTGTTCCACCAGCAGCACGGGCGCGAGCGACCAGCCGTCGGCGCTCATCTGTTCTTCCAGGCGCTTGATAAACGGCAAGGTATGTCGATGCACAGCCAAGGCCGACAAGCCGTCCGCGACGACAATCGCCAGATCGACGCCGCACGGATGGGCACTGGCGTAATCACGCAAGGCTTGCGCCGACTCGTCGCTGAGTTTGCGGCCCAGGTCCGGGCGTTGCAGATAAGTGTGGCGATCCGGCGCCGCGCTGTGCAGCAGCAGGCTTTGGCGCCCGCCCTCCTGCAACTGTGCGCTGAGCCCGACATGATCGAACGGCAGGTGCACCGCATCGCGCGCCTGCGCATGGGCAAACTGGAAATCCAGCTGAGCGCTGGTCGGCAGGCTGGTGCCGGTGCGGCCCAGAGCAATGCGTGCCGGGGTCAGGCGGCGTAGTTGCAGCCACGGGTTTTGCGGGTCTACAGGCGGTTTTTCCATGCGAGTCATCCCAATTGCGCCAGCGCCTGGCGGAAGGCCGGCGGCAAATTGTTGCCAAAGCGCACCTTGCCATCGGCTTGCGTGAAGATGCCCATCTTGGCCAGCCACTGCTCGAACTCCGGCGCCGGTTTCAGGCCCAGGGTCTGCCGGGCGTAGAGGGCGTCGTGGAACGAGGTGGTCTGGTAATTGAGCATGATGTCATCGGAGCCGGGGATGCCCATGATGAAGTTGATCCCGGCCACACCCAAGAGCGTCAGCAGGGTGTCCATGTCGTCCTGATCGGCTTCGGCGTGGTTGGTGTAGCAGATGTCGCAGCCCATCGGCACCCCAAGTAACTTGCCGCAGAAATGGTCTTCGAGGCCGGCGCGGATGATTTGCTTGCCGTTGTAGAGGTATTCCGGGCCGATAAATCCTACGACGGTGTTCACCAGAAACGGTTTGAAATGGCGCGCCACGGCGTAGGCTCGCGTCTCGCAGGTCTGCTGATCGACGCCATGGTGGGCGTTGGCCGACAGCGCGCTGCCCTGACCGGTTTCGAAATACATCAGGTTTTGCCCGAGAGTGCCGCGCTTCAGACTCAACCCGGCGTCATAGCCTTCCTGCAACACATTCAGATTGATACCGAAGCTGGCGTTGGCCGCTTCGGTGCCGGCGATCGACTGGAACACCAGATCCAGCGGCACGCCACGGTTGATCGCCTCGATCGAAGTGGTGACGTGGGTCAGTACGCAAGCCTGGGTCGGAATGTCGTAGCGCTGGATGATCGCATCGAGCATTTCCAGCATGGCGCAAATCGAAGCAATGCTGTCGGTGGCCGGGTTGATGCCGATCATCGCGTCGCCGTTGCCGTAGAGCAGGCCGTCGAGAATGCTCGCGGCGATCCCGGACGGTTCATCGGTCGGGTGGTTGGGTTGCAGGCGGGTCGACAGGCGACCTTTCAAGCCGAGGGTGCCGCGGAATTTCGTCACCACGCGGATTTTTTGCGCGACCAGCACCAGATCCTGAATGCGCATGATCTTCGACACGGCCGCGACCATTTCCGGCGTCAGGCCGGGGGCCAGCAGGCGCAGACTGGTTTCGTCGGCGGCGTCGCTGAGCAGCCAGTCGCGAAAGCCACCGACAGTGAAATGGCTGACGACTGCAAAGGCCTGCTTGTCGTGGGTGTCGATGATCAGTCGGGTGATTTCATCGGCTTCGTAGGGAATCAGTGCTTCTTGCAAAAAATGCGTGAGCGGGGTGTCAGCCAGGGCCATTTGTGCGGCGACGCGCTCGCCGTCATTGAGCGCGGCGATTTCGGCGAGAAAATCCCCTGAACGTGCCGGGCTGGCCTTGGCCATGAGGTCTTTGAGGCTGTCGAAGCGGTAGGTCTGCGCGCCGACCGTGTGAGCAAAACTGGTCATTCAGCGTTCTCCGTGACGGCGCAGAACACTCTGCGCCGTGGTTTTCGACAATCAGTGCAAGGCTTGTTCAGCTTTCTGAATCGCCGCGAACTCTTCTTCCGGCGTGCCCGCTACCAAGTGATGCCGACTGTAGAAGGCAAAGTAAGCAATTAACACTCCATAGATGATGGCGGCGCCGATCACCACCCGTGGATCGACGAGGAACCCCGCCACCACGGCGATGCACGCCAGCACCAGCGCCACGCCCGAGGTGAAAATCCCGCCCGGCGTGCGATACGGCCGATCCATTTTGGGGCGGCGGATGCGCAGCGTGATGTGCGCGGCCATCATCAGCACATAGGAAATGGTCGCGCCGAACACCGCCACCAGAATCAGCAGGTCCCCCTGACCGGTCAATGACAGCCCGAAGCCGATAATCCCGGGAATCACCAGCGCCAGCACCGGCGCCTTGCTTTTGTTGGTCTGCGACAGTTTGCGCGGCAGGTAACCGGCCCGCGACAGCGCAAAGATCTGCCGCGAGTAGGCGTAGATGATCGAGAAAAAACTGGCGATCAGCCCGGCCAGGCCGACGAGGTTGACGAAGCTGCCCATCCAGGTCGACCCACCGTAGGCCTTGCTCAGCGCTTCGACCAGCGGATTGCCGGAGGTCAGCAGCGAGTTGGCACCGGCGCCGCCGGGGCCGACGATCAGGATCAGCAGGGCGAACATCAGCAACACCAGCATCGCGCCGATCAAGCCACGCGGCAGGTCGCGTTTGGGATTCTTGGTTTCTTCCGCCGCCAGCGGCACGCCTTCAACGGCGAGAAAAAACCAGATCGCATAGGGAATCGCCGCCCACACGCCAACGTAACCGAACGGCAGGAACGGGCTGGCGCCGGCAGCGGTGGTGACCGGGATGTCGAGCAGGTTGGCGACATCGAAGTGCGGCACCATCGCCACCAGAAACACTCCGAGTGCCAATGCGGCGACGGCGGTGATGATGAACATCAGCTTGAGCGCTTCGCCGACACCGAATATGTGGATGGCAATGAAGATGATGTAGAAGGCCAGATAGATCACCCAGCCACCGATGCCGAACAGCGACTCGCAATAGGCGCCGATGAACACCGCGATGGCGGCGGGCGCAATTGCATATTCGATGAGGATTGCGGTGCCGGTGAGAAACCCGCCCCACGGCCCGAACGCGCTGCGGGCAAAGCCGTAACCGCCGCCGGCGGTGGGGATCATCGAGGACAGTTCGGCGAGGGAGAAGCACATGCACAGGTACATGGTCGCCATCAGGAGCGTGGCGAGAAACATGCCGCCCCAGCCACCCTGGGCGAGGCCGAAGTTCCAGCCGGCGTAGTCGCCGGAGATCACGTAAGCGACGCCGAGGCCCACCAGCAGGACCCAGCCGGCGGCGCCTTTTTTCAGCTCGCGTTGTTGGAAGTAGTCGGTGCCGACTTTTTCGAAGTCGACGGAGGAGCCGGTCGCCGGAGCGCCAGCCGGGGATTCGCTTGGCATAGGGTGCACCTTTCTTATTGTTTTATTGGCCCGGCGGTATCGCCAGGAACCTGATCGTTCCCACGCACAGCAAAGGAATGCCTCAACGGACGCTCCGAGCTCGGCTTCAAAGGGACGCGGAGCGTCCCGGGCTGCATTCCCACGCAGAGCGTGGGAACGATCAGTGCCGCAGGCTTAGAAAAAGCCCAACGGATTGATGTCGTAGCTCACCAGCAGGTTCTTGGTCTGCTGATAGTGGTCGAGCATCATCTTGTGCGTCTCACGGCCGACACCGGACTTCTTGTAACCACCGAACGCGGCGTGCGCCGGGTACAGGTGATAGCAGTTGGTCCACACGCGACCGGCCTTGATCGCCCGGCCCATGCGGTAGGCACGGTTGATGTCGCGGGTCCACAGGCCGGCGCCGAGGCCGAACTCGGTGTCGTTGGCGATCGCCAGGGCTTCGGCTTCGTCCTTGAAGGTGGTGATGCTCACCACCGGACCGAAGATTTCTTCCTGGAACACGCGCATCTTGTTGGTGCCCTTGAGCAGGGTCGGCTGGATGTAGTAACCGGTGGCCAGGCTGCCCTCGAGTTTTTCCACCTTGCCGCCAGTCAGCAGCTCGGCGCCTTCGCCTTTGGCGATTTCCAGGTACGAGAGGATCTTGTCGAATTGCTGCTCGGATGCCTGGGCGCCGACCATGGTGTCGGTGTCGAGCGGGTCGCCACGTTTGATCTGGCTGACCTTCTTCATCACCGCCTGCATGAATTCGTCGTAGATCGATTCCTGCACCAGCGCGCGGGACGGGCAGGTGCACACTTCGCCCTGGTTGAAGAATGCCAGCACCAGACCTTCAGCGGCTTTTTCGATGAAGCTCGGTTCGGCCTGCATGATGTCTTCGAAGAAGATGTTCGGCGACTTGCCGCCCAGTTCCACGGTGGACGGAATGATGTTTTCCGCTGCGCATTTCATGATGTGCGAACCGACCGGGGTCGAGCCGGTGAAGGCGATCTTGGCAATGCGCTTGCTGGTCGCCAGCGCTTCGCCGGCCTCTTTGCCGAAGCCTTGGACGACGTTGAGCACGCCCGGCGGCAGCAGGTCGCCGATCAGCTCCATCAGCACGCAGATGCCCAGCGGAGTTTGCTCGGCGGGCTTGAGTACCACGCAGTTACCGGCGGCCAGCGCAGGCGCCAGTTTCCACGCGGCCATCAGCAGCGGGAAGTTCCACGGGATGATCTGGCCGACCACGCCCAGTGGTTCATGAATGTGATAAGCCACGGTGTTGCCGTCGATTTCCGCAGCGCTGCCTTCCTGCGCGCGCAGGCAGCCGGCGAAGTAGCGGAAGTGGTCGGCGGCCAGCGGAATGTCGGCGTTGAGGGTTTCGCGGATGGCTTTGCCGTTGTCCCAGGTTTCGGTGATCGCCAGCAGTTCGAGGTTGGCTTCTATGCGGTCGGCGATTTTCAGCAGGATCAGCGAGCGCGCCTGCACCGAAGTCGCGCCCCACGCGTCAGCGGCGGCGTGGGCGGCGTCCAGCGCCTTGTCGATGTCTTCGGCGGTGGAGCGGGGGAATTCGGCGATCGGCTGACCATTCACTGGCGAGGTATTGGTGAAGTACTGACCTTTGACCGGCGCAACGAATTCGCCGCCGATGTAGTTACCGTACTTGCTCTTGAACGAGACTTTGGCGCCGTCAGTACCGGGGTGAGCGTAACGCATGATGATGTTCTCCTTGGCTTTGTACTTATTAGAGAAACGCGCAAGTGCGCTTGCTATAAGCGTAGAGCAAGGGCCGGGCCATTGCCGTGCAGCTCAGGCAAATCAAGGCCTTGCACGGTTTGTCTCGGACGAGCGGGGCGCTGCTGTGAGGGTTTCGATACAGCTGCAGAGACATTTTGTACCGTTTCTGGCACAGCGGTGACCGGCCGGTCTTGCCAGCATTGCAATGCACCGGTGGCTGGAGGATGCTGGGCGTCACCTCAGCATTGGGCCGTAGCGCCTCGGGGAGAACAATAAGAAATGCACGACAACCATTTGAGTCGCCATGCCCGCCAGGTCCTCACCGCCACCCAGGGCAAAGCGCATTTGCACGGCCCCGGTGCCGACCCGTCGATCGCGCGCTCCTGGCTGCGGTGTCTGCAGGACTATCACCTCGACCCGGCCCTGAGCATGGCGCCGACCGTGCTCGAACACGGGCGCGTGCTGGAAAGCCGCGAACGTCTGCAGCAGGTGCTGCAAATCGCCGGTACGGAAATGAGCAGCCTGCATCAACAGCTTTCCGGCGCTGGCCACGCGGTGCTGTTGACCGATGCGCGGGGGGTGATCCTCAACTGCGTCACCGCGCCGGCTGAACGCAAGATTTTCGAACGCGCCGGCCTCTGGCTCGGCGCCGACTGGAGCGAAGCCTGCGAAGGCACCAACGGCATCGGCACCTGCCTGGTCGAGCGTCAGGCGCTGACCATTCATCAAGACGAACACTTTCGCGGCCGCCACACCGGCCTGACCTGCTCGGCGAGCCCGGTGTTCGACCCGCACGGTGAATTGCTCGCCGTGCTCGATGTGTCTTCGGCGCGCCATGACGTTTCGCGCCAGAGCCAGTTCCACACCATGGCGCTGGTCAATCTGTCGGCGAAGATGATCGAGAGTTGCTACTTCCTGCGCTGTTTCGATAACCAATGGTTGCTGCGCTTTCATCTGCAGGCCGAGTCGGTCGGGCTGTTCAGCGAAGGCTTGCTGGCGTTCGATGGGGAAGGGCGGATCAGCGCAGTCAACCAGAGCGCGCTGAATCTGCTTGGGCATATTCGCGGCGGCTTGCTGGGCAAACCGGTGGAAGCGTTTTTCGATTGTTCACTCGATGATTTGCTCGCTCGCGCCAGCGCCAATGCCAGCGCCAGTTGGCCGCTGCGCACCCGCGACGGCCGGCATTTGTTTGCGGTACTGCGCGGCGAATCACGCAAACCGCTGCCGAACCCGGCCCCGGCGAAAATCAGCGAAGCGCCGCGCCTGCCCGGCATCTGCCTCGGTGATGAGGCGCTGCAAGCGAGTTTCCGCAAAGCCCTGCGTGTGTTCGAACGCGATGTGCCGCTGCTGATCAACGGTGAAACCGGCACCGGCAAGGAAGCCTTCGCCAAGGCTGTGCATCAGGCCAGCCAGCGCTCGGGCAAAGCCTTCGTCGCGCTCAATTGCGCGGCGATCCCGGAGAGCCTGATCGAGAGCGAACTGTTTGGCTATCGCGGCGGCAGCTTCACCGGCGCACGCAAGGACGGCATGCGTGGCAAGTTGCAGCAGGCCGATGGCGGCACCCTGTTTCTCGATGAAATCGGCGACATGCCGCTGGCTCTGCAGACCCGTTTGCTGCGGGTGCTGGAAGATCGCCAGGTGGTGCCGCTCGGCGGTGAACCAGAGACGGTCAATGTGCGAATCATCAGCGCCACCCACCGCAATCTGCTCGAGCGGGTCGAGGACGGCAGTTTTCGCGAGGATTTGTATTACCGCTTGAACGGGCTGGAAGTGGCGTTGCCGGCATTGCGTGAGCGCAGTGACAAGGCGCAGTTGCTGGATTTTCTGCTGGCCGAGGAGGCGGGCGGTGAGGCGGTTGCGATTGAAGAGCCGGCGCGTCAGGCGTTGCTGGCGTTCGACTGGCCGGGCAATGTCCGGCAGTTGCGCAATGTGCTGCGCACGTTGGCGGCGCTGTGTGATGAGGGGCGGGTCGGGGTTGAGGATCTGCCCGGGATGATTCGGCAGGTGCGGCCAGTGGTTGTGGCGCAGGAGTCTTGTGAGCGACCGCTGGAAGATGCCGAACGTTCTGCGTTGCTGAATGCGTTAGAGCAGACCCGCTGGCACATGACCCGTACCGCGGAACAACTGGGCGTGAGTCGAAACACGCTTTATAGAAAGCTGCGCAAGCACGGGATTGAGCGGCGTGTCAGCTAGAAGCCCCCTCACCCTAGCCCTCTCCCGGAGGGAGAGGGGACTGACCGCGCTGTTCTGGTGATTTACGCCGACCTGATTAATCGAGCCGAACTCACTATTTGAATGCGACAAAGATCGGCCCCCTCTCCCTCGGGAGAGGGCTGGGGTGAGGGGCCGCAATCTCCAGCCGAACCCAAATTGCCTGTGCGCCCAATAAGCTAAAGAGTGCCATTTCCCCCTCCCTACGCTAACCTGCGGCCATGTTTTACGAGGTCGACTATGCACATTCATATTCTGGGTATCTGCGGGACTTTCATGGGCTCGATGGCGGTGTTGGCCAAAGAGCTGGGCCATCATGTGACCGGCTCCGACGCCAACGTCTATCCACCGATGAGCACACAGCTTGAGGCCCAGGGCATTCAGCTGACTCAAGGCTACGACCCGGCGCAGCTCGATCCGGCGCCGGATCTGGTGGTGATCGGCAATGCCATGTCCCGTGGCAACCCGGCGGTGGAATACGTGTTGAACAAAGGCCTGCCGTACGTCTCCGGCCCGCAATGGCTGGCCGATCATGTGCTGCAAGGTCGTTGGGTGCTGGCCGTCGCCGGTACCCACGGCAAAACCACCACCAGCAGCATGCTCGCCTGGGTGCTGGAACACGCCGGCATGAGCCCGGGCTTCCTGATCGGCGGCGTGCCGCAGAACTTCTCGGTGTCGGCGCGGCTGGGCGGTACGCCGTTCTTTGTGATCGAGGCCGATGAATACGACAGTGCATTTTTCGACAAGCGCTCGAAGTTCGTCCATTACCGCCCACGCACTGCAATCCTGAACAACCTTGAGTTCGATCACGCTGACATCTTCCCGGATTTGCCGGCGATCGAGCGGCAATTCCATCACTTGGTACGCACCATCCCGAGCGAAGGTCTGGTCATTCATCCGACCACCGAGCCGGCGTTGCAGCGGGTGATCGAGATGGGTTGCTGGACCCCGGTGCAGACCACTGGTGCCGGCGGTCAGTGGCAGGTCAAACTGCTCAGCGAAGACGGTTCGGCGTTCGAAGTGATATTCGAAGGCGTGTCGCAGGGCACCGTCGAATGGGAGTTGACTGGCCAACACAACGTCGCCAACGCCCTGGCGGCGCTGGCAGCAGCGCGGCATGTCGGAGTGGTGCCGTCGATGGGCATTGCCGGGCTGAGCGCGTTCAAGAACGTCAAACGCCGCATGGAGAAGGTCGCTGAAGTTCGCGGCATCACCATTTATGACGACTTTGCCCACCACCCGACCGCGATCGCTACCACTCTCGATGGCCTGCGCAAGCGCATCGGCGACGCACCGCTGATCGCGATCATTGAGCCGCGCTCCAATTCGATGAAGCTCGGCGCGCACCGTGACGGTTTGCCGGACAGCGTGGTCGATGCCGATCAGGTGATCTGGTACGCCCCGGCCAACCTTGGCTGGGACCTGGCCGCGACCGCCGCGCTGTGCACGGTACCGTCGATTGTCAGCGATTCGCTGGAAGGCATCATCGAGCGTGTGAAGAGCCAGGCGCAGCCCGGCACACACGTAGTGATCATGAGCAACGGCGGCTTTGGTGGCCTGCACGGCAAACTCGCCGAGGCGCTGCAATGAACGGTTTTTCCCGGAACGGTGGCCCGGAACGCATCACGCTGGCGATGACCGGTGCGTCCGGCGCGCAGTACGGTTTGCGCCTGCTCGATTGTCTGGTGCGTGAAGATCGCGAAGTGCACTTCCTGATCTCCAAGGCTGCGCAATTGGTGATGGCCACCGAGACCGATGTGTCGCTGCCGGCCAAGCCGCAGATGATGCAGGCGTTTCTCACCGAATACACCGGAGCGGCCGCCGGGCAGATTCGCGTGTACGGCAAGGAAGACTGGATGTCGCCGGTCGCCTCCGGCTCCGGTGCGCCGGCAGCAATGGTCGTGGTGCCGTGCTCGACCGGCACGCTGTCGGCCATTGCGACCGGCGCCTGCAACAACCTGATCGAGCGCGCCGCCGACGTCACGTTGAAAGAGCGCCGCCAGTTGATTCTGGTGCCGCGCGAGGCGCCGTATTCGAGCATTCATCTGGAGCACATGCTCAAGCTGTCGAACATGGGCGTGACGATTCTGCCGGCGTCGCCGGGTTTCTACCATCAGCCGCAGACCATCGATGACCTGATCGATTTCGTCGTGGCGCGCATTCTCAATTTGCTCGGCATCCCGCAAGACATGCTGCCGCGTTGGGGCGAGCATCACCTGAGCAGCGATGAATAAGCTGCTGGCGCTGGTGCTGGTCGTGCAACTGAGCGGCTGCGCCACGGCGCGGACGCTGGACGCGGCCAAGCCGGGTGCGCCGGTGGTCTACTCCGGAACGCGACTGGATTGGTATGCGCTCAATGGCGGCTGTTGCGCGAAAGACCGCTTCGGTGCTGAGGCGCCGAGCTATCCAGGGGTGGACCTGCCGGCCAGTGCTCTGCTCGATACGCTGTTGTTGCCGTTGTCATTGCTAACGGTTATCGGCGTTGGATTTCAAGCGACCGGCGGATTGTAGGGGAGTGCTGCGCACTCCATCGCCAGCAGGCTGGCTCCCACAGGTTTTCTGGTTGCCCAGAAAAGCTGGAGTCACTGAGAATCAGTGTGGGAGCCAGCCTGCTGGCGATAGCGATATCCGGTTATTTGCCGAGCTTGCGCAACTCATCCGACTCGACCACCCGCACCCCATCCTGCTCTTCCAGCGCCAGCCGCCACATCGCTCGCGCCAACTGGCAGGCTTCGATGCCGCGGTACTTACCTGGAATCAGCTTGGACAACGGCCCGGCCAGTTGCTCGGCCAGACGCGGCTCGACTCGTTCACCCAGCAGTAATGAAGGCCGGCAGATGGTCAGTTGCGGCCAGTCCTGCGCGCGCAGTGCCTGCTCCATTTCGCCTTTGACCCGGTTGTAGAACACCGAGGATTTCGGATCGGCGCCAATCGCACTGATCACGATCAGATGCCGCGCGCCCATCTCCCGCGCGCGTTTGGCGAACGCCACGACCATGTCCAGATCCACCGCGCGAAAGGCTTCTTCCGAGCCCGCCTGCTTGATGGTGGTGCCGAGGCAGCAATAGGCGATATCGACGCGCCCGCTCAGTTGCGGCAGAAACACCTGCGGATCGCCGACCGGGTTTTCCAGGTGCGGATGTTCCGCCAGGGGGCGACGCGAAGGAGCGAGCACGCGTGAAATCGTCGGTTCGTTGAGCAAACGATCGAGTAGATGTTCACCGGTCAGTCCGGTGGCTCCGGCAAGCAATACGTGCTGAGGCGTCAAGTACATAGTGTCTCTCCCTTGATACTGTTCAGCTTAGTTGCCTTTTGTCGCCCCGTCGTTCAACGCAGCACTTTGCAACGCTTTACGGGCCTGCTGTTTGCGCAGCAGCTGCCAGTGCGACAACACGGTTTTCGGCGCCCAGATCTGCGGCTCCGAGGCTTCGAAACCGTCCGCCAGTTCGCGCTCGGCAACGGTGGCCTTGGCCAGTTTGAAGGCCTGCTCCAGATCGTCGGTCTGGTTCAGCGCCTGGGCGAACAGCGCGTCACCAAAGTAGGTGAAATTGGCTTCTTCGGAACAGCCGAACGACACCCGGTCGGCGCGCGAGGCGGTCATGATCAGGGTGCGTTCGTCTTTCAGCGCTGGAATGAAACCGCCGGAGTAGCACGACGAAATCACGATGATCTTGTCACGGTGCTTCAGTGGCGCCAGCACCGCAGCGAGTTCGTCGGCGGGCAGGTCGGCCAGCTCCATGCGTGGCTGATCGAGCACCAGCTCATGCTCGGCGGTGCCGTGGCTGGTCAGGTAGATGAACAGCAAGTCTTCCGGGCCACTGCGTTCGGCCAAGGCTTGCGCGGCCCGGCGCAGGTTTTCGCGGGTGGCCATCGGCCGGTCGCCGAGGTGGTCGCGGTGGTTGACCAGACGAATCTGGCCGAAGGCACCAAAACGCGTATTGAGCATATTGGCGACGAAGTCGGACTCGCGCAGAAACACACTTTGCTTGCCATCGCCGCCGAGGGTCAGGGTGTACAGCTCCACGGCCGGAGTCGAGGCGGGAATTGCCGTCAGTGCTTCGTCGAGCAAACGACCTTGGGCGAGCAGACCGAGTTCAAGGGTATCGGGCAGCAGTTTGCCGTCGGCGTCGCGCACGCGCTGGCCGTTGATCCAGGTGCCGCTGAGCACGCTGCCATCGGTCAGTACCAGGGTGCCGCGCCCCGAATAGCTGTCGTTGTCGAAACCGCCGATGTAGAAGCTGCCGTCAGACAGGTTCAAGCGGCCCTGACCGGTGAAGCGCCAATCATTGAATACGCCGATGTAATGGCTGCCGTCGGCGCCGATCAGTTCGCCCTTGCCGGTCAGCGCGCCTTCCTTGAACTGGCCGAGCCAGACATCGCCGTCGGCGTTTTCGTAGCGGCCCTTGCCGTGCAATTGATTGTTCTTGAACCCGCCGACATAGATGTCGCCATCGGCGCTGTTGAAGGTGCCGTTGCCTTCGAGTTGGCCGTTGACGAAATGCCCGGTGAACGAGTTGCCGCTGGCATCGCCGCGCTGGCCTTCACCGTTGGGTTTGCCGTGGGCGAACTGGCCCTGATAGGAGCTGCCGTCCTCCATTTCCAGACGGCCGAGCCCCGAATACTGGTCGGCACGGAATTCGCCACGGTAGGTCATGCCGTTTTCTTTCAGCGTGCCTTCGCCGTCGCGCCGGCCCTGTTTGAAGCCGCCGGTGTAGCTGCTGGCGTTGGTGGTCAGGCTGCCCTGACCGTCGAACAGCCCCTGCGCAAACTGGCCGCGATAGACCTCGCCGTTGCTGCCGTGCCATTCGCCCTGACCATGCCACTGGCCCTTGTCGAACTGCCCGGCGTACCAGCTGCCATTGGGGTAGTCGACGCGACCCTGGCCTTGCAGCAAGCCATCGACCAGTTCGCCGCGATAACGTCCGCCGTCCGGCAGGCGCGCATCCGGTGGCAACAGCGATTCGCCGTCGCCGCAAGCGGTGAGCATCAGGGTCAAGGCAAGGGGTGCAAGACAAGCAAGTGAGCGCATAGCGGGATCCGGGCAATTAGGCGACCGAGTATGCCGCAGCTATGCGTCGCATATATAGAGAGGTGACGCGAAACAGCGTGCGCTGCTTCGCATCCGGAACGATCAGACGAAGCAGAGCGACAGGGGTTCGGCAATATAGGCCGGTTTCTCTGAGCCCTCTATCTCGAGGGTCGCGATAGCCTTGAGCAACCACTGGCCGGGCTTTTTCTCGGTCACTTCAACCAGATCGACCTTCAATCGGACTTTCGAGTCGACCTTCACCGGCTGGATGAACCGCACGCTGTCCAGGCCATAGTTGACCACCATCTTCACACCTTCCGGCAGCACCAGAATGTCTTCCATCAGTTTGGGCATCAGCGACAGCGACAGGAAACCGTGGGCGATGGTGCTGCCAAAAGGCGTTTGCGCGGCTTTGACCGGGTCGACGTGGATGAACTGATAATCACCGGTGGCTTCGGCGAACAGGTTGATGCGCTCCTGATCGATGGTGAGCCATTCGGAACGTCCGAGTTCCTTGCCGACATGATCTTTGAGCTCTGCAACGGGAACATAGGGCATTGAGACTCTCCTTGGGTTCATCGGTTTTATTGTTTTTCAGGTGGGGGATTTGACCGCCCTGCGAACCACTGTAGATCATCACGGCGATTTGCTGCGGTCAACCGACCATGCTTTTGGCGAATGCCGATCCATAGCGCAGGCGTGCTTATAATGCAGGCGACTTGCGCGGAGAGATGTCTGATGTTGCTACGTGGCCTGACCCTGCTGGTGCTGTTTCAATTGCTCGGCACGGCGCTTAATCATTTGCTGTTGCCGGTGCTGCCGGGGCCGATCATCGGTCTGCTGCTGTTGCTGGCGTTCCTGATCATTCGCGGTGAAGTCGGTGAGCCGCTGAACCTCGCCGCTGGCAGCCTGCTGCGTTACCTGCCGTTGCTGCTGGTGCCGCCAGCGGTGGGTGTGATGGTTTATGCCGCGGCGATTGCGGCGGATTTCTGGGCGATCGTCGGCGCGCTGGTGCTGTCGCTGATCCTGTCGATGGCCTTTGCTGGTGTGCTGATGCAGCGCCTGGTCAAACGCCACGCGCCGCCGGCGGAGGGGTCCTGATGCTGTTCGATTGGCAAGGTGCCTGGGCGTCGGTCATTCATCATCCGCTGTTTGGCATCGGCATCACCCTCGGTGCCTATCAACTGGTGCTGGCAGCGTTCGAGAAAACCCGCTGGATCTTTCTGCAGCCGGTGCTGGTCTCCATGTTGCTGGTGATCGGTGTGCTGGTCGGTTGTGGCGTGACGTACGCCGAGTACCGCAAGAGCACCGAGATCCTGAGCATCCTGCTCGGCCCGGCGACGGTGGCGCTGGCGGTGCCGCTGTATCTGAATTTGCGGCGCATTCGGCAATTGTTCTGGCCGATTTTTACTACGCTGGTGATAGGCGGGGTGGTGGCGACTGGCATGGGCGTGGCGCTGGGTTGGTGGTTCGGCGCCGAGCACATGATTCTGATGACCATGGCGCCGAAGTCGGTGACCTCGCCGATTGCCATGCTGGTAGCCGAGCAGATCGGAGGCGTCGCGGCGCTGGCGGCGGTGTTCGTGCTGATCACCGGGGTTATCGGGGCGATCTTCGGCCCGGCACTGCTGACCCGTCTCGGCGTGCACAGCCCGGAGGCGCGCGGCATGGCACTGGGCATGACGGCCCACGCGGTTGGCACCTCGGTGGCGTTGCAGGAAAGTGATGAGTGCGGCGCCTTCGCGGCGCTGGCGATGAGTCTGATGGGCGTGGCCACGGCGGTGTTCCTGCCGTTGGCGGTGTCGATGGTGGTGTAAGGAAATGTCTATGAGTCTGCCGCTTTTCCCGCTGAACACGGTGTTGTTCCCCGGCTGCAACCTCGATTTGCAGATCTTCGAGGCGCGCTACCTCGACATGATCGGCCGCTGCATGAAACAGGGCGTGGGCTTCGGCGTGGTGTGCATTCTTGAGGGCAGCGAGGTCGGCGTCGCGCCGCAAGGGTTTGCCCTGGTCGGGTGCGAGGCGCGCATTACCGATTTCCAGCAGCAGGAGAACGGCTTGCTCGGTATTCGCGTGCAGGGTGGCCGCCGATTCACGGTATTGCGCACCGAAGTACAGCGCGATCAGCTGATCCTCGCCGACGTCGAGTGGCTCGATGATGAGCCCGAGCAACCCTTGCAGGACGAGGACGCCGATCTGGTCGCGCTGCTCAAGGCGCTGGCGGAGCACCCGATGGTCGAAGCGCTCGACATGGGCACCGACGCTGCCGGCCAGCAATCGCTGGCCAATCAACTGGCCTATCTGTTGCCGTTCGCTGAAGAAGACAAGATCGACCTGCTGCAACTCGACGATCCCCAGCAGCGGCTGGACGCGATCCAGGCCTTGCTCGATGAGTTGCAAGGCGAGTTGTTCGCCTAGTCGTTCATCTGGTTGTACTTTGAATCAACTCATCGCGTCTGCCAGCATTGTTGCACTGATGACCTTGTCTTACTTTCAAGTGGCCCGCAGGACGCGGGTAACTTGAATAAGAACAAGAAAGAAGTCATGACTGTATATGAAGACGAATGGGTATTCTGGGACGATATTGCCGGCAAGTATATTTTGAAACATGCCGAGATCGACCATAACGTCAATAATGTGATTGAAGCGGCATCGACGTATGCCAATCGCATGGTGATTGCCCGACGTAAACGAAAATCGGCAAAAGTACCGGCAGGGGATAGCCCTCGGATGTCTGCATCCGCCTCGACCATAATGGCAGCCGCCGCTGTTTGAAGACTTTTCCTTTTTCGATATTGCCTGTCGTGGGTATAGCCGACGGCGGGATGCTTACAGGTGCAAACCATGTCCATAGCCAAAGTAAACAGCAAAACATTCAACGCGCATCTCTATCTGAATGGAGGCTTCACGTCAGTAAGAAAACGCGCCATTCATCATGGAATGAATGGCGCTTTATCTTACGTTCGGTAATGTTCGGCGACTGGCCAGGTTACGTCGTTGGAAAAAGTATCTCGGCCTTTTGGCAAGTTCAATACAACGCCGCCGGAACGGGCGATTTCATCTATCAATCCGTCATAGGCATTGTTGCCATATTGATCGTAATCGTCGGTACCTGACCACGTGGCTTTTTCGATAGCCTGCGCGCTATCGCCGGCCTGTAGAAAAATATCCTCGACTCTCGCCGCGTGGCGCAGGTCCGAGCTCACCAGCCAGATCCGCTCGGCGCTGATTCCGCGTGTCGGCATTGATATCCGACCTTCGAGTCTGTCGCCATCAAAATCCATGTTGTTCAGGTACATGTTTTCCACTCGAGGGACGACTTCGATGTTGCGAGTGTCGATGACATAAATAAAGCCAAGATGCTGGTCGCGCCGCAGCAAGGGATAGTCGCGCGATTCGTCCATCTGGAACGATGTGTCGGACTCTTCACCCGAGCTGTGTCTGAATCCGCTTGAGGAGTCGCTATCGGAAAAATGCCCTGGGTAGCGGTTGGCCTGGCTGTTGTAATGCCGAGGGTTGGAGTAGTAATCGAACCCCATGTAAGTCAGGGCATTACTCACACCGAATGTCGCACTGAATGCCCGCTTGGTCGTGGAGTCAGACGGGTTGCCGCGCAATTTCACCAGGCGTTTGTCTCGCGCCAGTTCAAAAGGCGTTCGCAAATCGGCGCGGAACATTGCCGGAATGTCTGTCCGGTAGAGGTAATCGTGCTGATTGCGTTTGTATCCGGCGTATTCAAGATAATCATTCAGGAACTTTTGGTCATAGCGTTGGGCGATGGGAGGCAAATCGTAATCATAGTTCTCGCCTTCCTCTCGCAGTCTCAGGCTGAAGTGTTCAAGCTCCTTTGCAATCTGCGCAAACCTTGTGTCGTCCGACGTGCTCTGGGTCAAGCGCTTATGCTGTTCGGCCCACTCGGGAAACGTTCCATGCTCCATTTCCAGGCGCAGCCGATTTTGTTGAGCGATGCTCAGGTTGTAGCTGCGCAGAATCTCCGTTCGTTCTTTTTGGGATTTGTCCGGAAAGGACCATCTTAGTGAGTCGGTCAGAAATTTATGGGTGTCCGGTTCATTGAAGCGGGTAGCCCAGTCGGGGGCTTTTCCGGCGGCTTCTGCTTCGCTGCGGAACGCCAGCGCCCGCGCGCCCTCCAGGCGGTAAGTGCTCCAGATTTCGCCATCACTCCAATGCGCCAGTTTGACGGGTATCGAGACGTCTCCCCTTGCTTCAGTTGGATCGACTCGTATCAGACGGCGATTTTCGTCGACAAACGCCAGACCTGCATTTTTCTTCACAACCTGACGTTCGAACCATTTGCCAGCTGGGCCCGAGTGCTCGATCAGCAGGATTTTCTCGACCGAATAATATCCACGGCTGTCGGCGACATGAGACTGGGTGTACTGCATGGGATCATAGTATTCATGCGGTTTGTTCAAGCTCCAGTTCTTGCTCTCGCCGATTCGATAAAGCGGTGGCCCCGAAGCCTCTCGCTCGGTCGGCAGCTTGGCGCGATAAGCCTTCATCATTTCGTGATACACGACCATCACTGTCTGTATGGCGCTTGTTGCGTCGTCGCTGACATCAGCAAACTTTCTGCCTTTGTAGGTCCGCAGCCCGTCAGCATCGTGAGCGGAGAGCCCGGTCAAAGCGTTTTGTCGATAAGGCTCCAGTGGCGAGGAGCGGACGGGCGCGGGTGGCTCGACGATTTCGCTCATTCGTGTGACCGTGATGGCAGTCTCTCCCCGCAGTGCTTCGTCACTCGTCCCGTCGGCGCTACGCCGCGGCGTATCATCCATTGCTTCCGAGCGATTGCGGCCAGAGAAGTGGAAATCCATGTCAACAGGGCGGTCAATAGCAGGACGAGGCGTTGACGGGCCAGGTATATCAGGCGTTGGCGAGGGGCGCAGAGGGCCAGTGTTCTTACGCATAAAGGTTCATTCCTTTGTGTAGGTCAGCCATCCACTGGCTGAACGGGGTTATGGATGCAACAGATACAAATCAGGGTCTGTAATGCTCCGGCACCGGCCAGACGACATCGTCGGCGAACGTACTGTTGCCTTTGGGCAGGGTCAGGATCACGCCTTCAGTCCCGGCAATTTCGTCAATCAACCGGTCGTAGACGCTGGTCCCGTAAAAGATGTCGTAACTCTGCGAGACCGTCCCGTCCCAGGTCGCCTGCTCGATGGCTTCAGCGCGATCGCCCGCCATGGCCAATACATCCTGAACCCTGGCAGCCTTGCTGAGATCCGAATGAACCAGCCAGATTCGCTCTGCACTGGGCATCGAGATATGTCCTTCCATGTGGTCATAAATACCAACGCTGGAAGAACTGTTGAGAACATCGTTCTCAGCGAGCGGGACGACTTCGATGCCTCGTGTGTCGATGGCGTAGACGAAACTCATGGTCTGGTGGGTGCGCTTTGCTTCATAGCCCTTAGTCTCGTCAAACACGAACGAACTTTCCGAATCGGACTCATCACCGAAGCGCCTTCCTTCCGAGCCATCGTCCGTGCCGCCGCTCCAATGTCGTTCCCGTTGGCCATCCGGTAGCACCTCGCCCGGGTAGCGATTGGCCTGAGTGTTGTACTTCAATGCGTTGTGGTAACCACCCTTGCTGACTGCATAATCTGTGGCCTTGTACAGGCCGAACGTCGCGCTGAAGGCTCTTTTGGTCGTTGAGCCGGTATCGTTGCCCTTGCGATGAATCATCCTCCCGTCTCTGGCCAACTCGAACGGCAGCCGTGTTTCGCCCCTGCGCGTGCCCGTCTTTGGTCGCATGGTTTCAATCTCCTTCCTTAAAAAAAACAGCCGGTCCGTTGGCTGAGTGTTACGAACGCCGACGCAGCAGTCAGAGCCGCATCGGCGCGTATTGAGTGTCGGGGGAAACGATCAGATGTTCTGGCTTGATATCAGTAAATCTTCAGGACTGATCGGGTTCTGCGGGTCGCCGCCGAGGCTCCATTGCTTTTTCGCCGAGCGATAAATCACCTTGGCGTCTTTTCCCTTGGCGCTGACGTGGGTGACATGCACGGTGGCCGCCAGTTCGCTGCGCAGTCGATGCGCGTCGAGATCTGCCACCAGTGCGGCAACGCTGGCATAGCCGCGAGCGTCGATGACATACAGCTGGATGACTGCGAAAAGCAGTGACACTTCGTAAATATTGCCCGCAGACGTCACGACGCTGACTGATTCGACGGGCGAATCGTCGTCGACCGTCGGCAGCTCGAGCACGGCGCTGCCGATGCGCAGCCGGTTGGCGTCAAGCTGTATGTCGTCGCGCGCAATCGTTTCCGTCATGGCGCCGGTGAACAGGTTCCAGATCGACGCGTTGGCGGTTTTGGCGGCAGCCCCAGGCGTGGAAAGGCGCACGATCGAGTTACTGGACAGGTGTACGTCGTAAGTCGAACTTTGCCCTTCGAGCACATAAATCCCGGTGTGCGGCCCTGCCGGAATCGTCACTTTGCTGGGTTGCGCAGGCAATGCCAGTTTTGCTCCGGACACCGGTCGGGTGAACAGATAGTCACCGGTACGTCGCTTGAGGCAGCTGCGGGTGCTCTGGCTGCGCGGGCCGGGGTTTGCGGCATCGTGCCGGTAATCCAGATCCGGCACTTGCAGGCGGTACGAAACCTTGTCCTGCATGATCAGGACGATGTCCTGGGCAAGCTGCGGCGTGGTGACTTTCAAGCTGTTTCTGCCGCTGTAACCGGTGGCCGCGGCGATCGGCTGAATGACCCCTGTGAAGCTCACGACTTTACCCGGCAAGTGCAGTGACAGGCTGATGTCTTTGTAGATCAGGTGGGTATTGCCGGAAACGCCCTTGCGCACTTCGACGTCATAGCTGACGACCACGTCGCTGATTTCTTCATTGCTGAAGTCGAGGTGAATCGAACGAGAAGTGCGTGCGGCATGTGGCTTGGCCAGAAACCCGACAGTGCCAGGCAGGCGCGAAACAAAATGCCGTTTGCGTCCCATGTCATTGATTTCCACCGTGCCGGCATTGACGATTTCCGGCGCAGGGCTCGGTTTGCCGATGACACTCACCGCGATATCGACCCGCTCGATCAGTGCCTTGCCCGGTGTCGTCGGCAGCAGCGCCAGCAGCTCATACTGGTCCCGTGTCTTGAACACCAGTTTGCCGTTTTTCAATTGACGCCGGCCGTCTACCCACTCGTAGACATTTTCAATCGTCAAGACATGCTCCGGCTCGCTGCCGTCATCGCCGCGGCGGGAGCGGACCACCAGTGCGGTGTCGGCGATTTCCCAGCGCTGGATGGCTTCCATCGGCCAGCCAAATTCGATCAGGCTGGTGTGTTCGCCGTCTTCGACAATCGTGGTTCGCGCGCAGGTGTCGGCGATGTAGTATCGGTCCTTGCCGCTGCCGCCATCCACTGTGCAATCGAAACCGCCGACGGCAATGGTGTCGTCGCCGGCCCCGGCATGGACCCGGTCATTACCGTTGGCCGCGATCCGGTTGGCTTCGTCGCTGCCAGTGACGCGACTGGTGCCCTTGCGCAACGTCGAGACGTTTTCGATCGACGTCAGTTGCGCCACGTGAACAGCATCGACCTGCGGATCAAGACCGCGCAGGCTGACCTTGCCGCTTTGCAGATCGATGTCGTGGCCGATATGGCGCGTGTCGTCCCGTGGGCGACTGCCTTCGAACGCCAGGGTGTCCGAGCCGGCGCCGCCATCCAGTACGTTGAGATGCGCCGGTTTGCTTGCTCGGTTGAGTTCGGCTTCGCTGACGTCCTGATAGAACGCGTCGCTTTTGCTGCCGCCCGTCAGGGCTTTGTGATCGTCGCGCCAGGTGAAGAGATTGGCCTGGTCCGCCACGCCGATCACCCGGTCATTGCCATCGCCAAGGCGCCAGAACACACCCTTGTCCTCACCGCCGGTGCCGGAGACCTTGCCCTTGAGATCGGCGGGCAGGCCTTTGCTGGCGTCAATCACGTCGTCGCCTTCCACGACCGCCGCGTAGTTATCGAGTTTGAACGGTTTCTCACCCGCAGCTTCATCCCATTGGTAGCGCCAGATTTCCACAGGTTTGAGTTCTACGCGGAAGGCGCCGTTGATGATGTGTTCGAGAGAGTGTTTGTACGCGCCGTCGAGCATCTGGCGGGCAGACATCTGCAATTGGGCCTCATGGTCGCGATAACCCTTGGACTGCTTGAAGCGGTCCATGACGTCCTTGTCCATCTCCTGGCCGGTGAAGGCGAACCAGCCCGAGCGCAGACGTTCGTGGAACGTCAGTTCGATATAGTCGTCGATGTCATCGACCGCGCGTGCGGCGTGGTAGATCATCGAACCGGCGATCAGCAATCCGGCGGCAGCCAGGCCGAGCGGACCGGCGACACTGCCGAAACCGGCCAGCGCCGCCGCGCCAAGCGCCAGGCTGATGCCCGCGCCAGCAACGCTGAAGCCGGCATTGACGTAATGGTCCTGGGCTTCCTTGCCACTGGTGACCGCGGCGGCGTTGAACGACTTCACCGCATCGGCAATGTCGAACGGCAAGGTGATGACGCTGGCAAACATGCCGGCGCCGCGACCCAGGTATTTGCCGAACGAGGTGCGCGGAAAATAGCGGAACACCTTGCCTCCCTGAGTGAGCATGGCCTGGCCACCCTTGCTGAAGCCCTGCTCGAGAATCAGCGAGCCCAGTTCGGCGGCAATCGAGCCACCCTGAAACCAGGCTTCTCCCGTCTCGCCGTGTTTGATCGCATCGAGCATTGCCCGATAGCCGCTGTAGATACCGAATGCCTGCATGCCCACACCGGCGCCGCTCAGCAGATAACTTTTGCCCCTGTTGACCCAGCCGGGGGAGTTTTCCAGGGCGTCGATCGGTTGCACTTCAAGCTTCTGCGCAGCCTCGCAGAAATGATTGAGACGTCCCATCAAACTGCGTGGCTTGATGTCGCCAGCGCTGACAAACAGCTGTCCGGCATTGGACGAGCGCTGGCTGGAAATTTCAAAAAACAGCAGGCCGGGGCCGTCAATGTCGGCGGCATCAATGGCTTTCAAGCGTGCCTGGGCCTTGTCGGCATCGAAGTTGAGCCCGTCGAGAAAGGCCTGATCCGCGTGCTGCATACCGGCGTTCGCCGGGCTGATGTGCTGGCCGTGCACGGTGGCCCCGAAAGTCTGAAGTTCGACTCGGGTGGTCGTGACCTCGCCGATGCGCAACGGGCCGAAATGTTCATCAAGGGAGGCCAGCGTGCGCCGGAAAGGGGCTTTCGGGTCCGTCGGGCTGGCACTGTTCGACGGCTCGATGTGAGTCGGCTGCCGTCCATAGGGATTGGCCGAGGCAGCGATCTGCTGCATGCCGATTGCGCGGGCCTCAAGAGCTGCGACGCTTGGTGTGATAAGTGTTGACACGATTAGTCCTTTAATAAGTGGCGTTAGCCGGTATCCGTACCGGTTGTTTTCATCTGCTCAACGTTGTTGAGAACGGCGGTGTGCTCACGGCCAACTGATGTCGTGGGCGAACTCGTTGCTGTTGCCGGAAAGACTGATGATCGGTTGGCCGGCCGCTTCGACCCGGTCGATCAAACGGTCGTATTCGAAGCCATTGGTGTGGCAGGGTACTGATGACAACGGCGGGGGCAGGATCGATATCGGCCCCGGTGTTGGGCATGCGCGCTGGATCGGCGGGATCGTTAAAACCGGGCAGGCGCCATGTTGCAGGCAGTCCGGGGGTGAGCGCAGGCGTAAAGGACGGCGGCTCGGGTGGACGGTTGGCGAATGTTGGTTTGCGCGGTATTTTCGGACTCATGAATGACTCTTATCAATAGATAAACAAAACACCCGCTGTTTCAGTCAGCGTGTGTTTTGAGTATCGAAAGTTATTGAATTGAAGAGCCAATCTAATGGTTTTTGCACAGCGTGGAATTGTTTATCGCGCTGTTGGCGAAGTGATTGTGTAACCCGGTTTTTTATTCAGTATGGAAGTGCGAAAGTTGATATTCGCTTGCGTGAAAACTTACTCGCAACAGGAATTTATGAATCAGTTGGTAGCGCTGCTCTCGTCGGAAATTTCCGAAAAGAACAGCGCGAGAAAATAACGCTTGTGCACTTTCAATCAATAAGCGTAACGCAGCAGCGTATGCGGAAGATGGCGCAGTACGAAGAATCCGAACAAGGCAATCATCGATGGCAGGATCAGCCACCAGATCTTGAACGGCACTGGGTTGAGGGAAGTCTGACGCTGGCTCAGCCATAGCATTGCGGCGCAAACGCAACTGGCGAGCATGGCGCCGGCAAGAATGTCGGTCGGCCAGTGCGCCCCCAGATAGACCCGCGACAAGGCGATAGAGAGCGCCGGGATGCAAGCGATCAGCAGCCAGGTCAGGCGCATGCGTGGCGGCTGGCCGCGACCGGCCAGCACGCCCAGTGTCAGGAACAAGGCAAACGCGCCAGAAGCATGGCCGCTGGGCATGCTGTAGGTGGTCAATGGATCACTGAGTACTTCGGGGCGCACTCGGGCGAAGAAGTATTTGGTCCCGGTATTGGCCATTGCGGTGATGAGCATGGTCGCACCGGCGAACATCGCCTGACGCCATTGCTTGCACAACAGCAACAGCACGACCAGCAGGGCGCTGAACAGCAGCATGTTGCGGAATTCGCCGATCAGCGTCAGCGTCACGGCAATTTCGTCGAGCGCTGGCTGGCGATGTTCCTGCACCAGCGTCATCACTCCGTTGTCGAGCGCCGTCAGGTACGGGTAGCCGATGAACAGGCCGATCAGGATCAACAGGCTCATGCCGCCGATCCAGATCGTCGCGCGACGATGGCGACGCACGCTGCTGTTGACGCTCAGGCCGACCATCACCGCGATGCTGGCGGCGACAATTCCAGCCTCGAGCCAGAAACCTTCAGGCAACGGCAGGCGGAACGCCGCGCCGGTGGCCCAACCCGGGAGCAGATAGGCGAGGCTCCAGCCAGCCGCAGCGAGCAGGCTAACGGCGATAAAGCGCGGGAACGGCATGTCGCACATGCCCGCCACCATCGGCAGCATGGGACGTAGCGGGCCGATAAAGCGACCGACCAGCAGGCTGGCGATGCCGTAACGCTGGAAATACGATTCGGCCCCTGCCATCCACTCCGGATGACTGCGCAGCCCCGGCAAGCGACGGATGTTCTGATGGAAATGCCGGCCGAGAAAATACGAAATCAGATCGCCGAGAATGCCGCCGAGAAAGCCCAGCAAAAGGGTTTCGCTCAACGACAGCGCGCCGCTGCCAGCCAGCACCGCAACCGCGAACAGCAGCACGGTGCCCGGTACGATCAGACCGGCGATCGCCAGGCATTCCACCAGCGCCACAACGAACACCGCAGCCGCCAGCCACTGTGGATTGGCCGCCAGCCAACCGGTCACGCTATCGAGCCATGGGCCCATACAGAAAAACTCCATCAAAACTGCAATTGATATTCAGGGATTACCGGCCACCTGTGAGAGCGCGCCTGCTCGCGAATGCAGTGTGTCAGACGATTGAATTCGTCCGGTAGACCTCTTCGCGAGCAGGCGCGCTCCCACAGGTGGATATCATTTAATCGCGCAATCGACGCTGGACCCAGGCAGCAGAAAATAATCCCGGCCTTCGACCTGGCCCCGGCGCAACGGGTTCCGCGTGCACCATTGTGCGTAGGCTGCATCGACGAAACGGTACATCAGGTGCTCGTCCCGTCCGAGCGGAATGCCCAGGCGAGTCGTTTGAATAATGTGGGAGGGCGCGGGGCCGGTGTCTTCCACCAATAACAGTTCATGATCGAAACGCTTGGCGTCCCACATCGGTACTTTCAGCCCGAGTGCCTTGCACAGCAATGTCTGGCCGGCGCAGAGTTTGTGCGCAGGGCGCGCGCGACCCTGAGCGTCGGGGTTGTTCAGGAGCATTTGCGCCATGCTCGCCGGACCGCTGATTTCATCGATCCACGGATAGGCCGATTTGATCAGCACGGCATTGCCCGGACCCTGCGCGCTGAAGTTCAGCGAATCGCCGCCACGGGCGTAGTACATATAGATGTGCCCGCCATCCAGAAACAAAGCCTTACGCTTTTCCGTGTAACCGAGTGAGGCATGGCTGCCTTTTTCAGCGCAGTAATAGGCTTCGGTTTCGATGATCCGCGCGCTCAGCCACAGATCGCCGACGCGATGACGGATGACTTTGCCGAGCAGATCCTGCGCCAGTACCTGGGCGTCACGCTCGAAAAAACTGTCCGGCAGGCCCACGGGCAGGCGCGTGGGCTGAGAGTGTTGGGGCTCGTTGGTCATGATGGGCAAGGTTGATCCAGGCTCAAGAGGCCGTGATGATAACAACGCCGAGCTTAATTACGTCTGAACGACGGCCATTCCCAGCTCATTTTGACCATCCGCCCGTCACCGCTGTTAGTCGGGGGGCGTGACAGCTATAATCTGCCGCTTTCCTCTTTGCCAAGACCCCAGCAGACCATGACTGAGTCCGTTCTTGACTACATGACCCGATTGGGTCGCGCCGCCCGCAGCGCTTCCCGGGTCATCGGCCGTGCCAGCACCGCGCAGAAAAACCGCGCCCTGCAGGCGACCGCCAATGCTCTGGACGCCGCGCGTGCCGAGCTGGCGGCAGCCAATGAACAGGATTTGGCCGCCGGCCGCGCCAATGGCCTGGAGCCTGCGTTGCTGGAACGTCTGGAACTGACCCCGGCACGCATCGACGGCATGATTGTCGGTTTGCGCCAGGTCGCTGCGCTGCCGGATCCGGTCGGCGCGATCCGCGACATGAGCTACCGCCCGTCGGGGATTCAGGTCGGCAAGATGCGCGTGCCGCTGGGTGTGATCGGGATCATCTACGAATCCCGGCCTAACGTGACCATCGACGCCGCCAGCCTGTGCCTGAAGTCCGGCAACGCGACGATCCTGCGCGGCGGCTCCGAAGCGATTCATTCCAACCGGGCGATTGCTGCGTGCATTCAACGTGGTCTGGCCGAGGCCGAGCTGCCCGCCGCCGTGGTGCAAGTGGTGGAAACCACCGACCGTGCCGCCGTCGGCGCGATGATCAGCATGCCCGAGTATGTCGATGTGATCGTGCCGCGCGGTGGCCGCGGCCTGATCGAGCGCATCAGCCGTGATGCCCGCGTACCGGTGATCAAGCATCTGGACGGAATCTGCCACGTTTATGTCAGCGAACACGCTGATCTGGGCAAAGCCCAGCGCATTGCGTTCAACGCCAAGACTTATCGTTATGGCATTTGCGGGGCGATGGAAACCTTGCTGGTCGACCAGACCGTTGCGCAGGCTTTCCTGCCGGCAATGGCCGCGCAGTTCCGCGAAAAAGGCGTCGAGCTGCGTGGCTGCGAGCGCACCCGAGCGATCATCGAGGCCGTCGCGGCCACCGAGGACGACTGGAGCAGCGAATATCTGGCGCCGATTCTGTCGATCCGCGTGGTCGACGGGCTGGATCAGGCCATCGAACACATCAATCATTACGGCTCCCACCACACCGACTCGATCGTCAGCGAAAACCTCGCCGACACCCGACGTTTCGTGGCGGAAGTCGACTCGGCCTCGGTGATGATCAACACGCCGACCTGCTTCGCCGATGGGTTTGAATACGGATTGGGTGCCGAGATCGGCATTTCTACTGATAAGCTGCACGCCCGCGGGCCGGTGGGCCTCGAAGGTCTGACCTGCGAGAAGTACATCGTGGTCGGTGATGGCCAGTTGCGCGGCCAGGCGACGGTCTGACTTGACCGACCTCGACCTGACAGCGCCGCACACCGGCAGCGAGTCGTGCCCACGACGCATCGGCGTTTTGGGCGGTACGTTCGACCCGGTGCACATCGGCCATTTGCGCGGCGGGCTGGAAGTCGCCGAGGCGCTGGCGCTCGATGAGCTGCGCATGCTGCCCAGCGCGCGTCCGCCGCATCGCGGTACGCCGCAGGTGTCGGCGCAGGATCGGCTGGCCATGGTCGAGTGTGCGGTGGCCGGTTTGCCGCCGCTGATGGTGGATGCCCGCGAATTGCAGCGGGACAAGCCGTCATGGACCATCGATACCCTGGAGTCGCTGCGTGGCGAAATGCCCGCCGAGACCCAGGTTTTTCTGCTTTTGGGCTGGGACGCATTTTGCGGCCTGCCCACTTGGCACCGCTGGGAAGAGTTGCTCCAGCATTGCCACATCCTGGTGCTACAGCGCCCGGACGCCGACAGCGAACCGCCGGATGCCTTGCGCAACCTGCTGGCAGCGCGTTCGGTGAGCGACCCGCTGGCCCTGAAAGGGCCGAGCGGACAGATTGCATTCGTCTGGCAGACACCGCTCGCGGTTTCCGCCACCCAGATCCGTCAACTGCTGGCCAGCGGTAAGTCGGTACGTTTCCTGGTGCCCGACGCGGTCCTGGCCTACATCGATGCGCACGGTCTGTACCGTGCGTCGAACTGAACAAGGCGTGCTTCACGGATACGAATCACCGTATCGCCAAGCCGCCGAATACATGAGCAAAACGAGTTTTATATGACTGACAAAGATCTACCGAAAGTAAAGCGCAAAGGCACGTTCAAGAGCGCGCCGCTGCCGGAAGTCGCCAGCACCAACGAACCGCTCAAGGGCGATGAACTGGTCAAGCTTGCCGTCGCTGCACTGGAAGACGTCAAGGCCCAGGACATTCAGGTCATCGACGTTCGCGACAAGCAGAGCATCACTGACTACATGATCATCGCCACCGGTACC
This sequence comes from Pseudomonas sp. 15C, assembly GCF_055484735.1. Taxonomy (NCBI): domain Bacteria; kingdom Pseudomonadati; phylum Pseudomonadota; class Gammaproteobacteria; order Pseudomonadales; family Pseudomonadaceae; genus Pseudomonas; species Pseudomonas sp. 15C. Next base: position 191,987 of record NZ_JBUDGD010000001.1, on the reverse strand, counting down.
TCCAACCGCCAGATCAACGCGATGCTCGACAAGGTTCGCGAGGAAGTCAAAAAGCAGGGCGCCAAGCCGCTGGGCGAAGAAGGCAAGGGCGACAGCGACTGGGTACTGCTCGACCTCGACCTGGTCATCGTGCACATGATGACGGCCTCGGCGCGTCAGTTCTACGACCTGGAACGCCTGTGGGCCGGTGCCGAGCAGAGCCGTGCGGCCGACGCCAGGCACCACAGCCCGGAAAACACCCACGAGCATTTCACCAAGCTCAACAAAGACCAGCTGTAAGGGATTGCTGTGCGACTGCGCCTGATCGCCGTCGGTTCACGCATGCCCAAGTGGGTGGAAGAAGGCTGGCATGAATATGCCAAGCGTCTTCCGTCCGAGCTGGCGCTGGAACTGGTGGAAATACCGCTCAATACCCGTGGCAAGAATGCCGACGTGGCCCGATTCATCCGCCAGGAAGGCGAAGCCATGCTGGCCAAGGTCGGGCAGAACGAGCGGATCGTCACGCTGGAAGTCCACGGCAAACCCTGGAGCACCGAGCAACTGGCGGTCGAGCTCGATCGCTGGCGGCTGGACTCGCGCACGGTCAATTTCATGGTCGGTGGTCCCGAGGGGCTGGCGCCGGAAGTCTGCGCCCGTGCCGATCAGCGCTGGTCGTTGTCGCCGCTGACGTTGCCGCATCCGCTGGTGCGCATCCTCATCGGCGAACAGTTGTATCGTGCCTGGACCGTGTTGTCCGGTCACCCTTACCACAAGTAAGCCTGCCCTCATGTCTCAGCCGATCCGCATCAAGGACCACGAAAAGGACGCCCGCCTGGTGCGTAGCCGCGTCGTGTTCGGGGCCATTACGGTCATGTTGCTGATCGTTGTGCTGATTGCGCGGTTGTATTACTTGCAGGTGATCCAGTACGAATATCACTCGACCTTGTCGGAAAACAACCGCGTCCATGTGCAGCCGATTCCGCCCACGCGCGGGCTGATTTTCGATCGCAACGGCGTGGTGGTCGCGGACAACCGCCCAAGCTTCAGCCTGAGCATGACCCGCGAGCGCTCCGGCGACTGGCAGCAAGTGCTCGACGTCATCGTCGAAGTGCTGGAGCTGACGCCCGAGGACCGGGTGATCTTCGAGAAGCGCATGCGGCAGGGGCGCCGACCGTTCGAGCCGGTGCCGATCCTGTTCGAGCTGAGCGAAGAGCAGATTGCCCGCATCGCCGTAAACCAGTTCCGCCTGCCGGGCGTCGAGGTGGTCGCGCAACTGGTCCGTCACTATCCGCAGGGCGCGCATTTTGCGCATTCGGTGGGCTACATGGGGCGGATCAATGAGAAAGAGCTGAAAAGCCTCGATCCGGTCAATTACAGCGGCACCCACCACATCGGCAAAACCGGCATCGAGCGTTTCTACGAGCCGGAGTTGCACGGGCAGGTCGGCTACGAAGAAGTCGAGACCAATGCCCGGGGCCGCGTATTGCGCGTACTCAAGCGCACCGATCCGATTCCTGGCAAGGACATCGTCCTCAGCCTGGACATCAAGTTGCAGGAAGCCGCCGAGGCCGCGCTGGGCGGGCGGCGGGGTGCGGTGGTGGCGCTCGATCCGAAGACCGGTGAAGTGCTGGCGATGGTCAGTCAGCCGAGTTTCGACCCCAACCTGTTCGTCACCGGGATCAGCTTCAAGGCCTACGCCGAGTTGCGCGACTCCATTGACCGGCCGCTGTTCAACCGCGTGCTGCGCGGACTCTACCCGCCGGGCTCGACGATCAAACCGGCGGTGGCGATTGCCGGCCTCGATGCCGGCGTAGTCACGGCTTCAAGTCGGGTGTTCGACCCCGGCTATTACATGCTGCCCAACTACGACCATAAATACCGCAACTGGAACCGCACCGGGGACGGCTTCGTCGACCTCGACACAGCGATCATGCGGTCCAACGACACCTACTTCTATGACCTGGCACACAAGCTCGGCATCGATCGGCTGTCGGCGTACATGAACAAGTTCGGCATTGGCCAGAAGGTCTCGCTGGACATGTTCGAAGAATCCCCCGGCCTGATGCCGTCGCGTGAATGGAAGCGGGCGACACGCAAACAGGCATGGTTCCCCGGCGAAACCCTGATTCTCGGGATCGGCCAGGGCTACATGCAATCGACACCGCTGCAACTGGCCCAGGCCACGGCATTGGTGGCCAACAAAGGCATCTGGAACCGTCCGCACCTGGCCAAGTCCCTTGACGGGGTGAAGCCTGTGGATGACAACCCGATGCCGAACATCGTGCTGCGCGATCCGTCCGACTGGAACAAGGTCAACCACGGCATGCAGCAGGTGATGCACGGCGCCCGCGGCACCGCGCGTAAAGCGGCGATCGGTGCGCAATACCGCATCGCCGGCAAGTCGGGTACCGCCCAGGTCGTGGCGATCAAGCAGGGCGAGAAATACGACCGCTCCAAGGTCCAGGAACGCCATCGCGACCACGCCTTGTTCGTCGGCTTTGCTCCGGCCGAGGATCCGAAAATCGTCGTCTCGGTGATGGTCGAGAACGGTGAATCCGGTTCCGGTGTCGCCGCGCCAGTGGTGCGTCAGGTGATGGACGCCTGGCTGCTCGACAAGGAAGGACATTTGAAGGCCGAGTACGCCAGCCCAATCACTGCGGAGGCCACGGCCCGTGATGAATAACTTCGATCGCATGCTCTCCAGTGAGGATGTGATGCGTCGCCGCGCGACGTTGCTGCAAAGACTGCACATTGATGGCCCGCTGCTGATTCTGCTGCTGATCCTCGCCGCCGGCAGCCTGTTCGTGCTGTATTCGGCCAGCGGCAAGAGCTGGGATCTGCTGGGCAAACAGGCGACGTCGTTCGGCATCGGCCTGGTGGCAATGATTGTCATTGCCCAGTTCGAACCGCGGTTCATGGCCCGTTGGGTGCCGCTCGGTTATGTCATTGGCGTGGTGCTGCTGCTGGTGGTGGACATCATGGGCCACAACGCCATGGGCGCCACGCGCTGGATCAACATCCCCGGGGTGATCCGCTTCCAGCCTTCGGAATTCATGAAAATCCTCATGCCGGCGACCATCGCCTGGTACTTGTCCAAGCGCACCTTGCCGCCGCAACTCAAGCATGTCGGTATCAGCCTGATGCTGATCGGCGTGCCGTTCGCGCTGATCGTGCGCCAGCCCGATCTCGGCACTTCGCTGTTGATTCTGGCCGGCGGCGCGTTCGTGCTGTTCATGGGCGGGTTGCGCTGGCGCTGGATCCTCAGCGTGCTGGCGGCGGCGGTGCCGGTGTCGGTGGCGATGTGGTTTTTCGTCATGCATGACTACCAGAAGCAGCGCGTGCTGACCTTTCTCGATCCGGAAAGCGATCCGCTGGGCACCGGCTGGAACATCATCCAGTCGAAAGCCGCGATCGGTTCCGGCGGTGTCTTCGGCAAAGGCTGGTTGCTCGGCACCCAGTCACACCTGGACTTCCTGCCGGAAAGCCACACCGACTTCATCATTGCGGTACTCGGTGAAGAGTTCGGGCTGGTCGGCATTTGCGCGCTGTTGCTGATTTACCTGTTGCTGATCGGCCGCGGGCTGGTGATCACCGCTCAGGCGCAAACCCTGTTCGGCAAATTGCTCGCCGGGGCGTTGACCATGACATTTTTTGTTTACGTTTTCGTCAACATCGGTATGGTCAGTGGCCTGTTGCCGGTCGTGGGGGTGCCGTTGCCGTTCATTAGCTACGGAGGAACTTCGCTGGTGACACTGCTGTCAGCGTTTGGGGTTTTGATGTCGATCCATACCCATCGCAAGTGGATCGCACAGGTTTGAATAAGGTGAACAGTTCAATGCAAGTCATGCGTGGCTGGGCGACTCGATGCGCGCCGCTGGTTGGCCTGATGGGCCTGCTGGGCAGCGTCCAGGAAGCGCTGGCCGGCGAATACGAAGGCTCGCCGCAGGTGGCCGGATTCGTCGGTGAAATGACCCGCGACTACGGTTTCGCCGGTGAGCAATTGATGGCGGTGTTCCGTGAGGCGCAGCGCAAGCAGGCGATTCTCGATGCCATCTCCAGACCCGCCGAGCGGGTCAAGCAGTGGAACGAGTACCGCCCGATGTTCATCACCGACGCGCGCATTGCCCGCGGTGTCGACTTCTGGCGTCAGCACGAGGCAACCCTGGCGCGTGCCGAGCAGGAATACGGCGTACCGGCACAGGTCATCGTGTCAATCATCGGCGTTGAAACCTTTTTCGGGCGTAATACCGGTAATTACCGGGTGATCGATGCGTTGTCGACGCTCGGTTTCGACTATCCTCCCCGTGCCGAATTTTTCCGCAAGGAATTGCGCGAGTTCTTGCTGCTGGCGCGTGAAGAGCAGGTCGATCCATTGACCCTCAAAGGCTCCTATGCCGGGGCCATGGGCCTGCCGCAATTCATGCCGAGCAGCTTTCGCGCCTATGCGGTGGATTTCGACGGTGACGGCCACATCAATATCTGGAACAACCCGGACGATGCGATCGGCAGCGTTGCCAGCTATTTCAAGCGTCACGGCTGGGTCTCCGGCGAGCCGGTGGTCAGCCGCGCCGATGTTGGCGGCGAGCACGTCGAAGAAGGCCTGACCAGCGGTATCGAGCCGACGAAAACGGTCGCAGAGTTGCGGGCGCTGGGCTGGTCAAGTCATGATGCGCTGCGCGATGATATGCCGGTTACCGCATTTCGCCTCGAAGGCGACAACGGCCCGGAATACTGGATGGGCCTGAAGAATTTCTACGCAATCACGCGTTATAACCGCAGCGTGATGTACGCCATGGCCGTACATCAACTGTCTGAACAGCTGGTACAAGCACGGGGCGTCAAGTAATGCAGGCATTGCCTAATCATAAACCCCTGAAGCTGGTGGCTTTCGCTGCGTTGGCAGTCCTGGTTGCCAGTTGCACGACCAGCCGCACCCCGACGCAGAAAACGCCGTCCACTGCTGTCCGCGCCCAACCGGGCCTGGACATCAACCGCGCGCACAAAGATGGCGCGCCGTGGTGGGACGTCGATGTCTCGCGCATCCCGGATGCGACGCCGACCCTGCACACTGGCCCGTACAAGGCCAACCCGTACACCGTGCTGGGCAAAACCTATTTTCCGCTGCAGGAATCCAAGACCTATGTCGCTTCCGGCACGGCGTCCTGGTACGGCACCAAGTTTCACGGGCAGAACACCGCAAACGGCGAGGTCTATGACCTGTACGGCATGAGTGCCGCACACAAGACCTTACCGCTGCCCAGTTACGTTCGGGTGACCAATCTGGACAACAACAAGACCGTGATCCTGCGCGTCAACGACCGCGGGCCGTTCTATTCCGATCGCATCATCGATCTGTCCTACGCAGCGGCGAAGAAACTCGGTTACGCCGAAACCGGCACCGCGCGGGTCAAGGTCGAAGGCATCGATCCGCAGCAATGGTGGGCCGCCAAGGGCCGTCCGGCGCCGCTGATGCTCAACGAGCCGCAAGTGGCGCAGACCAGCGCTCCGGTGATCACGGCTTCGGCCGGCACCGTCGAGCAATGGACCCCGCCGCCGCAGCAGCACGCCGCGGCCGTAGTGCCGGTGCAGATCGACGCAAAAAAAAACGCTTCTGCAACAGCGTCTGGCCAGTATCTGCAGGTGGGCGCGTTCGCCAACCCGGACGCTGCCGAACTGCTGAGGTCGAAGCTCAGCGGGATGGTGAGCGCTCCGGTGTTCATCAGCTCGATCGTGCGCAATCAGCAGACCCTGCACCGGGTACGCCTGGGGCCGATCGGCTCGCCGGGTGAAATCGCCCAGGTGCAGAACAGCGTGCGCCTGGCCAACCTGGGTTCGCCCAGCGTGGTCACCGAGTAAAACGTAGACCTTGATTGACGGTTCACTTGCGGTATAGGGGGGTGAACCAGGTTGTTGGCTCGTCGAAGAACAAAAGCCCGGCAAGGGTGACTGGAGTGAACGACTGAACACGCGATGGCCCGTTAGAAGGCTGTCTGAACAAGTTTTGCCTTCGGGCAAGTTTCCATTAGCGATTTCGAGAGACGGATGAACATCACCACCTTTGCCAAACGCCTGTGTCTGCTAGTCCCGCTGCTCCTCTCGCCAGCCGCTTTCGCGGCCGAGATGATGCCGTCGCCACCGCAACTGGCCGCCAAGGCCTACGTTCTGATGGATGCCAGCAGCGGCAACGTGCTGGTCGAGAACAATGGCGACCAGCGTCTGCCACCGGCCAGCCTGACCAAGCTGATGACCGCGTACATCGCGACCCTGGAAATCCGTCGCGGCCAGATCGGTGAAAACGATCCGGTGACCGTCAGCGAAAACGCCTGGCGCACCGGCGGTTCGCGGATGTTCATCAAAGTCGGCTCGCAGGTGACCGTCAGCGACCTTCTGCACGGCATCATCATCCAGTCCGGCAACGACGCCAGCGTCGCGCTGGCCGAGCACATCGCCGGTAGCGAAGATGCCTTCGCCGACCTGATGAACAAGACGGTTACCGAACTGGGCATGACCAATACCCACTTCATGAACCCGACCGGTCTGCCGAACCCTGAGCACTACTCCTCGGCGCACGACATGGCGACGCTGGCTCGCGCGATCATTCACGAAGACCCGGCTCACTACGCGATCTACTCGCAGAAAGAGTTCTTCTGGAACGGCATCAAGCAGCCTAACCGCAACCTGCTGCTGTGGCGCGACAAGACCGTCGACGGTCTGAAAACCGGTCATACCGACGAAGCCGGCTACTGCATGGTGTCTTCGGCTGTGCGTGATGGTCAGCGTCTGATCGCCGTGGTGTTCGGCACCAACAGCGAAGTGGCCCGTGCCGCTGAAACCCAGAAGCTGCTGACTTACGGTTTCCGCTTCTTCGAAACCCAGACCTTCTATCAGAAGGGCACCGAACTGGCTCAAGCGCCGGTGTGGAAAGGCACCACCAATCAGGTCAAGGCCGGCCTGGCGCAAGACCTGACCATGACCTTGCCAAAAGGCCAGCTGAAAAAGCTCGCTGCCAGCATGACCATGAACCCGCAACTGACCGCGCCTATCGCCAAGGGCGACGTGATCGGTAAAGTCGAAGTCAAACTGGAAGACAAGGTCGTGCACAGCGCCGACCTGATCGCTCTGGATGGCGTCGAAGAGGGTGGTATCTTCCGCCGCATGTGGGATAGCATCCGCCTATTCTTCTACGGCTTGTTCAACTGATTTTGTGTTGACCTGCATGGCCCCGCCCCGATCCGGAGCGGGGCCATGTGCGTTACCACGGCTTGTGCTATAGAGGCCGTTACGCCATGACCGATACCGAAGTAAAGGCGCCAAAGATCGAATTCCCTGTTACGGATTATCCCGTCAAGGTGATCAGCGATACGGGCGTCGGTCGCAAAGACCAGATCATTGAGATCGTCAAGAAACACGCGACCATCAACGATGAGCGCATCGACGAGCGTCAAAGCAGCACTGGCAAGTACACCACTATCCAGCTGCACATTGTCGCCACCGATCAGGATCAGCTGTACAACATCAACAGCGAACTGCGGGCGACCGGCTTCGTGCACATGGTCTTGTGATGCCCGGCACGCTGGGCTTTCGCGAACTCGGCCGGATGGCTTACGAGCCGGTCTGGCATGCCATGCAGCGCTTCACCAACGAACGCGGCAGCGCTGCCGCCGACGAAATCTGGCTCGTCGAGCACCCGCCAGTGTTCACGCAGGGCCAGGCCGGCAAGGCCGAGCACTTGCTGCTGCCGGGAGATATCCCGGTGGTGCAGGTCGATCGCGGCGGGCAAGTGACTTATCATGGTCCCGGCCAACTGGTGGCCTACCTGCTGCTGGACGTACGCAAGCTGGGTTTCGGCGTACGTGATCTGGTCACGCGCATGGAACAGTGCCTGATCGAACTGCTGGCCAGCTACGGGGTGACCGCAGCGGCCAAGCCGGATGCTCCCGGCGTTTACGTCGAGGGAGCGAAAATCGCGTCTCTGGGCTTGCGCATTCGCCACGGTTGTTCCTTTCATGGCCTGGCCCTGAATGTGGATATGGACCTGGAACCGTTTCGACGGATTAATCCCTGCGGCTACGCCGGGCTGGCGATGACCCAGCTGAGCGATCACGCAGGATCGATTGAATTTGCCGAGGTAAGTGCCCGGCTGCGTGCGCAGCTCGTCAAACACCTCGACTATGCTGAGCAGACGACCCTCACGGGCGGAATCGACTGATATGACTACTGATGCAGTGCAAACCATGATCCCGACGCTCGACGTGACCGAGCGCCCGGCCCCGCGTCCCAAGGTCGAAGCCGGCGTCAAGCTGCGCGGCGCCGAGAAGGTTGCACGCATCCCGGTGAAGATCATTCCGACCACCGAACTGCCGAAGAAGCCCGACTGGATTCGTGTGCGCATCCCGGTATCGCCGGAAGTCGACCGGATCAAGAGCCTGCTGCGCAAGCACAAGCTGCACAGCGTCTGCGAAGAAGCCTCCTGCCCGAACCTCGGTGAGTGCTTCTCCGGCGGCACCGCCACGTTCATGATCATGGGCGACATCTGCACCCGTCGCTGCCCGTTCTGCGACGTCGGCCACGGTCGTCCGAAGCCACTGGATGTCAACGAGCCGGAAAGCCTGGCCATCGCCATCGCCGATCTCAAGCTCAAGTACGTGGTGATCACCTCGGTTGACCGCGACGACCTGCGTGACGGCGGTGCCCAGCACTTCGCCGACTGCATCCGCGAAATCCGCAAGCTGTCGCCGAACGTGCAACTCGAGACCTTGGTCCCGGACTACCGTGGCCGCATGGACATCGCCCTGGAAATCACCGCTGCCGAGCCGCCGGACGTATTCAACCACAACCTGGAAACCGTACCGCGTCTGTACAAGGCGGCGCGTCCGGGTTCGGATTACCAGTGGTCACTGACCCTGCTGCAGCGCTTCAAGCAGATGATGCCGCACATTCCGACCAAATCCGGTCTGATGCTGGGTCTTGGCGAAACCGACGAAGAAGTCATCGAAGTCATGAAGCGCATGCGCGAACACGACATCGACATGCTGACCCTCGGCCAGTACCTGCAACCGTCGCGCAGCCACTTGCCGGTGCAGCGTTTCGTGCACCCGGACACCTTCGCCTGGTTCGCCGAAGAGGGTTACAGGATGGGCTTCAAAAACGTCGCCTCGGGCCCGCTGGTACGCTCTTCGTACCATGCCGATGAGCAAGCGAAGCTGGTCAAGGCTGAACTGCTGGGTTCCTGACCCGCATCCAATGAAAAATGCCCGCCGAGGTTTAGCCCGGCGGGCATTTTTTTGCCTGAGATCCGTCCTTGCGTCAGGCTTGAAGTCAGTGTTGGCCGCACCCGTCACCCCAGCCCTCTCCCCGAGGAGAGGGAGCCGATTTCCTTGCCCTTCAAAACTTCATTCAACTCGGTCATTGATTTCAATGTGATGTAACGAACACCTCGGTCAGTTACCTCTCCTTCCGGGAGAGGGGTAGGCGGGCGGCGTTCCGATGAGGGGCTTTTGTTTGTGTCTCAAGCTGACTACTGTGTGCATGATTTACTCAGGGAGCCCCAAGGATGACCATTCGACCAACTCACACGCTCTGCCCGCACCGAGCCGTGCCCGCGCTGCCGGCAGAAGGACTCATCGGCGTCATCGCGCCTGCCGGCCCAGGCACGCTGGACACCGAAAAGGCGCTGCAATGGATGCGCGCCCGTGGCTATGGGCTGAAGGTGTTTCCCGGTGTTTACGAGAAGGACGGTTATCTGGCCGGCAGCGATGACGTGCGCCTGCGCGACCTGCACGCGGCATTCGCTGACCCCGAAGTCGATGCGATCATTTGCCTGCGCGGCGGTTACGGCACGCCGCGATTGCTCGACCGGATCGACTACGACTTGCTCAGCCGCCACGCCAAGCCCTTCGTCGGCTACAGCGACATCACCGCGTTGCACCTGGCGATCAGTCGCTATGCCGGTTTCGTGACCTTTCACGGGCCGTTGCTCAACGCCGATCTGCTGGGGGACAAGGAGCCGCCGACCGTCACTTCATTCTTCGCCATGTTGCGCGGGCAGTCGAAGGCGGGAAGTGTGCTCAGCCACCCGGTGGCTTATCCGTTGACCACCGTCGAGCCGGGCATCGCGCATGGGCGTCTGCTGGGCGGCAATCTGGCGATGATCGCCGCAACGCTGGGTACGCCTTATGAAATCGATGTCGAAGGGGTGATCCTGCTGATCGAAGACATTAACGAGCCGTTGTATCGCATCGACCGCTTGCTGACGCAGATGCGTCTGGCAGGCAAGTTGGCGAAATTGCGAGGGGTGTTGGTGGGCGATGTCGCGGGGGTCGATATTCAGGCCCTGAACCGCTTGCTCAAGCAGACCTTCGAGCCGCTGCGGATTCCGGTGCTGTCAGGCTGGCGCAGCGGGCATTGCGACCCGAACCTGACGCTGCCGATGGGCGCGCTGGTGCGCCTGGATGCTGGGAAGCAGGAGCTGATGCTGGAGCAGGATGTGGTGATCAAGGTTTAGAAATCGGTCGCCTGACAGTAAGTCTTCGCGAGCAGGCTCGCACACATTTGGTCAGTGGCGCTCACATAACCAGTGTGGGAGCGAGCTTGCTCGCGAAGGCGACATCAGCCATACAACCTACCCACTACTGGGCGCGCAGGCTTTCCAGCAATTTGTGCGTCGGATAACCATCCGCCGGCCAGCCCAGTGACTGCTGCGCGCTGCGAATCGCCTTGCGTGTGTTGGCGCCGATGATCCCGTCCGCCGTGCCAGCGTCGAAGTTGCGCGCGCTCAACAAGGTCTGCAATTCCATCCGCTCGGTGCGGCTCAGGGGCAGGTCGTCTTTCGGCCAGGTTCCGTTGATCAAGCCGCCACCGTTGAACCGCTCGGACAGCAGGCTCACCGCCAACGCATACGACGACGAGTTGTTGTACTTGAGGATCGCCCGGAAGTTGTCGAGGATCAGGAACGCCGGCCCGCGATAACCGGCCGGCAGCAGCAAGGCAGCGGACAGTTGCTCAGAGCCGACCGGCACTTGCGCACCGTTCGGCAGGTTCACGCCCAACTGACGCCATTCGGCGACGCTTTTGCGAATCGCACCGTCAGCCAGGGTGTAATCGAAGGCGCTCGGCAATTGCACTTCGAAGCCCCACGGTTGGCCACGCTGCCAGCCCGAACTCTGCAAATAATGCGCAGTCGAGGCCAGCGCATCGGCGGGGCTGCCCCAGATGTCGCGACGGCCATCGCCGTCAAAATCCACGGCGTGGGTGTTGTAGGTGGTCGGAATGAATTGGGTCTGGCCCATGGCGCCGGCCCAGGAGCCCAGCATTTTCTCCGGAGTGATATCGCCCTGTTGCAGGATCTGTAGCGCGGCAATCAGTTGCGCGTGGGCAAAGCCCGGGCGGCGTCCTTCGTAGGCAAGGGTAGCCAGCGAGTTGATCACCGACTTGCTGCCCTGGAACTGGCCGAAGTTGCTTTCCATGCCCCACACCGACACCAGCGCTTGGCGATCAACGCCATAGCGTTGTTCGATGTCGCGCAGGGTGTCGGCGTATTGATTGACCAGCGTCTGGCCTTTGCGCACGCGCAGCGGTGACAGTGCGCCGTCGAGGTATTCCCATACCGGACGGGAAAACTCCGGTTGACTGCGATCAGCGCGAATCACGCTGGCGTCGAAACTGACATCGGCAAACGCACGATCAAACAGCTCAGGGCGAATCCCGGCGGCCAGGGCATCCTTGCGGAAACCCGCCTGCCATTCGGCAAAGGTTTGGGTGGGTTGCAGATCGAGAGGGTCGGCGGACGGCACTACCGGCGGGATGATCGCTGGGGCCGTGGCGACAGGTGCGGCTTGCAGGGGTTGCGCATCAGCGGCGGTGGGTTTTTCCGCACAGGCGACAAGCAGAATGAAGCTGGAGGCAGCGATCAATTGGCGAACAGGCCAACGATTGGAAAGACTGAAGGGCATGCACGGTTCCAGGGAATACGAATCAGGTGCAGACCTTAACATGACCGAGGGGTGCTGCGCTTCAGGCAGCCAGAAAGTAAGAAGCCTCCCAGCTGTCAGACTGGAAGGCTTCGCGGCGGTAGCTGCCTTTGCCCTTGGAAGGTCGTTCCTGACGACTGCGGAACAAGGGCTGGGCGACGATGGATTTGGCCTTGTTGGGGCCATGCTTTGCTGGCTTTTTGCTCATGAGGATCTCTCGGTGAGGTGGGTTTTGCGGGGGAAATAATCTGCCGATGTTGTGTGTCTGTCCAGTACCGGCTGTAGGCAAACGTGAAAGCGCTTTCGCGAGCAGGCTCGCTCCCGCAGTGGACCCTGAGAGGGCGCGGTCAAATGTGGGAGCGAGCCTGCTCGCGAATGGGGGCTATGCGGTTGAAGGCCTTACTCGGCAGGCAATGACAGCCGCTGCCCTGCCATCAACAGCGCCAGACGACTCAGGCTCATCCACGGCGAACCCGCAGCCTGGCCCTTGATCTGCGCATCGATACGCTGGGCTTCGAGCAGCAATTGCGCCCAGCGTTGCGCCGAGTAGCGTTGCAGGGCTTTGCTGACCAGCGGCTTGCGCTTGTCCCACACCGGCGGTTTCGACTGGCTGAAGCACTTGTCCAGCGGCGTGCCCTGGCTGTATTGCAAGGCAATGTTGGCCAGCAGCCGCAGCTCACGGGCCAGGGCCCAGAGAATCACCGGCGGTTCGACCCCTTCGCCACGCAAGCCTTCAAGCATGCGCAGCGCGTGGGCCGGCTCACCGTTGAGCACGGCGTCGGTCAGGCCGAATACGTCGAAGCGGGCACTGTCCGCCACGGCGGCCTGCACGGTTTCGACGGTGATCTGACCGCCCTCGGCCATCAGCTTGAGCTTTTCGATTTCCTGCGCGGCGGCGAGCAGGTTGCCCTCGACGCGCGCGGCGATCAGTTCGACAGCGTCCTGACTGGCCGACAAGCCGGCCTGGGACAGACGCTGGCGAATCCAGCTCGGCAACTGATTGGCGTCCACCGGCCAGATCTGGATGAACTGGGTCTGCTGGCCTTCAACCAGGGCCTTGCCCCATTTGGTCTTCTGCGCACTGCCGTCAAGCTTGGGCAGGCTGATCAGCAGCACGGTGTCTTCAGCCGGGCGTGAGCAATATTCGATGAGCGCAGCAGCGCCCTTGTCACCGGGCTTGCCCGAAGGCAGGCGCAGTTCCAGCAGGCGCTTTTCGGCAAACAGCGACATGCTCGCGCCGGCCAGCAGCAACGTGCCCCAATCGAAATTGGCGTCGGCGGCGAACACCTGGCGTTCGTCGAAACCTTGCTGGCGCGCAGCACTGCGAATGGCGTCGGCGGCTTCCTGGCACAGCAGCGGGTCATCGCCGCTGATGATATAGACAGGCGCGAGTGCGCCTTGCAGGTGTTTGCCAAGTTGAGCGGGAGCGAGCTTCATAAGAAAAGTCGATCGGGGCGCCTGAGCGCCCCGAACAGCTTACTGCTGCGGTATTTCGAGCGGCGACTGACGCGGGGTTTCCGCTTCAGCCTTTTGTGCCGCTTCCAGCGCATCGGCTTCGGCCTTGGCGCGGTCGTTGGCGGCTTGCTGCAGTTGCTGCAACTGGCCCGGCGTCAATTGCTGCAGACGCAGCATCATGCGTTGCACCAGCTCGCGGCGGGTTTCGCGACGGGCGTCGTTGGCTTCCTGATCGGAACCGACGAGGTTGTTGCCGTCGTGAATGAACACCTTTTGTACTTCCAGCTTGTCGCTCAGCAATTGCAGGTTCTTATCGCCACGGATTTCGTAGCTCAGGATCGTGCTGACCTGATATTCACCGGTCCGGCCTGCGCCGGCATAGCTGAGAATGCGCTGGCTCTCCTGCTCGTCAGCCAGGAACAGCTTGTACGGCGCACCGCTGTAAACCTTGACGCCGCTCGACTCGAGCAACTGACGCAGTTGCGTCACGGTTTCGCCGTAGCTGTTGCGGGCGCTCAGATCGAGTTCCTTGATCGACAGTTCGTTGGTGCCGGTACCGCGCAGCTGGAAGCCACAGGCGCTCAACAGAACGGCGAGGCCCATCACCAGCAGATTGCGTTTGATCATTGTGTTGCTCCCCTTGAAACCAGGTGGGCCGACCGTGCGGCCCGAAAGGTTTTATCCGGCGTCAGGCGGACCTGACGCTCGATCCAATTAGCTGGCGACGATATTGACCAGTTTGCCCGGCACCACGATCACTTTGCGAATCGTCAGGCCATCGACGAAGCGCAGCACGTTTTCGTTGGCACGCGCGGCCGCTTCGACTTCTTCGCGGGTCGCGCTGGCCGGCATTTCAATCTGCCCGCGCAGTTTGCCGTTGACCTGAATCACCAGGGTCAGGCTGTCCTGCACCAGCGCGGATTCATCCACTGCCGGCCAGCCCGCGTCGATCACCGCACCCGCGTGACCGAGCTGATTCCACAGCTCGTGGCTGATGTGCGGAGTGATCGGCGCCAGTAGCAACGTGACGGCTTCGAGGCCTTCGTGGATCAGCGCGCGATCCTGTTCGGTGGCTTGTGCGGCTTTTTCCAGCACGTTCATCAATGTCATCACCTGAGCGATGGCGGTGTTGAATTTGTGGTTCTGGCCGACATCATGGCTGGCCTGCTTGATCGCCAGGTGAATCGCGCGGCGCACGGCTTTCTGCTCGTCGTTCAGGCTGGCGATGTCCAGTTTGCCCGGCAGGCCCTGAGTGACATGAGCCTGCGCCAGACGCCAGACGCGCTTGAGGAAGCGGTGCGAGCCTTCCACGCCGGAGTCGGACCATTCCGCGCTCATGTCAGGCGGCGAGGCGAACATCATGAACAGGCGGCAGGTGTCGGCGCCGAACTGGTCGATCATCGATTGTGGGTCAACGCCGTTGTTCTTCGACTTGGCCATTTTCTCGGTGCCACCGATTTCCACCGGCAGGCCGTCGGATTTCAGTCTGGCGCTGATGACCTTGGCTTTGCTGTCGCGCTCCAGTTCCACATCCGCCGGGTTGAACCAGGTGTAGGCACCGTTGGCTTCGCGACGGTAGTAGGTTTCGGCGATCACCATGCCCTGGGTCAGCAGGTTCTTGAACGGCTCGTTGGAGCTCACCAGCCCTTCGTCACGCATCAACTTGTGGAAGAAGCGCGCATAGAGCAGGTGCAGAATCGCGTGTTCGATGCCGCCGATGTACTGATCGACCGGCAGCCAGTGGTCGGCCGCGGATTTTTCCACCAGCCCACCGGTGAAGTGTGGTGAGGCGTAACGGGCGTAGTACCACGACGACTCGACGAAGGTGTCCATGGTGTCGGTTTCACGCTTGGCAGGCTGGCCGCATTTCGGGCAACTGCATTCGTAAAACTCGGGCATGCGCGCCAGTGGCGAACCGGCGCCGTCCGGCACCACGTCTTCGGGCAGGACTACCGGCAGTTGATCTTCCGGCACCGGCACGTCACCGCAGGTATCGCAGTGGATGATCGGGATCGGGCAGCCCCAGTAGCGTTGGCGGCTGATGCCCCAGTCGCGCAGGCGGAACTGGGTGCGCGAGGCGCCCAGTTGTTTCTTGATCAGGGCGACTTCCATGGCGTCGAACGCGCCGGCGAAATCGAGGCCGTCGAATTCACCGGAGTTGATCAGCGTACCGTGCTCGCCGTAGGCGTCTTGCCACGGGGCCGGGTTGCTTTCGCCGGAACTGGTGCGCACCACCGATTTCACCGGCAGGTTGTACTTGTGGGCAAATTCGAAATCGCGCTCGTCGTGTGCCGGTACGGCCATGACTGCGCCGTCGCCGTAGTGCATCAGCACATAGTTGGCGACCCACACCGGCAGTTTTTCGCCGGTCAGCGGGTGCTCGACGAACAGGCCGGTCGGCAGGCCTTTTTTCTCCTGCGTGGCAACGTCGGCTTCGGCGACGCTGCCGCCCTTGCACTCAGCGATGAACGCTTGCAGCTCAGGGTTGTTTTTTGCCGCCAGAGTGGCCAGCGGATGCTCGGCCGCCACGGCGACATAGGTCGCGCCCATCAGGGTGTCCGGACGGGTGGTGAAGACTTTCAGGGTGCCGGCTTCGCCGATCGAATCGACGTTGTACGGAAACTGCACTTCCATCCCGCGCGACTTGCCGATCCAGTTGCGCTGCATGGTCTTGACCTGTTCCGGCCAGCCATCCAGTTCATCGAGGCTTTCGAGCAGCTCATCGGCGTAGGCGGTGATCTTGAAGTAGTACATCGGGATTTCGCGCTTTTCGATCAGCGCGCCGGAACGCCAGCCGCGACCGTCGATCACCTGCTCGTTGGCGAGAACAGTCTGGTCGATCGGGTCCCAGTTGACGGTGCCGTTCTTGCGGTAGATCACGCCTTTTTCGAACAGGCGCGTGAACAGCCATTGTTCCCAGCGGTAGTAGTCAGGCTTGCAGGTGGTGACTTCGCGCGACCAGTCGACCGCCAGACCCAGGCTGCGCAGCTGGGTTTTCATGTAGGCGATGTTTTCGTAGGTCCATTTGGCCGGTGCGACGTTGTTCTTCATCGCGGCGTTTTCTGCCGGCATGCCGAACGCGTCCCAGCCCATCGGTTGCAGGACGTTCTTGCCGAGCATGCGCTGGTAGCGGGAAATCACGTCACCGATGGTGTAGTTGCGCACGTGCCCCATGTGTAGCTTGCCGCTGGGGTAAGGGAACATCGACAGGCAGTAGTAGGTTTCCTTGCCTGGCTGTTCACTGACTTCAAAGGACTTTTGCTCGTCCCAGAACGACTGGGCGGCGGCTTCGATCTCACGGGGTTGATATTGTTCGTGCATGGCTACTTTTTGTACTGGATAGGGGTGGCCTAATCCTCTTCGACGGCGACAGGCGGGGTGGCCCGGATGCGCTGGAAGTGGAATGACAGGAAGCGCCGTAGCATACATGACCGCGCTTGGCCTAGGGAAACCCTGATTCAGCAGTTTGGCCCGCCCGATTCGGAGCGAGGGCCGTTTGTCGCGGCGTGCCGCCGGTTTGTGCATCGAAGCTAAGCTCTAGGTGGGGAGTGAGTCTTATCTTCAATGAGGTGAGGGATGGTGGAGCAACGGCAGAAAAACGTGACGAAACCCGAGTTGTACGAAAGGTTGATCGATCGTCTGGGCATGGCCCTGGACGCTGTAAAAACCGCTGACCGGCTGCGCGATGAGCGCCCCCTGGAACTGGAATTGCGTGGCTTGAGTCCCGCCGAGTTCAAACTGGTCAAGGCTTATCTGGACCGCAGCGAGCGGGAAATGCAGGGGTGCCTGTCACAGGCAGTCAAGCAGCTCGATGCAGCACATTCGGCCAAGATCATCTGGCTCAAGGACCGGGCACCCGGCAAAGACACCGTCAAGGTTCGCTCGTCGCGGGCCAGGTAAACGCATGGCAGGTCAGGAAACGGATCTTTTTCAACGGGATCCGGCCTATTGGTTGTAACGCATCAGCAACACTCTTAGGCTTCGGGCATCTGTGGAGATGCCCGATGCCCTTTCGTTATCTGATCAAACAATTACTGTTGCCGCCCGGCATTCTCTTGCTGCTGTTGTTGGCCGCGTGGTGGCTGCGCCGTTCGCGGCCGCGCCTCGCTGGCCTTTGTTTCGCGCTCGGCCTGGGCGGCCTGTGGCTGATGAGCCTGCCGGTGGTCGTGCAGTGGGGCGCCAAGGCGCTGGAGCGCGAGCCGCCGCTGGCCCGCGAGGCGTGGACGACGCTGGCGCAGCGGGCCGATGCGATTGTCGTACTCGGTTCCGGTCGCGAGCGGGGCGATCTGGCGTGGGGTGAAGACCAGCCGACCGGTATCGGGCTCGAGCGCCAGCGCTACGCGGCACGTCTGGCCAAAGCCTCCGGGTTGCCGATCCTGACCAGCGGCGGCTTGCACTACGGTACGCCGCCGACCGAGGCGAAGTTGATGGCGGATTCGCTGCGCGATGATTTCGGCGTGGCAGTGCGCTGGCAGGAAGGCGAAAGCCGTACCACGTGGGAAAACGCCAAACTCAGCGCTGACATTCTGTTGCCGCAGGGGATCAATCGCGTGGTTGTGGTCACTCAGGCCTGGCACATGCCGCGGGCGGTGTGGAGCTTCAAACAAGCGGGATTCGAGGTGGTACCGGCGCCGGTCGGGTTTCTGGGTACAGATAACGCCCGGCCGTTTGGCGGCTGGCTGCCGGAGTTCAAATCAATCTGGCAGAGCGGGCAGTTGCTGAACGAGGCGGTGGGGCAGGTGGGGTATTCGTTGTTTTACCGAGGTGAGGCCAGCCCTGATTGACTGGCTGCTGCTGACATCCTCTTCGCGAGCAGGCTCGCTCCCACCTTGAAATGCATTCCAATGTGGAAGCGAGCCTGCTCGCGAAGCTTTCAAAGGGTTTTCGACATCCGGTTAGCCATCAATGCCCAGCCGAACAACAGCAGGCACAGCGCAATCAACGGCCATGAACGCCATTGCAGATACGGCGTCAGGTTGTGCATCGGCACCACGTCACCGTACAGCACGCCCTGTTCGAACTGCGGGATCTGCGCGGTGATCTGGCCGAACGGGTTGATCAGCCCCGTCACGCCATTGTTGGTGGCGCGAATCATCCAGCGCCCCGCCTCCAGTGCGCGCATCTGCGCCATCTGCAGATGTTGCAGCGGACCGATGGAGGTGCCGAACCAGGTATCGTTGCTGATCGTCAGCAGCAGATCGCTGCGCGCCGACAGCCCGGCCGCAAACTCCGGGTACACCACTTCGTAACAGATGAATGGCGCGATCTGGTAACCCTTGGCTTGCAACAGCGCCTGATCGGAAGGGCCACGGGCGAAGTCGGACATCGGCAGGTCGAAGAATGCGATCAGCCCGCGCAGGATGTCCTGCAACGGTACGTATTCGCCGAACGGCACCAGTTTCTGCTTCAGGTAAGTGCCATCGCCTTCGCCGACCACGGTGATGCCGTTGAAGAAACGTCTTTCCTTGTGCACGATCTGGCGGATCGGCACGCCGGTAATCAGCGCCGATTTACGCTCGGCGGCGAAGTTGCCCATCATGCTCAGGTATCCCTCGGCAGATTCCTTGAGCACCGGCACAGCGGTTTCCGGCCAGATCAGCAGGTCGACCGGTTTCGAGCGAAAGCTCAAGTCCCGGTACAGCGCCAGTTGCGCGTTGAGTTCAGCCGGGTCCCATTTCATGCTCTGTGCAACGTTGCCCTGAATCGCCGCGACGCTCAGCGGCGCGCCCGACGGACTGGTCCAGGCATGACCCTTGAGCGCGATCCCGGCCACCCATGGCCCGACCAGCAACACCAATCCAGCGGCCATAAAAGCTTTGCGACGAGTTTGCAGCAAACGCCGCGCGTTGTAGATCAGCGCGGCGGTCAGCGCCAGAACGAACGACACCAGCCACATGCCGCCGACCGGTGCGAGCCCGGCCAACGGGCCGTCGAGCTGGCTGTAACCGGAGTACAACCACGGGAAACCGGTGAGGAACCAGCCACGAAACGCTTCTTGCCCGACCCATAGCGCGGCAAACGCCAGGGCATCGGCCACTGGCGCTTCGTTGCGGCGCAACCAGCGCGCCCACAACCAGGCAGGCAATGCGAAGAACCAGGCAATCGCTGCGGTGAACAGCAGCATCAGGAATCCGGCGAGCAGCACTGAAGCGCCGCCAAAATGGTGAATGCTGTAGTAGATCCAGCTGGTGCCGGCGCCGAACAGGCCGAAACCGAAGCACCAGCCACGGCCCAGCGCCTGACGCGGACTTAGCTCGCGCAAACCGGCATAAAACAAGCCGACCGCCAGCAAAGCCAGCGGCCAGATGTTGAACGGCGCAAGCGCGAGGGTGGTGATTGCACCGGCCGCCACGGCCAGCAGGTTACCGGGCCAGCCGGGGCGGGTAGTCCAGCGCATTTCTTTCCTTAATGGTTACCGAGCGATTGGCGTCAGACGCAGCAAATGAATCCGACGGCTGTCGGCGTTCAGGATGCGGAAACGATAGGCGCCGATTTCAGTAATTTCGTTGCGTTTTGGCAAGTGGCCGAACGCGCTCATCACCAGACCGCCGACCGTGTCGAATTCGTCATCGGAGAACTCGCTGTCGAAGAACTCGTTGAAGTTCTCGATCGGCGTCAGCGCCTTGATCAGGAAGTCACCGCTGGGCAGCGGCTTGATGTAGCTGTCTTCTTCGACGTCGTGTTCGTCTTCGATATCGCCGACGATCTGTTCCAGCACGTCTTCGATCGTCACCAGACCGGCCACGCCGCCGTATTCGTCGATGACGATGGCCATGTGGTTGTGGTTGGCACGGAATTCACGCAGCAACACGTTCAGACGCTTGGACTCCGGCACGAAGGTGGCCGGGCGCAGCAGGTCCTTGATGTTGAAGCTGTCGCCGTTCTCCTTGAGGATCAGCGGCAGCAGATCCTTGGCCAGCAGCACGCCCATCACGTCGTCATGGCTTTCGCCGATGACCGGATAGCGCGAGTGGGCCGAGTCGACCACGGCAGGGAGAAATTCGCGGGGTGTCTGGGTTGCCTTGATGCTGATCATCTGCGAGCGCGGGACCATGATGTCGCGTACTTGCAGGTCAGCCACCTGAATGGCGCCTTCGACGATGGCCAGCGCTTCGCTGTCCAGCAGTTTGTTCTGATGTGCATCACGCAGCAGCTCGAGTAGCTCCTGACGGTTCTTCGGCTCGTGGGCAAAAGCCTGGGTGAGCTTACCCAGCCATGACTTCTGCCCGTTGCTCGATCGATCTTCGCTCATAGCGATTACTCTGAATCCTTTGTTGTAACAGTAGGGGATGGTTCGGTTTCGTCGTCCGCGTACGGATCGGGAAAGCCGAGTTCAGCAAGCAACTCGCGTTCCAGTGCTTCCATTTCTTCGGCTTCGTCATCTTCTATATGGTCGTAACCGAGCAGATGCAAGCAGCCGTGAATGACCAGATGTGCCCAGTGGGCGTTAAGTTCCTTGCCCTGTTCGGCGGCTTCGCGTTCAACCACGGCGACGCAGATCACCAGATCGCCGAGCAGCGGGATATCCAGCAGCTCGTCCGGGACATCGGCGGGGAACGACAGGACGTTGGTTGCATAGTCCTTGTGCCGCCAGGTGTGGTTGAGCTCGCGACCTTCGTCCTCGTCGACCAGAC
Source organism: Pseudomonas sp. 15C (assembly GCF_055484735.1). Lineage (NCBI taxonomy): Bacteria > Pseudomonadati > Pseudomonadota > Gammaproteobacteria > Pseudomonadales > Pseudomonadaceae > Pseudomonas > Pseudomonas sp. 15C. The sequence goes on along the minus strand of NZ_JBUDGD010000001.1, from coordinate 170,950 downwards.
GAATGGTCATTTCCGAGTCAGCGGTGCGCTGGCGCAGGGCCAGTTCGCACCATTGGCGGAACTGGGCTTCACTCGGCGCCGACGCTTCGGTGGCGATTTGCAGATCGAGCTCAAGCATCGCGCGCGGCTTCCTTGGGTGCATCGGCGCGGCTTTCGAAGCGCTCGTAGGCTTCGACGATCCGCTGCACCAGAGGATGGCGCACCACGTCCTTGGGCTGGAAGTGCGTGAAGCTTATGCCCGGCACATCTTTGAGCACTTCGATCACATGATGCAGGCCGGACTTGGTGCCACGCGGCAGATCGACCTGGGTGATGTCCCCGGTGATGACCGCGGTGGAACCGAAGCCGATCCGCGTCAGGAACATCTTCATCTGTTCGACGGTGGTGTTCTGGCTTTCGTCGAGAATGATGAAGCTGTTGTTCAGCGTGCGACCGCGCATGTAAGCCAGCGGTGCCACTTCGATCACCTGACGTTCGATCAGCTTGGCCACGTATTCGAAACCGAGCATCTCGTACAGAGCGTCATAGAGCGGGCGCAGGTACGGGTCGATCTTCTGCGACAGGTCGCCGGGCAGGAAGCCGAGTTTTTCACCCGCTTCAACCGCCGGACGCACCAGCAGGATGCGGCGGATCTGCTCGCGTTCCAGCGCATCGACGGCGCAGGCCACGGCCAGATAGGTCTTGCCGGTACCGGCCGGGCCGATGCCGAAGTTGATGTCGTTGCCGAGGATTTCCTTCACGTAGCGCTGCTGATTCAAGCCGCGTGGGCGAATCATGCCTTTTTTCGTGCGCAACGCGACGGACGGTTCGGCGGGCGCGTGGTTGTCCAGTTGCTCGACAGCCGACTCCTGCAGGTACAGGTGAACCATGTCCGGCGACAGCTCGGTCGCCTTGGTTTCCCGGTACAGACGGCGCAGCAGGTTTTCCGCAGACGTGGTGAGCTTGGGGTCGCCGATCAGTTCGAATTGATTGCCGCGGTTGCGGATCTCGATGGCCAGGCGCTGTTCGATCAAGCGCAGATGCTCGTCGAATTGCCCGCACAGATTGGCGAAGCGGCGAGCCTCAAAGGGCTCGAGAATGAAACGATGTGGTTCGATGGGTGCGTTCAAGGTCGTATTTAGCCGCCCTGGGGCAATTGAGGTGAAATCAAGGATAACGCCAGAGGCGTGGGGGCGAAAGCTCTTAAATATCTCAGCTTCAATCAACATCCCTGTGGGAGCTGGCTTGCCAGCGATAGCGGTTCAGCAGGCGAATTGACTTTCCGACTGATGGCCCCATCGCTGGCAAGCCAGCTCCCACAGGTTCTCCAGTGCCGCTGATCTTGTTACTGGATTAGTGAGCCGCGCAACGAGTGCGGTTGAGCCGCGTCGATGTGCACGTCGGCGAACTGGCCGATCAAGGTTGGATTGTCGCAGCGGAAGTTGACGATACGATTATTCTCGGTGCGCCCCTGCAGTTCGCCGGGGTCTTTCTTCGAATAATCGGTCACCAGAATGCGCTGGATCGAACCGACCATTTGTCGGCTGATTTCGAACCCTTGCTGGTTCAGGCGATGTTGCAGCGCATTCAGACGTTCTTTTTTCAGCTCTTCCGGAGTGTCGTCAGCCAAGTCTGCGGCCGGGGTCCCGGGGCGCTGGCTGTAAACGAACGAGTAGGAAAAGTCGAAGCCGACATCGGCGATCAGCTTCATGGTCTGCTCGAAATCTTTCTCGGTCTCGCCGGGGAAGCCCACGATAAAGTCCGAGCTGATGCAGATTCCCGGCACCGCCGCGCGCAGTTTGCGCAGTTTGGATTTGTATTCCAGCGCGGTGTGGTTGCGCTTCATTGCCGCGAGAATCCGGTCGGAACCCGACTGCACCGGCAAATGCAGGTGCTTGACCAGCTCCGGCACCTCGGCGTGGGCCTGGATCAGGCTGTCGGAAAACTCCAGCGGGTGCGACGTGGTATAGCGAATGCGGTCGATGCCATCGACGGCCGCGACCACGCGGATCAGCTCGGCCAGATCGGCCATGCGCCCGTCATGGGTAGCGCCGCGGTAGCCGTTGACGTTCTGGCCCAGCAGGGTCACTTCACGCACGCCGTGTTCGGCCAGGTGAATGATCTCGGCGATCACGTCGTCGAATGGCCGGCTGACTTCTTCGCCACGGGTGTAAGGCACCACGCAGAACGTGCAGTACTTGCTGCAACCTTCCATTACCGAGACATAAGCGCTCGGGCCGTCGATGCGCGGCTCGGGCAAGTGGTCGAATTTTTCAATTTCCGGGAATGACACGTCGACCTGCGGCAGCTTGCTGCTGCGCGCGGCGTCGATCATTTCCGGCAGGCGGTGCAGGGTCTGCGGGCCGAAAACCACGTCGACATACGGTGCGCGGTCACGGATCGCCGCGCCTTCCTGGCTGGCGACGCAACCGCCGACCGCAATGACCATGTCCGGGTTGGCCAGCTTCAGTTCGCGCCAGCGCCCGAGCTGCGAGTACACCCGATCCTGGGCGCGCTCGCGGATCGAGCAGGTGTTGAGCAGAATCACGTCGGCGTCTTCCGCGCGAGCGGTGACTTCCAGGGCCTGATGTTCGCCCAGCAGATCGACCATGCGCGAGCTGTCGTACTCGTTCATCTGGCAACCGTGGGTTTCGATGTAAAGCTTCTTGGCCATGGATTAGTGTCGTCACGTGATTCGAAGAACCGCGCATTATAGGGAACAAGCCGTCAGGTTCCTACCGCTGTGCGTCCGGTGGCTATGCTATAGTTCGCGCCCCCATTTTTACCCCGATGTTATCCGCCCGCCATGACCAAACGCGAAGCTCCAATCTACAAGGTGATTTTCCTCAACCAGGGCCAGGTGTTCGAAATGTACGCCAAGCAGATCTATCAAAGTGATCTGTGGGGTTTCCTGGAAGTGGAAGAGTTCGTCTTTGGCGAGCGCACGCAAGTGGTCGTCGACCCGAGCGAAGAAAAGCTCAAGGCGCAATTCGAAGGCGTGGTGCGCAGCTTTGTGCCGATGCATTCGATCGTGCGCATCGACGAGGTTGAGCGTCTGGGTACACCGAAAATCAGCGAAGCCCGCGGCGCGGTCGGCAATGTCATGCCGTTCCCGATGCCGATGCCTGAGAAGTAACCCTCACGACCGCGTCGCGCCCTTCGCGAGCAAGCTCGCTGCCACAGCTGATCTTCGATGTGCAGGAGATCCCCCTGCAGGAGTGAGCCTGCTCGCGATGGGGCCAGAAAGATCGACGCGGAACTTAAGGAAGCGGTGAAAACGGCGTACGCCCATCGGCGCTCTGCAATTCCATCAGGTATTTGCGGAAGATCTGCCCGAGCACCTGGGTCGCGGTTTCAAGGTCTTCGCGGGACATGTTCTCCGAGACTTCATCGGCCGTGTCCAGCGCTTCTTCGGCACCGTTGACCGCCGCCATCTTCAGCACGATGTACGCCTGGATATTGTTGGCCTGGACGCCTTCGCCGTGGAAGAACATGGTGCCGAGCTTGAACTGTGCCTGAGCGTGGCCTTGCAGCGAGGCCTTCTCGAAATAGCTCAGGGCTTGATTGAGGTCGCGCGGCGCGTTCTTGCCGTCGTAGTAGAACTCACCCAACTCGTATTGTGCTTGCGCATCCCCTTCGTCCGCCGCTTTCTGGCAGGCGGCCAGTGCCTGCGTGACGTCTTGCGGCTGAGTATTGAGGGTGCAACGACCCATCGCCGGGATCAACAACGAGTTGCCGCCTGCTTGTGCATGCGCGAGCAGGGGCTGAAGGAGCAACAGGCAGCCCAATGCAAGGGTGCGGCCGGTGCGGTTCATGGGAATCGACTTACCTCTGAAGGGCGCGCGGACCCGTCGGGGGATCCAATAAGCGCGCATTATGAAATAAGCAGGGCCAACCTTACAAAGTCTTTACTCGTTTTTCTGCTGCGTGGGGGATTATATCGCCCACTTTCTACAAGATTTTTAGCAGCGGCGTGGGAAAAACGGCAGGGGTGTAGGTGAAAGCTGACGCTGGCGATAGCCAACGGCAGCGGTACGGCGGTTATTTCAGTGCGGCGAAGGCACGCTCGGCGGCGTCCAGCGTCAGTTGCAACTCGGCTTCGCCGTGGGCGATCGAAGTGAAACCGGCTTCGAAGGCGCTCGGAGCGAGGTACACGCCACCTTCGAGCATCAGGTGGAAGAAGCGCCCGAACAGTGCAGCGTCGCTGGCCATCACGTCGTCAAAGGTGACGATGTCGTCGGCGCCGCTGAAATACAGACCGAACATGCCGCCGGCCTGTGTCGTCACGAACGGAATGCCCGCGGCATCGGCGCGTTGTTGCAGACCGTCGAGCAGGCGCGTGGTGTAGTCGGTCAATTCGGCATGGAAACCCGGACGGCTGATCAGACGCAGGGTGGTCAGGCCAGCGGCCATCGCCAGCGGGTTACCCGACAGCGTACCGGCCTGGTACACCGGGCCCAGCGGCGCGATGCGTTCCATGATTGCGCGCTTGCCGCCGAAGCAGCCGACCGGCATGCCGCCGCCGATGATCTTGCCGAAGGTGGTCAGGTCCGGGGTGACGCCGTAGTACGCCTGCGCACCGCCGAGGGCGACGCGGAAACCGGTCATCACTTCGTCGAAAATCAGCACCACGCCGTGCTTGTCGCACAGCGAACGCAGACCTTCAAGGAAACCCGGAGCCGGTGGCACGCAGTTCATGTTGCCGGCGACCGGCTCGACGATGATGCAGGCGACGTCTTCACCGACTTCGGCAAGCATCTGCTCAACCGCTTCGATGTCGTTGAACGGCAGGGTCAGGGTGTGTTTGGCGAACGCCGCCGGCACACCGGCCGAACTCGGTACGCCTTGGGTCAGCGCGCCGGAACCGGCCTTGACCAGCAGGCTGTCGGAGTGGCCGTGGTAGCAACCTTCGAACTTGATGATGCTGTCGCGACCGGTGTAACCACGGGCCAGACGGATCGCGCTCATGGTCGCTTCGGTACCGGAGCTGACCATGCGCACCATGTCCATCGACGGCACCAGCGAGCAGACCAGATCGGCCATCTCGGTTTCCATCGCGGTCGGCGCGCCGTAGGACAAACCGTGTTGCAGCTGATTGCGCACAGCATCAAGTACGTCCGGATGGCTGTGGCCGAGAATCATCGGGCCCCACGAACCGACGTAATCGACATAACGCTTGTCATCTTCGTCGGTGACGTAAGCGCCTTCAGCGTGTTTGAAGAACAGCGGCGTACCGCCGACGCTTTTGAACGCGCGAACCGGCGAGTTGACGCCACCGGGAATGTGTTTCTGGGCATTGGCAAACAGGGTTTCGGAACGAGACATGATCGGGCTCTCAATCTTCAGGCTTTGAACAATTCATTGAACGCGCGGGCGCGGCGGGTCACTTCGGCGATGTTTTCAGCACCGAACAGGCCGTGGACCACCGCCAGCAGATCGACCCCATGGGCCACCAGTGGCGCGGCGTTGTCGAGGGTGATGCCGCCAATCGCGCAGACCGGCAGATGCAGTGTGCGTTTGGCTTCGTCGAGCAGGTCGAGGCTGCAACTCGGCGCGCCGGGTTTGGTGCTGGAGTTGAAGAAACGGCCGAAGGCGACGTAGCTTGCGCCTTCTTTGGCGGCTTGCCCGGCGAGGGCAAGCTGGTCGTGACAGGTCGAACCGATGATCGCTTTCGAACCGAGCAGGGCGCGGATCGGCGACAGCGGGCCGTCGGTCTGGCCCAGATGCACGCCGACATTGAGGCGCGCGGCCAGCTCGGCGTCGTCGTTGATGATCAGCTGCGTCTTGTAGCGCTCGCACAAATCGCGCAGCGCTTCGGCCTCGCGCAAGCGGCGGGCTTCGTCGCTGCTTTTGTCGCGGTATTGCAGCAGGGTGACGCCGCCTTCCAGCGCCGCCTCCACGTAAGACAGAAACTTGCCGGCCAGCAGTGTGCTGTCGGTAATGGCATACAGGCCACGTAGTTTCATCGGGCAGACCTCACGACGTTACGAGCAGAAATCCAGCGGCAGGCGACGCGGGACGAACTGGCCTTTGCCCAGTTGTTCGGCATCGCGCAGGGTGCGCCAGGTGTAATCCAGTGCACTGCGCACAGCGCTGGCCAGGTGTTCGCCCTGGGCCAGGCGCCCGGCGAGGGCGCTGGCCAGCGTGCAACCGGAGCCGTGATAGCTGCCGGGCAGACGCTGGCAAATAAAGGTTTCACGCAGACCGTCGCGGCTGTACACGCGGTTGTGGATTTCAGTTTCGTCGCCATGGCCGCCAGTGATCAGCAGGTTTTTGACGAATGGCAGGAGTTTCTCAGCGCACTCGTCCGCGGTGCCATCGGGCAGTTCGGCGAGGATGCGCGCTTCGGGCAGGTTGGGCGTGGCGATGATCGACAGCGGCAGCAGCCGCTCGCGCATCGCATAACCGACCTCGTCCTTGCCCAGGCGTCCGCCGCCGCCGGCGCGCAGCACCGGGTCGCAGACCACCGGCAAATGCGGGTGCGCCGAGAGCAGTTCGACAACGGTGTCGACCATCTCCAGCGAACCGAGCATGCCCAGCTTCACCGCCGCGACTTCGGAATCGTTGAGCACGGCATTGGCCTGGGCCAGTACCCACTCACGGTCGAGGACGCGAAAGTCTGTGACATTGACCGTGTCTTGCACGGTCAGGGCGGTGACGGCCGGAGCCGCATGGCAACCTTGCGCGAGCAGGGCTTCGATATCTGCCTGCAGGCCGGCGCCACCACTGGGGTCGTGGCCGGAGAGACAGAGGACAACGGGGCGGGAGCTGTAGATATTCATGGTGCGCGAGCTTACCACCAAAGCTGATTTTCGGGTTCAGTGCCGTTGCTCCTGGCCGATATCCCGGACAGAGATTCCGACCGCATTGTCACAACTTGACCGACTCAACAGCTCTAGTCCGCAGCTTTGCTCTGAAACGCCCGTTCTAGAGCCTTTGTAGGAAAAGTTTCGATGGTGCTTAATGGCCATCAACGGCTATGCTAGGCTGGATCCAAACCAATAACAGGTAATACCGGTTTTACGTCTACTCAAAGGGAATGGGGGGCTTCCTGACACAACCGGACGAGCCACGCTGGGGCTTCAATGCGCTATTTGCTGATGTTGCTGTTCTGCTTGCCCCTCATGGCGAGCGCCGTCGAGTTCGATGAATTCACCCAGAGCCTGCCACTGGGCCGATCGTTGCAAGTGTTCGAAGACCCGAGCGGTCAGGCGAGCCTCGCTGACGTTCGCGCGCAGGCAGCCGCCGGCCATTTCAAGGCCCACGACAAGGCCACGCTCAACGCCGGTTACTCGCGTTCGGCGTTCTGGCTGAAGATCGACCTGCATTATCGTCCGAGCAACCCCGCCGCCCAGCGCACCTGGTTGCTGGAGCTGGCTTACCCACCGCTCGATCACCTCGACTTGTACTTGCCCAACGCCGCTGGCGACTATCGACTGGTGCGCCAGACCGGCGATGCCTTGCCCTTCACCAGTCGCGAGATCCGCCAGAACAACTACCTGTTCGACCTGCCGTTCAAGCCCGATCAGCAACAGACGCTGTACTTGCGACTGGCCAGCGAAGGCTCGATCCAGGCGCCGGTGACGTTGTGGTCGAGCACCGCTTATCTCGAAGACCAGCCGGTGCGCCTGTATGTGCTCGGCATCATTTATGGCGTATTGCTGGGGATGCTGGTCTACAACCTGTTCATCTACCTGAGCGTGCGCGACACCAGTTACCTCTATTACATCTTCTACATCGGCTCGTTCGGCCTCTATCAGTTGTCGGTCAACGGCGCGGCGGTCGAGTATTTCTGGCCGGACAACCCCTGGTGGGCCAACGCTGCCACGCCATTCTTCATTGGCTGCGCCGGCCTGTTCGGCAGCCAGTTCGCCCGCAGCTTCCTGCAGACCCGCACCCACAGCCGCTGGCTCGATCGCTTGCTGATCGGGCTGATTGCCTTCAGCGCCGTGGTGATCGGCCTGTCGCTGATGACCAGCTATGCGCTGGCCTTGCGTCTGGCGACGACACTGGCGCTGACCTTCACCGTGGTGATTTTCGCCGCAGGGATTCTCGCCTGGTGGCGCGGTCTGCGGGTGGCGCGCTATTTCATCATTGCCTGGTCGGCGTTCCTGCTGGGCGGCATCGTCAATACGCTGATGGTGCTGGGCCTGCTGCCGAATGTGTTCCTGACCATGTACGCCAGCCAGATCGGTTCGGCCATCGAAGTGGCGCTGCTGTCGCTGGCGTTGGCCGACCGCATCAACGCCATGCGTGAGCAGCAGGCGCAGACGCTGTACGACGCCGGACAGAAGCTCGAAGTGCTCAACCAGCAACTGGCGCACAGCAACAAGCTCAAGGACGAATTTCTCGCCACTCTGACCCATGAATTGCGCACGCCCATGAACGGTGTGATCGGCTCGCTGGAATTGATGCAGACCGTCGAGATGGACCCGGAGCTTGAGCAATATCAGCAGACGGCCGCCGGTTCCGCACGGGACATGATGCGCATGGTCAACGGCATCCTCACGCTGACCGAATTGCAGGCCGGCAAGCTCAAGGCGTCCTCGGGCACTTTCAGCCTGCGCGCCGTGATCGAGGCACTGCGCGTGCAATTCGAGGGTAACGCGGCGAGCAAGTCGCTGGACTTCAAGGTCGATGTGCTGCCAACGCTGCCGGATCGCCTGCACGGCGACAGCGCCAAACTCGCGCAATGCCTGGAGTGCCTGCTGGATAACGCGATCAAGTTCACTCGCGTCGGTGGTCTGGCGCTGCGCGTGACCGGCAAACCCTCGACGGATAATCGTCTGGCGCTGTCGTTTGCGGTCATCGACACCGGCATCGGCTTTACCGATCTGGGCGAGGCGACGATGTATCAGCGCTTCTTCCAGCTCGACGGTTCGATGACCCGCGAATACGGCGGCCTCGGTGTCGGCCTGGCGATCTGCCGACAACTGGTCGAACTGCTCGGCGGCAAGCTGACCCACCGCTCCGAGCCGGGGCGCGGCAGCCGTTTTCAACTGGATGTCGAGTTTGAATTGCCGGTGATCGAACCGGCGCTGGAGTTCTCGTCCACGCAGAAGCAGATTCGTTTGCCGCAGGACTGCACGGTGTTACTGGTGGACGACAACGGCGTCAATCAATTGGTGATGCGCGGCATGCTGCTCAAGCTCGGCTTTCGCGTGCGTACCGCGGACAACGCGACGGCGGCACTGGCCTGTTTGCAGCGCGAGAGCGTCGACGCCGTACTGATCGACTGTCAGCTGCCGGCCCATGACGGCGCCTCGCTGTGCTGCCAGATTCACGCCTTGCCAGGCTGCGCGCATCTGCCGGTGTTCCTGCTTGCTCTGAACGCCGAGCGCGACCTGTGCGCTACCGGCGTGGCCATCGATTACCTGAACAAACCGGTGAAATTCGAAGAGTTGCAGTCGGCGCTGGAGCGTCGCGTGCTGTGCTGAGAGCAGGGTAAAAGCGCCGCAAATTCGGCGGATATGCCACTTTGATCGGCGGGGGGCCGGTGCTTAACTGACTTCCTGCCGAATCAAGGAGCCGCCGCGATGAACCTGCATCAGTTCGCCGAAACCCACGAAGTCACCAACCAGCCACCGTCGCTGGACGGCACCAATCTGTACCGCATCGATCTGCCGTTGCAGGAATGGTCGCGCCGGTTTGGCGCCGGCTGGGCCGAGTCGCGGATCGAGGCCTACGGGGCGCTCGCCGGTGGCCCACTGATGGAGGCCGGCTTCCTCGCCAACCAGAACAAACCGGTGTTTGCCAGCCATGATCGCTACGGTCATCGCATCGATCTGGTGGAGTTTCACCCGGCGTATCACCAGTTGATGCGCAGCGCGATCGAACACGGCCTGACCTCGCTGCCGTGGGCTCACCCGCAGGACGGCGCGCATGTCGCCCGCGCCTCCATGACCTATCTGCACAGCCAGGCCGAGGCCGGCAGCGGTTGCCCGTTGACCATGACCTTCGCCAGCGTGCCGGCCCTGCGTTTGCAGCCGGATCTGGCCGAGCAATGGCTGCCGAAAGTCCTCTCCACCGAATACGACCCACGCAACGTCGGCATGGCGCACAAGGCCGGCGTGACCATCGGCATGGCGATGACCGAGAAGCAGGGCGGCACCGACGTGCGCGCCAACACCACCAAGGCTTATCCGGTCGGCGCCAGTGGCCCGGGCCAGGCGTATGAACTGGTCGGGCACAAGTGGTTCTGCTCGGCGCCGATGTGCGATGCCTTCCTTACGCTGGCGCAGACCGACAAGGGCTTGAGCTGCTTTCTGCTGCCGCGTCATCGCCCCGACGACACGCGCAATCAGTTCTACATCCAGCGTCTGAAAAACAAACTCGGCAATCAGTCCAATGCCTCCAGCGAAGTCGAATTTCGTGGTGCGCTGGCGTGGATGATCGGCGAAGAAGGCCGCGGTGTGCCAACCATCATCGAGATGGTAGCGATGACTCGTTTCGATTGCATGGTCGGTTCCAGCTCGCTGATGCGCCAGGCGCTGACCCAGGCCAGCCATCACTGCGCGCACCGCAAGGTCGGTGGCAAACTGCTCAGCGAGCAACCGTTGATGCAGAACGTGCTGGCCGATCTGGCGCTGGAAAGTGAAGCCGCGCTCGCGCTCAGCCTGCGCATGGGCAAGGCGCTCGATCATCTGGATGATCGCCACGAAGCGCAGTTCGCGCGGCTGGTCACGGCGGTGGGCAAATACTGGATCTGCAAACGCGCGCCGGGAATGATCAACGAAGCCGCCGAATGCATGGGCGGTGCCGGTTATGTCGAGGACAGCATTCTGCCGCGGCTGTACCGTGAAGCCCCGGTGAATTCGACCTGGGAAGGTTCGGGCAACGTGCAGTGCCTCGACGTGCTGCGCGCGTTGTCGAAAGAGCCGGGTGTGCTGGATGTGTTGTTCAATGAACTGGGCGATGGTCATGGCGACAAACGTCTGGCCGCACATATCCAGCAATTGCAGGCGCAGTTCAAGGACACCCGCGACATTCAGTATCGGGCGCGGCAGTTGACCGAAGATATCGCCCTCGGTTTGCAGGCCAAACTGTTGCTCGAGGCCGGTAACGCGGCGGTCAGCGATGCGTTCATTGCCAGCCGCTTGAGCGGCGGCGGCCGGGTCTACGGCGCGTTGCCGCGTGGGCTGGATGTCGAGGCGATCGTCGCACGTTCGACTCCGCAGCTTTTCTGACCTCAATTTTGCCGATACCACAAAACCCTGTGGGAGCTGGCTTGCCAGCGATGACGGTCTATCAGTCAACATCAATGTTGAATGTGACGGCCTCATCGCTGGCAAGCCAGCTCCCACAGGGATTCGCTTCGCCTGAAAGAATTGCCTGCACCCACAACGCCACTGTTCCCGTGACGCGACGATGCAGGCAAGATGAAGCTCTGCAAGTCAGAACACAGGAAGCTGATCGTGACCGAAGCGTTTATTGTCGTTCAAACCGCCGAACAAGCCGTGGATCGTCTGGCCGAGCTGCATGAGCGGGCCACCAGTGCGCTGAATTCGGCGCTCAAGCGTTACCTCAAGGACCGCGTCGAACCCGACGCCGCACAGCGTGCCCTGTTTCGTTATCCCGAACTGCGTCTGACCTATCACTGCCAGGGCGAAGTCCCGCAGACCACTCGCGCCTACGCCAAGGTGCAGTTGCCCGGCACCTACAGCGTCACCGTCACTCACCCGGCGGCATTTCGCAAATACCTGCTCGAACAGCTGACCCCGTTGATGCACGACTTCACCGTGACCGTCGAGGTCGGCGTCAGCCAGCAGAACATTCCGTACCCGTACGTGGTCGAGCAGGGCGATGAGCTGGCCGGTTCCGGCGTTACCGCTGCGGTGCTGGCGCGGGTGTTCCCCAGTACCGACCTGTCCGCGGCCACCGATGGCATCGCCGATGGTCTCTACGATTGGGAAAACACCGATCCGCTGCCGTTGGCGCTGTTCGACGCCGCGCGTGTGGATTTCTCGCTGCGCCGCCTGGTGCACTACACCGGCAGTGACTGGCGCCATGTGCAACCGTGGATCCTGCTGACCAACTATCACCGCTACGTTGACCAGTTCATCGTTCATGGCCTGGAGCAACTGCGCAACGACCCGCGATTCGTGCGCATGGTCCTGCCGGGCAATGTGATCATCGAGAAGGGCATGGACCACGGCGAAGCCTCGGCCATCGCCGCCGGTGTGGTCTGGCACCGTTATCAGATGCCGGCCTATCACCTGATCGCCAACGATGGCCACGGCGTGACACTGGTGAACATCGGTGTCGGCCCGTCCAACGCCAAGAACATCACCGACCACCTCGCGGTGCTGCGTCCGCATTGCTGGCTGATGATCGGCCACTGCGGCGGCCTGCGTCAGTCGCAGACCATTGGCGACTATGTATTGGCCCACGCGTATATGCGTCGCGACGGCATCCTTGACCGCGTAGTGCCGCCGAACATTCCGATCCCGGCGCTGGCCGAAGTGCAACTGGCACTGCAGCAGGCCGCGGCGAACGTTACCGGCGAGAAAGGCGACGATCTGAAAAAACGCCTGCGCACCGGCACCGTGCTGACCTACGACGACCGTAACTGGGAACTGCGCTGGGCGCAGGAGCGGCCGTTGATCAACCTGTCCCGTGCTGTCGCTGTGGACATGGAAAGCGGCACGATTGCGGCGCAGGGGTATCGCTTGCGGGTGCCGTACGGCACGTTGCTCTGCGTTTCGGACAAACCGTTGCACAGCGAAATCAAGCTGCCGGGTTCGGCCAACGCTTTCTATGAACGCGCGGTCAGCCAGCACTTGAAGATCGGCATCGAAGCGGTGGATCTGCTGCGCACCGAACTCAACTCGCTGCACTCGCGCAAGCTGCGCAGCTTCGACGAGCCGCCGTTCCGTTAACGCTTAGTCGTGGTCATTTGGCGGTCGGGGCACTAGCATTGTCAGTCCTGATCGCTAAATGTTTTTCTCTTCTTATGTCCCGTCCTATTCGTCCACCTTCCCGCCGCCCTGGCGTGAAGCCTCAATCGTCCTCGCCGCGCCGTGTTGCCAAGGCACCACCGGCCGAGCCGAAACTGATCCTGTTCAACAAGCCGTTCGATGTGCTGACGCAATTCAGCGATGGTGAGGGGCGGGCGACGCTCAAGGATTACATCGATGTGCCCGGCATTTACCCGGCCGGACGCCTGGACCGCGACAGCGAAGGTTTGTTGCTGCTGACCAATGACGGCCAATTGCAGGCGCGCATTGCTGATCCGAAACACAAGCTGGCGAAGACTTATTGGGTGCAGGTCGAAGGCGTGCCGACTGCCGAGCAGTTGCAGCGTTTGCGTGACGGTGTCGAGTTGAACGACGGCATGACCTTGCCCGCCGAAGCGCGGCAACTGGATGAGCCGCAGTTGTGGCCGCGCAATCCACCGGTACGCTTTCGCGCGACCATACCGACTTCATGGCTGGAACTGGTGATTCGCGAGGGGCGCAACCGTCAGGTGCGGCGCATGACGGCGGCGGTCGGCCTGCCGACGTTGCGTCTGGTGCGGGTCAGGATTGGTGACTGGACGCTTGATGGGCTCGATCAGGGCCAGTGGAAAGAAGTGCCGGCGCGCTTATAGAGCGCCGGATTCGATCAGGCCGATCACCACACTCTTGATGATGAACGCGGCCACGCCCAGGCCCAGCACGAAAAACAGAATGAACGAGCCGAAGCGCCCGGCCTTGGACTTCTTTGCCAGATCCCAGACGATGAAACCCATGAAAATGATCAGGATGCTGACCAGGCCGGTCATCATCCATTCTTCGAGCAGTGCTGGATCCATTGGCGATCTCCGGCGCGGGGCAGGCTGAAAGGGCGGCGGGGAGTATACGGCATGGTGGGTGGGGGGGCATTGATCTGGGTCTGATCCGCAATGGTTGCCCTCACCCTGGCCCTCTCCCGGAGGGAGAGGGGACTGACCGCAGTGTCTTGCGTTATACATCGACCTGAAAAATCGAGTCGATTATGGATTCACAGGAGAATTTTCAGGTCGGCGCACATCTTGAGCAACCCACGGTCGGCTCCCTCTCCCTCCGGGAGAGGGCTGGGGTGAGGGCTTTTGATCAGCTACGCAAATGGGTCAGCGGCAGTTCAGTGCTGTTCAAAACCTGATTCAGCACAAAGCTCGAACGAACGCTGGTAACCCCCTCGATGCGGGTCAAATGCCCCAGCAACAACTTCTGATAGTGATCCATATCCGGCACCACCACCTTCAACTGGTAATCCGCATCCACGCCCGTCACCAGACTGCACTCCAGCACTTGCGGCAATGTCCGGATCGCTGCTTCGAAATTCTCGAAACGCTCCGGTGTGTGCCGGTCCATGCCGATCAGCACATAGGCCGTCAGGCTCAGCCCGAGCATCTTGCGATCGAGCAGCGCAACCTGGCGCGAGATGTAGCCGTCGTCTTCCAGTTGCTTGACCCGACGCGAGCAAGGCGAGGGGGACAGACCGATGCGCTCGGCCAGCTCCTGGTTGGAGATGCGGGCGTCGCGTTGCAATTCCGCCAAAATACTCAGGTCGTAACGGTCGAGTTTGCTCATCAATCTGTCCTTGGCTGTAACTATTGCGGCAGATTATCTATCCAGGGTTAAAAATTGCGCAAGTGGTGTTTATTTGAGCAATCTTCGCAATCATCTGTCGCGGCGTCCGGCCTATTCTTATCACCAGAATCACTGCTCGGTAACACAGTCCACGCGGCCCGCCCAATCCGGCCCGCCGCGGCCGCCACCCCCACCGGGGTTGTGCCGGCCCCCGAGCTGCACACTGTCCAGAAGACGGCGTGAGGTGAGCCGACGTCAAAAGCGTCGAGCCAGGACGCAATTCTCTAAAAGGGAGGCCGACGGGTCTCCCTTTTTTCTTGCCAGCAATTTCATCTTGCCGCCTCAATAAATAAGTCGCGCGACTGATAACCTGTCGCAGAACCCGGTGGGCCTGTTGCGAGTCTTAGCAACAGGCCCTCCCAATGACAGGCTCCCCGCAGTGAGGAACAACATGAATTCGCGCATCTGGCGTCTGGCCGGTGTTGGTTTGCTGTGTGTGAGTGTCAGTGCGCAAGCGCTGGCCGACGAGCCGCAAAATCGTGGACCCGATGGCGACGGTCGGGGCCAGCAGCATCAGGGCAACGGTCAGGGCCGTGGCGGTGATCAACGCGGGCCGGGCAATGAGGCGCAGAACCCGCCGCGGCCGCAGAACAACGAAATCATTCGTGGTGACAACAGCCGCCAGTTCGAGCACAACGGCCAGCCGCACAACAATGACGGTCAATGGCAGAACCGCAACCGCCCCGATGATCGGCCAGAACCGCCGCGGCAACCGGGCAATAACCTGCCGATCCAGCCACGTCCCGACACTGTGCGCCAGACCCAGGAACCGCGTCAGGGTTACTACCGCGACGAACGCCCGCAGAATGGTTACCACAATCAGCAGTGGCAGACCCAGAACCGTCCCGATGACAACCGCTGGCCGGGGCGTCCGAACGGGCATGGCAACGGTTGGGGCCCGGGGCCGCAATATCGCCCGGGACATGTGATCGACCGATTCCCGGATCGCGATTACCGCGTGCCGTATCGGGGTCAGGATTATTTCTATTCCGGTGGTTACTGGTATCGCCCGCAAGGCCCGCGCTACATCGTCGTGCAGCCGCCGCGCGGGATCCGCATCCAGTATTTGCCTGATTACGCCCGCGAAGTATGGATCGGCGGCTCGCTGCTGTTCCTCGCCGCTGGCTCTTATTACGCCTATCAGCAAGCGACGCAGGATTACGTCGTGGTCGAACCGCCGGTGCAGCAACCGCCGCAACCACAGGCTCAAGGTTATGACGTCGAAGCTTATCCAGCGAATGGCCAATCGCCGGAGCAGGTCCAGCAGGATGGCTATCAGTGTTACCAATATGCGGTGCAGCAAAGCGGTTTCGACCCGCGCGCCGCGACCTACCAACCGGCGCCCGAAGTGGTTCAGGCGTACCGCCAGGCCCAGGGCAACTGCCTGAGCAGTCGCGGCTACCAAGTCAGATAGAAGCACCTGCAAGCTTCAAGTTTTCAGCTGCAAGCTTGAGGCTTGAAGCTTGAAGCTAATAGCTTGTAGCTGCCTTTATCGGATCTGCGTGCACCAGCACTTCGGCCCGTGGGTAGGCCTTGTGGATGGCGTCGGCGGCTTGATCGCTGATGCCGTGAGCGACTGACAGCGTCAACTCTCCCGGCAACTCCAGGTGCAACTGCACGAACCAGTGGTTGCCGGAGATGCGCGTGCGCAAGTCATGCGCGCCCAGTACACCCGGCACGCTGCACGCCAGTTCAAGCATGTGCTGGCTGACGTCGGTCGGCAGTTCCTCGTCCATCAACACCGAAAAACTCTCGCGGGCGATCTGAATCGCGCTCCACAGGATGTAGGCGGCAATGCCCAGGCCGAACCACGCATCCAGTTGCTCGAAGCCAAACCCGGCCAACACCAGCGCCAGCAGGATACTGCCGTTGAGCAGCATGTCCGAGCGATAGTGCAGCGAGTCGGCGCGCACGGCGTTGGAGCCGGTCTGCTTGATCACTCGGTGCTGCAACACCAGCAACGCCGCGGTCAGCAGCAATGAAAACACGATCACGCCGATGCTCAGCCATGGCGCGCCCAGAGGCTGCGGCGTCTGGAAGCGCTCGTAGGCCTGAAACGCGATCAGCAGCGCGCTGCCGCCGATGAACAATGCCTGCGCCATCCCTGCCAGGGACTCCGCTTTGCCGTGGCCATAACGGTGGTCGTCATCCGCCGGGCGCAGCGCGTAATGCACCGCGAGCAGATTGAGCATCGAGGTGACGCCGTCCAGCGACGAGTCGGTGAGGCCGGCGAGCATGCTCACCGAACCGCTGAGCCACCAGGCGATGGCTTTGGCGATGATCAGCGTGCACGCCACCGCCACCGAGGCGCGGGTCGCCAGGCGCAGCAGGCGGGCGTGTTCGGGGCTGGAGGTCATCGATCTTCCTTTTTATGCCGCAGGTTGCAGGCCGAACATCGCCAGTTGCTGAGTGCTGCCCTTGTGCTGGATCAGGCGCGGGTCGTCGAGAGGAAAGTCTCGCCCCAACTCGCTTTCGAGAATCGCCTGCAACTTGAGATTATCGACCTGACCGTCCGGGCCGATGGCTTGCTTGAGCTTGGCGGGATCGATCTGCGCGGTGTGGCCCGGTTCGAAATAGATCGCGCCAGTAGCGAAGTCGACGGCAAACGCGATCAGCCCGGGGATGATGTAGAACAACAGGCCGACAGCGTCGAGCGCGGCAATCGCCGGGTCGATCTTGCCATCGATCTGGCCGCGACGGTCCGGGTAGAAAATCGACCCGCACGCAGTGATCTGCGTGAGCAGGGTGGCGACCAGAACACCGCCGATCAGGCGAAAAGGTAAGCGCATGGAAATGTCTCCTGAGAGCTGAACAATTACGGCTACTGTTTTGAGTTCAGACTACGCCAAACAGTTCGCCGTTATACTCGCCGATCTGTTTGGGAGCCAGCATGATTTCTTTGCCGATCGACGATGTTTTACCCGCCCTGCGTGAAGCCCTCGCGTTACGCCACGAAGCCGTGCTCGAAGCACCGCCCGGCGCCGGTAAGACCACCCGCGTGCCGCTGGCCTTGCTGGATGAAGCGTGGCTCGCCGGGCAGACCATTCTGATGCTTGAACCGCGCCGACTGGCCGCGCGTGCCGCGGCAGAACGTCTGGCCAGCGAGCTGGGCGAGCAGGTCGGGGAAACCGTCGGTTATCGCATTCGCCTCGACAGCAAGGTCGGCCCGAAGACGCGCATCGAAGTGGTCACCGAAGGCATTCTCACCCGTCGTCTGCAGGATGACCCGGCGCTGGAAGGCGTGGGGCTGCTGATTTTCGATGAGTTTCACGAACGCAGCCTCGACGCCGATCTGGCGCTGGCCCTGAGTCTGAACGGTCGCGAACTGTTTCGCGCTGAACAACCGCTGAAGATTCTGCTGATGTCGGCCACCCTCGAAGGCGAGCGTCTGGCCGGGTTGCTCGATGACGCGCCGATCCTGCGCAGCGAAGGGCGCATGTATCCGGTGACGATGCGCTGGGGCCGGCCGTTTCAGCCCGGCGAGTACATCGATCAGCGCGTCACGCAGACCGTGCTCGAAGCGCTCCATGATGAAACCGGCAGCCTGCTGGTGTTCCTGCCGGGGCAGGCGGAAATCCGTCGCGTGCATCAGCAATTGGCCGATACCGTCGGTGAGCGCAGCGATGTCTTGCTCTGCCCGCTGCACGGCGAACTCGACCTCAATGCCCAGCGCGCGGCGATCGATCCGGCGCCGCCCGGTCAGCGCAAAGTGGTGCTGGCGACCAACATCGCCGAGACCAGCCTGACCATCAACGGCGTGCGCGTGGTGATCGATGCCGGGCTCGCGCGAGTGCCGCGTTTCGACCCGGGCAGCGGCATGACCCGCCTCGATACTCAGCGCATTTCCAAGGCCAGCGCCACCCAGCGTGCCGGCCGTGCCGGGCGACTCGAACCGGGTGTCTGCTACCGCTTGTGGTCGCAGGATCAGCACGAACAACTCGCCGCTTACGGCAGTGCCGAAATTCTTTCGGCGGACCTCGCCAGCCTGGCCCTGCAACTGGGGCGCTGGGGCGTAACACCAAATGAACTGGTATGGCTGGATGTGCCGCCTGCGGCGGCGTATGCACAAGCGCAGGATTTGTTGCAGCGCCTCGGTGCGCTGCAAGGCGAGGCGCTGACCCCGCATGGCCAGGCCATGGCCGAACTGCCGGCGCATCCACGTATCGGCCATTTGCTGTTGCGCGGTCAGGCGTTGGGCCTGGCGAACATGGCTTGTGACGTCGCGGCGCTGCTCGGCGAGCGCGATATCTTGCGAGGCGCCGGCGCGGACTTGCACAGTCGTCTGGCGATGCTTTCGGGTGAAGAGCGCGCGGCGCGTGGTGCGCAGGGCGGGGTGCAACGCGCTCGGCAACTGGCGCGGCAATATCGCGGTTACCTGCGTGGCAAGGCCAGTGCGCCGGTCAGCGATCCCGAGCACCCGCGCTGGCTCGGCGCGTTGCTGGCGTTGGCCTACCCGGATCGCGTGGCGCAACAACGGCGTGCCGGTGGCGCGGAATATCGTCTGGCCAACGGTCGCGCCGCGCTGTTCGCCGAAGCCGACAGCCTGATGAAAGAGCCATGGATCGTCATCGCTGACCTCGGTAGCCGCCAGGGCCAGCGCGAGGAGCGGATTTATCTGGCGGCGGATTTCGATCCGGCGCTGTTCGACTCGGTATTGGCCGAACAGGTGCACTGTGTCGATCAACTGGACTGGGACGAGCGCGAAGGCGTGCTGCGCGCCGAGCGCCAGCGCAAGGTCGGCGAACTGATCCTCAGCCGCGAACCGCTAACCGGTCTGGATGAAACTGCGCGCAGTCAGGCGCTGGTCAATCTGGTCCGACGCAAAGGTCTCGAGCTGTTGCCGTGGACCCCGGAATTGCGCCAGTGGCAGGCACGGGTGGCACTGCTGCGCCAGCTCGATCTGAGTCATCAGGACGACAGCCAGTGGCCGGATGTCAGCGACGCGACACTGCTCAATTCTCTTGAAGACTGGCTGATGCCGTATCTGGGCAAAGTTTCGCGGCTCAGCCATTTCGCCAACCTCGACCTGTCGAGCATCGTGCGCAATCTGCTGCCGTGGCCGCTGCCGCAAAAGCTCGACGAGCTCGCGCCGCACCATTTGAGCGTGCCGTCGGGCTCTTCGATTCGCCTGGATTACAGCGAGTCGCCGCCGATTCTCGCGGTGCGCTTGCAAGAGCTGTTCGGGCTCGCCGATACACCGCGAATTGCCGGCGGGCGGCAAGTGGTCAAATTGCATCTGCTGTCGCCGGCGAGGCGGCCGGTGCAGGTGACGCAGGACCTGGCCAACTTCTGGCGCAGTACCTATGCCGAAGTGAAGAAGGATCTGAAAGGGCGCTATCCGAAGCATTACTGGCCGGATGATCCGCTAGTGGCCGAAGCCACTGCGCGGGCAAAACCGCGCGGCACCTGAGGCCGATGGCAGCGTGCCATTAGCCCATCCGTGCCATTAGCCCATCCGTGCTAATTGCCCTTGTTTGTACAGGCTCGCAAAATCGCGGCCTGAACAATAACAAGTGTTGCTGCCCGCAACTTGTGCCCAAGGAACGGAACTGCCCATGACCTCTTTCTTCAAGTTCAAGAAGTTGCTCTTCTTGTCGGCTGCGCTGCTGGCCGCCTCCGGTTCGGCAATCGCCGAAGAGCCCAATCCGATTGGCGACTGGTGGATTATCTACGGCAACGGCGTTGCCCAGAAAAACATCATGTACGTAGCGGATGCGACGTCGGTGGTGCCTTCGGAAAAAACCAAAGGCGCGACCATGGTCGCGGTGACCCTGGTCTACGAAGAGCCCGGCAAACCGATGATCGACGTCTACAACCTCGAAGCCCAGTGTTCTACGGGCAAGGTACGTTTTATCAACGGCCAGTCCATCGAACGTCTCGCTTACACCCTGCGTCATCTCAAAGTTGCCAATCAGTGGCAGACCCCGAAAGAGTTCTGGGTTCAGCAGGCGCTGAAGTTTGCCTGCGCGCCGGGCAACCGAGCTAAAAACGACATGGCCGCGGTGGGCAAGATGGAATACCTGCAAATGATCGAGATGCTCCAGCAGATGTTCTTCAAGCTCGCGCCGATTCAGCAAAAGAGCCAGATGATGGACAACATCGACAGTCTGCTCGAACTTAAAAAATAAGCCGGGACTTCACATGACTTGCACACGCTTATTGCTGACAACCCTGTTGGCAGGATTGCTCTTGGCCGGCTGTTCCACCATCGCGCAGAGCCGTTGGGAAGGCCGCGACCTTCAGGAGGCACTGAATCTGTACGGTACGCCCGATTCGATGCAAAAGGAAACCGGCCCGAAAGGCGAACCCTTGGCCGTGCTCACCTGGTTCAAGTCCGCGAGCTGGACCACCACCGAAGCGGCCGGCACGTCGATGAACCATACCGGTAATGGCATGGTTTACACCGAGCACTACCAACAGGTCGGACACAGCTCCACCTGCAAGTTGCAGGCAAAGGTCAATCAACAGAAAAAGATCGCCCAGTTCCTGATCGAGGATGGGCGGATACTGCACGGCAAGTGCGCCAATGTTCGCTATGTTCCCGGCTATGTCCCTCCGGGCCTCTGAAGCGATCGACGATTATGGTGATGTGAAAACCGTCTCGACCCAGCCTTGCAAGGTGTATTTGCGATAGATCTGTTCGGGCACGTCGACGTATGGGGCGCAAACGAACGCTGACGGAATCACCGGATCGGCCTCGTCGATCACCAGGATGTTCGCCGGGTTGTAGAAGTCATAATCGACCACGCTCGGGTTGGTGGTAATGACTTTCTTGCGTGCGGCCATGGCTTCGAAAAAACGAAAGCTCAACCCGGCCTGACCGGGTTTGGCGATGTCGAGAATGATCCGCGAGCGCTTGACCAGCGCGCCGACGGCGTCCAGTGGCAGGCGTTGCTCGAAAAAGGTGATCCCCGGGTGCGCGCCCGGGATCGGTTTGCACTGCACCAGAAACTTGTAGTCGCTGACACCAAGTCGGTCGAATGCCCTTGCCAGGCCTTCGAGCGCCGGGACACGGTCCTTGCCGGCCATGACCACGAAGGCGCTGTAGTCGCCGTCGCCAGCGCTCGCGTCGTAGTCGTCGTAAATGAAGTTGTGCAGTTTCTTCAGGCCGTATTGCTGCGCATTCTGCGGATCGAACGAAAACACCTCGTCGTACCCGGCAAGTTGTTCCCGGGTCATCGGCCAGCGGCTGAAACTGTCATAGAGGTAGGCGATCTTGCGCGAGGATGCGTCCAGGCCGATAGCCAAATGCTCTGGGTCTATTTGTGCCGGGTTGATAACGAGGGCAACGTCAAACGGCCCGTGTGCCTCTACTGCCTTTTTGAACTGGCGTAATTTGGCCCAGCGTCTGAGCGGGCGGCGCAGAATTTTCGGCGCCCGGTTGAACGCATCGGCCATCAATGCCGTATCGATGAAGCACACAGCGTTCTCGGCCCGTAAATGATCTGCCAGCTTGCGCGCGTAACCGCCAATATCCTTGCACACCAATAATATTTTCATGGCTTTCCATGTCGTGAATCGAGGGCTGTCGACTACACCGGTCGTTAGCCGTGCAACTAAGGCGCGGCGGGCAACAAGAAGCGCGCAATCGCCGGCAGGTGATCGGAAATGCGCAACGTATCGTCCTGACGCACCCGTGCTTCGATGCGTTTGATCTTCGGGCTGTAAAACAGGTAGTCGACTGTACGATCCGGGCCGTTCAGGCCGGGGTCGTTGGGATAATGG
Source organism: Pseudomonas sp. 15C (assembly GCF_055484735.1). Lineage (NCBI taxonomy): Bacteria > Pseudomonadati > Pseudomonadota > Gammaproteobacteria > Pseudomonadales > Pseudomonadaceae > Pseudomonas > Pseudomonas sp. 15C. The sequence goes on along the minus strand of NZ_JBUDGD010000001.1, from coordinate 148,634 downwards.
GTCAGCCACCTGGCGCGGTCGATGCCGCTGGCTTCATTGTTGGTCGGGATCATCGGGTACTTGTCCCACAGCAGGTGCAGCTCGCTGTCGGCCGAGTAGGGCGTGCGCTGTTCGGTCGACAGGCGCCGGTACTGGCCGAGCGGCAGCAGGTTGAAGTCGCCGCCGATCAGCCATGGCAAGCCCTGACTTTCGTATTTATCGAGGACTTTGGCCACCGCGCGCACTTGCGCCTGCAAGGTCGCGTCCGGTTGGCTGGCGTGTTCCAGATGAGTGTTGAACACGGTCAATTGCCCGCCATCGCTCAGCGGCAGTTTGCTCACCAGCAAGGCGTCCTTGGGCTGGAACTGGCGGCTGATGACATTGGCGTCGGCCACCGGCAGCTGCAGGCGCTCGGCGTGCTCGATGCGATAGCGGCTGAGGGTCGCCAATTGCCGGCCAACGCTGCCGAAAATCTGCGGCTCGGGGACGAAATCGGCTTTCCAGTCAAAGGCGCTGACGCTGCACGGATACAGATCGGCGACACGTTCCTGCAACAGTTTGAGCTGGTTCTGGTAGCCGCTGGCCTTGGCGCCGTCGTCGAGTTCCTGGAGCAATAACACGTCGGGCTGCTCATCGCGAATCACCCGCGCCACTTCATCGAGGCTGAACGCCATGTCTTCGGCAGTCGGTGCTTCGTCGTTGCCCTGGGCCAGGTCATTCCAGAACACGTAACGCTTGCCGGCCAGGTATTGCACGTTCCAGGTCATGACTTTCAGCGCCTGGCCCGGCACCAGCATTGGCGCTGTGGCAGTGCAACTGACCGGCAGGGTTTCCCGGGCGTCGGGGCGCCAGGTCAGGCTGAAGATCAGCGCGCCGATCACCACGATGGCCAGTACAACCAACAACAACGAGTAGCGCAGTAGACGGGTCATGGCTCGGCTTATAGCGTTACAGAAAGTGGCCCCGAGCATACCTGACGGGCGGCGCGATGCCCAAGCGCTGCGCGGTCAGATCGTTCTGTCACGCTTGTCAGGCAATTCGCTGATCAGCATGAACAGGCGAAACAGGACGACGCTGGTGAACAGCTGCAGGAAGCCGTGCGCACTGTCGATCAGCACCGCAATCAGCGGATTTTGCGGCTCGGGATACACCGCCAGCGTTGCGCCTTTGAGCAACCACAGCGGTGTCATCACGCAAAGGATGCACAGCAGGATCCGCCAGAAATGCCCACGGGTCAGGCGCAGGCTTTCCTTCATCGCCTGCAATGGGCCCATGCCGCGCAGCACCAGCAGGTACTCGCCAAACGCGAGCATGACCATCAGCATCAGCCCCGGCAGGAAGTACAGCGACAGGCCGAGCAGAATAAGGAGGGTATTGAGCGCCGTCAGCAGGGCGAAGCGCGGCCACAGGGTCGCGGCCATTGCCAGCAGGTCGCGGTTGCGCGACGACTCGCCACGGCTGCGCGCATCGAGAAACAGGATCAATGCAGCGGTGTACAACGGATAAACCAGCAGACCGACAACGATGCTGACTGCAGAAAAACCTTCAGGCCCGCTGGCATGATCGACCACCTGCTGCAAAAACGCCTCGAAAACCACTAGCGGCAGGCACAGCTGCACGATGCTGCCCAGATGGCGTTTGAAAAAATACAAAGAGTCGCGCAGTACTTCGAGGGCATTCATCAGTCGGTATCGCAGGTCGAAAACAGTGGCTCACTTTAACCGATGCAACACGGGGCGACACAAACGTAAACATTCGGTAAAGGTCATTGAAACGTTTTGTCACTGTCTCCATTACAGGAGAGCACCACGCCCAGAGTGGGCGAGGGCACGTTATTACCGGCAATCTACGAGGTCGCCATGAACAGCGAAGAGCAAACCCTGATCGATGGACTGTTTTCCCGGCTGCAACAGGCCGAAGCGGAGGCAGCCCCGCGTGACGTCCAGGCCGAGGCGCGGATCAAGGAACACCTGACGCGCCAGCCGGCGGCAGGCTATTTCATGACCCAGGCGATTCTGGTGCAAGAGGCGGCGCTCAAGAGCCTCAATGAACAGAACCAGCAACTGACCCAGCAAGTGCAGCGTCTGCAGGCCGAGTTGCAGTCGGCCAAGGCGCAGAGTGCCGCACCTGCCGCGAACGCGGGCGGTGGGTTCCTGTCGAGCATTTTTGGCGGTGGCAGTTCGCGCCCGGCGCAGACGCCAAATCCCGCCCCGGCATCCACCGGTGGCTGGCGTGAACCGGCCCCGCAGCAGAATTACGCGGCCCCCGCGCCACAAGCGAACTTCGGCGCAGCGCCGACCAATTACGCACAACAAGCCGCGCCAGCGGCGGGCAACAGCTTCCTCGGTGGTGCGTTGAAAACCGCGGCCGGCGTAGCCGGCGGCGTGATGCTCGCGCAAGGCATCAGCAGCCTGTTTCATCACAACCAGCAGCCGCAGGAAATCGTCGAGGTGATCAAGGAAGAACCGGCCCAGGTCGCCGACCAGAGCAATAACGGCTGGGGCGAAGACCAGCGCGTGGCGGATAACGGTTTCACCGACACCGATTACAGCAACGACAGCTCGTCGTTCTTCGATGACGACGATTCCTTCGTCTGACTCCACCATTCGTCCGGAGCCCCGAGGGGCTTCGGGCCGATTATTCGCGGAACCTTCCCTCGGGCTGGCATACTGAGCGCCTTTTCGGGCCCTGGCGCCTGACCCCGCTTCGTGCGCGTGCGCACCCACAGGAACTCCGGTGAAAAAAATCGCAGTGTTCGCCGACGTGCAGAACCTCTACTACACCGTGCGTCAGGCCTATGGTTGCCATTTCAACTACGCCGCGTTGTGGGCCGACATCAGCAAGGACGGGCAGATCGTCGAGGCCTACGCCTACGCGATCGACCGCGGCGACAGCAAGCAGCAGCAGTTCCAGCAGATCCTGCGCAACCTCGGCTTCACCGTGAAACTCAAGCCCTACATCCAGCGCAGCGACGGCTCGGCCAAGGGCGACTGGGACGTGGGCATCACCCTGGACATCATGGACGCCGCCGACCACGTCGACGAAGTCGTGCTGGCCTCCGGTGACGGCGATTTCGACATGCTGCTTGAACGCATCATCAGCAAACATGGCGTGCAAGCGGTGGCTTATGGCGTACCCGGCCTGACCGCCAACTCGCTGATCCGCGCCGCCAGCCGCTACGTGCCGATCGAAGGCGCGCTGTTGCTGAAGAATTAAGCTCAAAGATTGATTTGAACGGAGTTGAACCCGGTTTGGAACGCATCGCAGTCATCGACTTTGAAACCACTGGCCTGACGCCGAACAGCAACTGCCGGGCCACGGAAATCGCCGTGGTCATGCTGGAAAACGGCCGCATCGTCGAGCGTTACCAAAGCCTGATGAACGCCGGTGTGCGCGTCCCGGCGTTCATCGAACAACTGACCGGCATCAGCAACGCCATGCTGCGCAGCGCGCCGTCAGCCGAACGGGTGATGGAAGAGGTCAACGAGTTTGTCGGCTGCACACCGCTGTTGGCGCACAACGCTTCGTTCGACCAGAAGTTCTGGGATTTCGAACTGGGGCGAATCAAGCGCACACGCTTGCAGAACTTTGCCTGCTCGTTGCTGCTGGCACGGCGCTTGATGCCGGCGGCACCCAATCACAAACTCGGCACCCTTACGACCTTCGCCAGCCTGCCACACACTGGCCAGGCTCACCGGGCCATGGCCGACGCCGAAATGGCAGCCAATCTGATGGCGCATCTGGCCGACGAGTTGCGGCACAAACATGGCGTGCGCGAGCTGAACCATGACCTGCTGTGCAAATTGCAGAAAGTCCCCGCTGCCAAGGTCAACGAACACCTGCTGCGCTTCCGCTGATCCCAAGACCGACAACGAACCCCTGTGGGAGCCAGCCTGCTGGCGATAGCGGTGTGTCATTCAACCTTCTTTAGTCTGAACCACCGCTATCGCGAGCAGGCTCGCTCCCACATGGTAATGCGCCGTTTCAGATTGGTTTGCCGTTGGCTTCGAGATCAGACTTTCGAAACCGCGGATAAACCCGACGATCTCCCTGTTTTCAAAAGTGTACCGGCGCGATAAACGGGTTTTGTAACTTATTTTTGCTGGCGCGCCTTTCTAGAATACTCAATTTCCTGACACTGACTGTCGAGCTGCCCATGTCTGCCTTGCGCCGTTTTTCCTTGCCGCTGATTGCCGCGTTTTTCGCGTTGTATGTGATCTGGGGATCGACCTATCTGGTGATCCGCATCGGCGTTGAATACTGGCCGCCGCTAATGCTGGGCGGGGTGCGCTTTGTGATTGCCGGCACGTTGATGTATGCCTTCCTGCGCTGGCGCGGGGCGCCTGCGCCGACCTGGGCGCAGTGGAAGGCCGCGGGGCTGATCGGGATTTTGCTGCTCAGTTTCGGTAATGGCGCGGTGAGCGTGGCCGAGCACACCGGTGTGGCGTCCGGCGTGGCGGCGCTGGCGGTGGCGACGGTGCCGTTGTTCACCTTGTTGTTCGGCTATTTCTGGGGCGCGCGAAATACCCGTCTCGAGTGGGCCGGAGTGGCGCTGGGGATTATCGGCATCGCCATGCTCAACATGGGCTCCAACCTGCAATCGAGCCCGCTGGGCGCCGCGTTGTTGATTTTCGCCGCGGCGACCTGGGCGTTCGGTTCGGTGTGGAGCAAATATCTGCCGTTGCCGCAGGGGGCCATGGCCAGCGCGGTGGAAATGCTGGTCGGCGGTGTTGTGCTGTTGATCGGCAGCGCGGTGAGCGGTGAACACCTGCAAGCGCTGCCGCCGGTCGAAGGCTGGCTGGCGCTGGCCTACCTGATTTTCTTCGGCTCGATCATCGCCTTCAATTCCTACATGTACCTGCTCAAGCATGTGCGCCCGGCGGCGGCAACCAGTTATGCCTACGTCAACCCGGCCGTCGCCGTACTGTTGGGCATCGTGTTTGTGGGCGAGACCATTGGTATCGAAGAAGCGCTGGCGATGCTGGTGATCATCAGCGCCGTATTGCTGATCAGCCTGCCGCAATGGCGCCGGCCGAAGCAAGTGCCGGTCGAGGAGGCACAAGCCGATCCGACGGAAGCGCGGACGAATTAGGGTAAACTGCGCGGCATTGCATCCCCGCGTCATTTTTTCTACGGTACTCCCATGACTTTCGCCTCCCTTGGCCTGATCGAACCCTTGCTGCGCTCCCTCGAGACGCTCGGCTACCAGACCCCGACGCCGGTGCAGGCGCAAGCCATTCCGGCCGTGCTGGCCGGCCGCGACCTGATGGCGGCGGCGCAGACCGGCACCGGCAAGACCGCCGGCTTCGCCTTGCCGCTGTTGCAGCTGCTGGCCATGGAAGGGCCGAAAGTCACCGCCAACTCGGCGCGTGCGCTGATTCTGGTGCCGACCCGCGAACTGGCCGAGCAGGTCCACGAAGCCGTGCGTCAGTACGCAGAAAATCTGCCGCTGCGCACTTATGCGGTGTACGGCGGTGTCAGCATCAACCCGCAGATGATGAAGCTGCGCGGCGGCGTCGATGTGCTTGTCGCCACGCCCGGTCGCTTGATTGACCTGTTCCGCCAGAACGCGCTGAAACTCAACCAGTTGCAAACGCTAGTGCTGGATGAAGCCGATCGTATGCTCGACCTGGGCTTCTCTGAAGAACTGGCGAACATTTACCGCATGCTGCCGAAAAAGCGCCAGACGCTGTTGTTCTCGGCGACGTTCTCCGATGACATTCGTCTGCTGGCCGGGCAGATGCTCAACGATCCGCTAACCGTCGAAGTCAGCCCGCGCAACGTGGCGGCCAACACGGTCAAGCAATGGATCGTCACGGTGGACAAGAAGCGCAAGGCCGAACTGTTCGTGCACCTGATGCGCAAGAACAAGTGGAAGCAAGTGCTGGTGTTCGCCAAGACCCGCAACGGTGTCGATGCGCTGGTGGAAAAACTTCAGGGCCTGGGCGTCAATGCCGACGGTATTCACGGCGACAAACCACAGGCGACCCGCCAACGTGCGCTGGACCGCTTCAAACTGAGTGAAGTGCAGATTCTGGTGGCGACCGATGTGGCCGCCCGTGGTCTGGACATCGAGGATTTGCCGCTGGTGGTGAACTTCGACCTGCCGATCGTCGCTGAGGATTACATTCACCGCATCGGTCGTACCGGGCGCGCGGGCGCGACCGGTGAGGCGATCTCGCTGGTGTGTGCCGACGAAGTGAACATGCTCTCGGCGATTGAAATGCTCACGCGTCAGACCCTGAAGCGTCAGAACGAGCCGGACTTTGAACCTGAGCACCGCGTGCCGGATACCGATGCCAGCGGTCAGGTGATCAAGAAGCCGAAGAAACCGAAAAAGCCGAAAGCGTCCGGCGGTGGCGGTGGGAAACGTAATCTGGGCAAGTGGGTCGACAGCGGCGAGACCTCGGCACCGGAGCCGTCGATCAAGCCTGTGCGCAAGGTGCCGGTGTTCAATACCGGACCGCGCAAGCGTAAGCCTTAAAGTCAAAAGCCCCTCACCCTAACCCTCTCCCCAGGGGGAGAGGGGACTGATTGGGGGATATTCGGGAATTACGCCGACCTGATCCGACTGTTGTGAATCCACAATCGACAGAGCTTTCGCCAGACACCTCGGTCGGCTGACCAAATCCATAATCGACTCGGTGTTTCAGGTCGATGTGGGACGCCAGACACCGCGGTCGGCTCCCTCTCCCTCTGGGAGAGGGCTGGGGTGAGGGTTTAGCTTTCGAGCCACTGCACAATACCCAACCCAGCCGCCCGCCCACTGGCAAAACACCCCGTCAGCAAATACCCTCCGGTCGGCGCTTCCCAGTCAAGCATTTCCCCCGCGCAAAACACCCCCGGCAGCGCCTTGAGCATCAAGCGCTCATCCATCGCCTCGAACGTCACCCCGCCGGCGCTGCTGATCGCTTCGTCCAGCGGACGGGTTTTCACCAGGGTCAGCGGCAGCGCTTTGATCGCCTGTGCCAGGAGCGCCGGGTCGGCGAACGTCTCGGCATCGGTCAACTCACGCAACAACGCCGCTTTCACCCCATCAATCCCGACCTGACTGTGCAGATGCTTGGCCATTGAGCGCGAGCCGCGTGGTTTGCTCAACGCCGCCTGCAATTTATCCACAGGGCGTCCGGGTAGCAGGTCGATGTGGATAACTGCTGCGCCATAACGATTGAGCGCCTCGCGAATCGGCGCCGACAGGGCATAGATCAGGCTGCCCTCGATCCCGGTCGCGGTGATCACGCATTCGCCCAAGCGCGGAATGTCGTCGTCCACTCCGATGGCGATGTTTTTCAACGGCGCACCGGCGAATTTGTTCACCATCAATTCGCTCCAGGCCTGAACCTCGAAGCCGCAGTTACTCGGCTGCATCGGCGCCAGATCCACGCCGCGCTGCTCCAGCGGCAGCATCCAGGCGCCATCCGAACCAAGACGCGACCAACTGCCGCCGCCGAGGGCCAGCAGGGTCGCCTCCGGGGTTACACGGATCTCTCCGTCCGGACTGTCGATGCGCAAGGCGCCGTGCTCATCCCAGCCGAGCCAGCGGTGGCGGGTGTGGATAACCACGCCGCTGTCGCGCAGGCGTTTGAGCCAGGCGCGCAGCAGCGGGGCGGCTTTCATGTCGGTGGGGAACACGCGGCCGGAGCTGCCGACAAAGGTTTCGATGCCCAGCGCATGAATCCACTGACACAACGCATCGGCGTCGAAACCGCGCAGCAGCGGGGCGATGTGCGGTGCGCGTTCGGCGTAGCGCGAGAGGAAGGCCGGGTAAGGTTCGGAGTGGGTGATGTTCATGCCGCCGACCCCGGCCAGCAGGAACTTGCGTCCTACCGAGGGCATGCCGTCGTACAGATCGACGCGGATTCCGGCCTGGCTCAGCACTTCGGCGGCCATCAGGCCGGCGGGGCCACCGCCGATGATGGCGACGTGAGCAGTAATGGGGGCGGAGTTCTGGATCATGGGCGGTGCGCTGCGGTATGGCGGGATAAGGTGCGCATTCTAACAGCGCCGATCCCTTGTAGGAGTGAGCCTGCTCGCGATAGCGGTTGATCAGCCGACAACAATATTGAAAAGTTGAATGTCAGTCCGCTATCGCGAGCAGGCTCACTCCTCCAAGAGGTTGCGGGGTGGCTAATTATTAACCAGCCTCCTGAGCGCCACGCCCCGTATGGCCTGCAACCCCTTTCACTCAGGTTATCCACAGGCAGTTCCACAGCGATTGTGGGTAACGCGGCATACTTCAGTGACAACCGTGTGAATCCCACACCCGTCGCGCGCTGTGGTGGAGGATGCCGTGGCGGCGGGCGAGGGCGTGGCGGTCCTTGCTGTAGCCGCCGCCGATCACCCCGACTACGGGGATGTCGCGGCCCAGACAATGGCGCATCACACTTTCATCGCGGGCGGCCACGCCTTCGTCGGTCAGTTGCAGATAGCCGAGGGCATCGTCCTTGTGCACATCGACACCGGCGTCGTAGAGCACCAGATCCGGTTGATACAGCGGCAACAGGTAATTGAGCGTGTCGTCGACCACCTGCAGATAATCGGCATCGCCCATGCCCTTGGGCAGCGGAATGTCCCAATCACTGTCGGCCTTGCGTGCGGGAAAATTCTTCTCGCAGTGCAGGGAAACGGTAATCGCCTCCGGTGTGTCGTGGAGAATCCGCGCCGTGCCGTCGCCCTGATGTACGTCGCAATCGAAGATCAGCACGCGATTGACCCGGCCGCTTTGCAGCAGGTACTGGCTGATGATCGCCAGGTCATTAAAAATGCAGAAACCCGCCGGATAATCGTAATGCGCGTGATGGGTGCCGCCTGCGAGGTGGCAGGCCAAGCCATGCTCCAACGCTTTCTCCGCCGCCAGGATCGAACCACCGACCGCGCGTACCGTGCGCCGCGCCAGGGCCTCGTTCCATGGCAGGCCGAGACGCCGTTGGTCTTCGCGGGACAACTCGCCGCTCATGTAGCGTTCGATATAGCTGCGGTCATGGGCGAGGGCGAGGATGTCGTTGGGGCAGATCTGCGGCCGCAGCAGATCGGCATCGCGGGTCAGCCCCGTGTCGACCAGGTGATCGCGCAGCAGACGGAACTTGTCCATCGGGAAGCGGTGATCCGCCGGGAACTCGGGGCTGTAGTCTTCGTGGTAGATCAGCGGCAAAGGCATGGTGATGTCTGGTATCGGCGGGTCATTCGGGAATTCGGCGCAGCGCTGACGATCCTACCAGCGATGTAGACTGGCGGCATGGAAATGGAGAAGACGATGGAGCCAATACTGGAACTGCAAAGCGCACGCTTGCTGATGCGACAGTGGCAGGACGAGGATTTGCCGGCCTTCGCGGCGATGTGTGCCGATCCGCAGGTGATGCGCTACTTTCCAGCACCCTTGACCCGGCTGGAAAGCGCGGCGGTGATCGGGCGCATACGCGGGCATTTTTCCGAGCACGGCTTTGGCCTGTGGGCGCTGGAGCGCAAGGACACCGGCGAATTCATCGGTTTCACCGGGCTCGGCGTGGTCGGTTTCGATGCGCCGTTCACCCCGGCGGTGGAAATCGGCTGGCGCCTGGCCAGGGAACATTGGGGCCTGGGTTATGCCAGTGAAGCGGCGTGGACCGCGTTGCGCGCCGGTTTCGATCAACTGAAGCTGGAGGAAATCGTCTCGTTCACCGCGCAAAGCAATCTGCCCTCGGAGAAGGTCATGCAGGCGATCGGCATGCACCACGATCCGCAGGATGATTTCGATCACCCCAAGCTTGCCGCCGATCATCCGTTGCGTCGGCATGTGCTGTACCGCATCAGCCGCGAACAATGGTTGCAAACCTTGCATGAATAAGCCGACACGGACGTTTACAATGGCCGCCAAATCATTGGCCCGCGCCAGAATCTGAATCGGCCGCCGCAGCCAAGACTGCGCGGCACTGCTTTGTGTGAGGAGAGTCTGAATGAGCCAAGTGTTGGAAGATCTGGTCGACTTGCTGACCCTGGAACCGATCGAAGAAAACCTTTTCCGTGGTCGCAGCCAGGATCTGGGTTTCCGTCAGCTGTTCGGTGGTCAGGTGCTCGGCCAGTCACTGTCGGCGGCCAGTCAGACCGTTGAAGAAGCGCGGCATGTGCATTCGATGCACGGGTATTTCCTGCGCCCGGGCGACGCCAAGTTGCCGGTGGTGTACTCGGTGGATCGCGTGCGCGATGGCGGCAGCTTCAGCACCCGCCGCGTTACGGCGATCCAGAAGGGCCACCCGATCTTCACCTGCAGCGCTTCGTTTCAGTACGACGAAAAGGGCTTCGAGCACCAGAGCCAGATGCCCGTGGTGGTCGGCCCGGAGAACCTGCCCTCGGAGCTGGAACTGACCCAGCAGCGCGCGCACCTGATCCCCGAGCACATGCGCGAAAAACTGCTCTGCCCAAAACCGATCGAAGTGCGCCCGGTCACCGAAAAAGACCCGTACAACCCGCAACCGGCCGATCCGATCAAATATGTCTGGTTCCGCGCCGATGGTGCCCTGGCCGACATTCCCGCACTGCATAAATACCTGCTGGCCTACGCCTCGGACTTCGGCCTGCTGACCACCTCGATGCTGCCGCACGGCAAATCGGTCTGGCAGAAAGACATGCAGGTCGCCAGCCTCGATCACGCGCTGTGGTTCCACAACGATCTGCGCGCTGACGACTGGTTGCTCTACGCCATGGACAGCCCATGGGCCGGCAATTCGCGTGGTTTTTCCCGTGGCAGCGTGTACAACCGCGCCGGCCAACTGGTTGCCTCGGTGACGCAGGAAGGCCTGATCCGCCATCGCCAGGATTGGGCATGAGCCTGGCCGAGGTGCGTCATTGGGTGTTCGACATGGACGGCACCCTGACGGTGGCCGTGCACGACTTCGCCGCGATTCGCGTGGCGCTGGCGATCCCGCCCGAAGACGACATCCTCACCCACCTCGCCGCGCTGCCGGCCGCTGAAGCGGCGGCGAAACATGCGTGGCTGCTCGAACATGAGCGGGATCTGGCGCTGGGTTCGACCCCGGCCTCCGGCGCGGTGGAACTGGTGCGTGAGCTGCACGCACGCGGCTATCGCCTCGGCATCCTCACCCGCAACGCGCGGGAACTGGCGCATGTGACGCTGCAAGCGATCGGTCTGGCCGACTGCTTCAAGGTCGAGGACGTATTGGGTCGAGATGAAGCGCCGCCAAAACCGCACCCCGGTGGCTTGCTGAAACTGGCGCAGGCCTGGGATGTGCCGGCCAGTGAAATGGTCATGGTCGGTGATTACCGCTTCGATCTCGATTGCGGACGAGCGGCGGGCGCGCGGACGGTGCTGGTGAATCTGCCGGATAACCCGTGGCCGGAATTGACCGATTGGCATGCACGCGATTGTGTGGAGTTGCGGCGGATGCTTCAGGCTTAAGGAATATTTTGTTTGTGATGGCCTCATCGCGAGCAGGCTCACTCCTACAATTTGAAATGCGTCCCCCTGTAGGAGTGAGCCTGCTCGCGATAGCGTCGGCACATCCAATAAAAACTCACTGATCGAACAAAGCCTTCTGCCCCTCCGCCGAGGTCAGCATCTCATCGCCGTTATGCCCGACCCCAGGCACTTCAATCAGCCGCTGATTGACACCTTCCGGATGTCGGCGCAGCAAATACCCAAAATACAATTTCCCACGCATCAACCGATAAGCGCCTTGCGCCTCGGCGGCGCAGCTCTTGTCCAGCGCCGGGTGCTCGGGGGCGGTGTCCTGCTGGCCGAGCAGATAAATTACCTCGCGTTTGACGTAGCGGCTTTCCACCTGCAACGGCGTTTGCCCGCCGGCGTATACCGGCATGTCGGCCAGGCCGTATTTCCAGCGATTGAAGCCCGGACAGGCAGCGTGATCGAACGCCACCGGTCGCTGCTCGTTGAAATAGGCGTAGGAGGACGGATTGGCGACGACGTAGCGCAAGCGGATACTGTTGGTTTTCAGCGCTGGCTGATCCTTGGCGAGCAGGGCATAGCGTTGCACCACCTGAGCGCCGCCGGAGTGGCCGAAAATGACCACCTGCTTCACGTCGGGAAACTGCTTGCGATCACTGACGCGCGCGACGATTTCATCCAGGGCCGCGTAAGAACTCAACGGATTCGGCCCGATCGACAAGCCGCCGCCCATCCAGTCGTTGCCCTGCCAACGCAGCACTGTCGCGGGCAGCGAATACAGGGCGACGTCGCTTTCATTGAGAAACTGCGGCGCGATCACCAGTGTGTGGCTGCTTTGCCCTGCCAGCTCGGTGGCGCTTTCTGCGCTCTTGCGGTAGGTCTCGGCGTTGCGCAAACGGCCATGAACCACGATCACTACGCGCTCGATTTTCTCTGGCGCCGGGCCGATGCCCACCGCCATTTCTCCGGCCTTCAATTGCAAGCGACCGGAGCTGACCGCATCGACACCCGCAGCGTGGGCGGTGCTGCCAAGCATCAGTAACGCCAAAAGCCATTTATGCATTTACAGGTTTTTCGCCGCGAAGGTGTCGCACTGGCCGACCTGGCCTTGCGCGAATCCGGTTTTGAACCAGCGCACCCTTTGCGCCGACGTGCCGTGGGTAAACGAGTCTGGCACTACACGGCCCTGACCCTGTTGTTGCAGGCGATCATCACCGATTGCATTGGCCGCGTTCAAGGCCTCCTCGATGTCGCCGGGTTCCAGCCAGTTGAGGCGCTTCTGCGCGCTGTAGGCCCAGACACCGGCGAGGCAGTCGGCTTGCAGTTCCTGCCGCACCAACAGGCCGCCGTCGCCTTCCATCTGGCGACCTTGCTGGCGCGCGGTCTGCATTTTTGCCGAGACGCCGAGCAGCGTTTGCACATGGTGGCCGACTTCGTGCGCGATCACGTAGGCCTGGGCGAAGTCGCCGGCGGCTTTGAAGCGTTGCGACATTTCCTGGAAGAACGCCATGTCCAGGTAGACCTTCTGGTCGGCCGGGCAGTAGAAGGGGCCGCTGGCCGAAGTCGCCATGCCGCAGGCGGAATTGACCCGATTGCTGAACAGCACCAGGGTCGGGTCTTTGTATTGCCGCCCGGCCTGCTGGAAAATCGCGCCCCAGGTGTCTTCGGTATCGCCGAGAATCGAGCGCACGAATTCGGCTTGCTCGTCAGTGGCCGGCGGTGCCTGACGGGTTTGCGAGGTGGGCGCTGACTGCTCCATTTGCCCGGTCAACTGGCCGAGAATCTGCATCGGATCCTGACCGGTGATCCAACCGATGCCGACGATCAACAGAATCGCCCCCAGGCTCAGGCCTTTGCCGCCGCCAAAACGCATACCGCCGCCACCGCCTGAGTCATCACCCCGGGCATCGACGACGTTGTCACTGCGTCGGCCTTTTTTCCATAGCATGTGGGAATCCTCTTTTACGGGTGATGAATCAGATGGTGATGAGTGTTGCCGCTGTGTGAGTGTGGCGCCAGTCCGGCCGTCCGTCCATTCACCAGTGCCCACGTCGGGCGGGCTTGTTATTGACGGTCGGCAGGTCCGCAAATTCAATCCACAGCAGAATTTCTCCAGGCATTTGCGTGAACTGGCACTTTAGACAGCAGTCTGTGATGGGGCGGGGCCGCTGCCCGCCGACATGGCTGGAATCTTGCCTCACACGTTTGTTCAACGGCGGATTCCCGGCGCGGATTTTTCTGGTTCGGTTCGGCTTGCTGAAAGCTCGGCCAGCTATGATTGCCGAAGCCGTTCGCCACTGTATTGTTCTCAGAGATTGCCAATGACCGTCAGCACTCCGCTCTCCGGCGTCAACCAGCCCTTCAAGGGGATCCTGCTGATTGTCGTGGCGACGTTTCTGTTTTCCAGCCACGACGCGTTGTCGAAATACCTCTCCGGTTTCTATCCGATCGTGATGGTGGTATGGGCGCGTTATGTCGTGCACACGCTGTTGATGGCAGGGATTTTCCTGCCGCAATCCGGGTTGCGCGTGCTGCGCACCAAAAAACCGTTGTGGCAACTGGCGCGCGCGCTGTGCCTGCTCGGCACCAGCCTGTTTTTCACCACGGCGCTGTTGTACATCCCGTTGGCGGAAGCCACGGCCGTCAACTTTCTTGCACCGGTATTGGTCACGGCGTTGTCGGTTCCGCTGCTCAAAGAGCGGGTCACGCGCGGGCAGTGGATTGCGGTGATCTGCGGTTTTATCGGCGTGTTGATCATCGTCCATCCCGGCGGTGAATTGTTCACCCCGGCGATCCTGCTGCCGTTCTGTTCGGCGCTGTTTTTCTGCTTCTATCAACTGCTGACGCGCAAGCTCGCTGAAGTTGACAGCCCGACCACCAGCAACTTTTTCGCCGGGTTGTGCAACACCTTGGTGATGAGTGCGCTGGTGCCGTTCTTTTGGCAGGTGCCGACGCTGACTCACGCCGCGCTGATGCTGGCGCTGGGCAGTTGCGGGATGACTGCGCACCTGTTTCTGACCCAGGCGTTCAGGCATGCCGCGCCGGCGCTGCTGGCGCCGTTCGGTTATTGCCAGATTGTGTTTGCCGGGTTGCTGGGCTGGTTGCTGTTCAGTCACACGCCGAGTTTGCTGACGGTGGTCGGCATCGCAGTGATCTGTTGCAGCGGGCTGGCGGCGGCGTGGCAGCAGAGCCGCCGCTGAAGAAACGCAACCCCCTGCAGGAGTGAGCCTGCCCGCGATGGCGGCGGATCAGGCGACATTTTCATCGACTGACACACCGCTATCGCGAGCAGGCTCACTCCTGCAGGGGATGGTTGCGAGGCAGGGTTATTCGCTGACAGTCGGAATCTTGCGCGGCGCCATGAAGTACATCCACGTCAGCGCAAGAAAGTACATCGCCGGAATCAGGGTGAACAACACGGTGTAGTTATTGTTGGTGACGGTGAGGATGTGCCCGACGATCTGGGTCATGAACATCCCGCCGATGGCCGCGCACATGCCGCCGAAACCGAACACCGTGCTCATCATGTGCTTGGGCGTGTAGTCCATCACCAGGCTCCAGATGTTCGCAGTCCAGGCCTGGTGCGCACCGATCGCCAGCGAGATCGCCGCCACCGCTACCCACAGATTCGCCGAACCGGCAGCCATGACCACACCGATGATGCAGCAGGCGAACAGCAACATTGACAGCAGCCGCGCCTTGATCGAGTTCATCCCGCGACCGATCAGGAACGACGAGAGAATGCCGCCGCCGACACTGCCGAAGTCGGCCGTGACGTAGATGATGATCAGCGGAATGCCCATCTGCGTGACGTTGATGCCCAGGTTGTATTGCTGATTAAGGAACGGCGGCAGCCAGTACAGATAGAACCAGAACACCGGCGCGGTCAGCGAGTAGGCGAGGGCGAAGGCCCAGGTGCCGCGCATCCGCAGGATTTTCGAGAACGGTACGCGCGCTTGTTCCGGTTCGACTTCTTGCTGGATGTAGTCGAGCTCCGACTGTTTGACGCTCGGGTGATCTTCCGGGTTGAAATACTTCAAACCCCAGAACAGCAGCCAGATTCCGCCCAGTGCCGCCATGCACAGGAACGCCGCCTGCCAGCCCCAGACGTGCAGCACCAGCGGCAGCAGCATCGGCGTGAACATCGCGCCGACGTTGGTCCCGGCGTTGAAGATGCCGGTGGCGACTGCGCGCTCGCCGGCCGGGAACCACAGGCGGGTGGTTTTTACGCAGGCCGGGTAGTTCGCCGCTTCGGTCAGGCCGAGGATGAACCGGCAGACCATGAAGCCGACCGCCGACGTCGCCAGACCGTGGGCACCGGTGGCCAGGCTCCACAGCAGCACGGCGCAGAAGAACACGCGCTTGACGCCAACGCGGTCGATCAAGCGACCTTGCAGGACGAAACCGATCGCGTAGCCGACCTGAAACCAGAAGTTGATGTTGGCGTAATCCATCGCCGTCCAGCTCATTTCCTTGGCGAGGATCGGCTGCATGACGCCGAGGGCGGCGCGGTCGATGTAGTTCAGGGTGGTGGCGAAAAACACCAGCGCCAGCATGCCCCAGCGGGTCTTGCCGACGGCCATGGCGCCGCGGATCTTGTCGCCGATGCCACCCGTGGCAGTGCTCATGGCCGGAGCCATGCGGGAAGTCTGTGAAGGAATCATGTGTTCCACCCGTTTTTGGATTTGTTATTTGGTGTGCTTTTGCTTGCACGCTGCGACCGGTGGTTCAGATCCGGACTCAATGTGCCGTCGATGTTGGGCAGTGGACGAAAAATCGTCAATTCGCCAAACCGCCATTGTGTTCGATAATCGCACGCAAAACTAACCGGGTAGTACACTTTAAATTGCTGCCGGAAACGATGCAGCCAATAATTTGCTCATCCTATAAAAGCGGCGCGGCTCACGCAGCCGCCGTCTCCAGCGGGAGTTCAAACATGCAGCGTTCCATTGCCACCGTTTCCTTGAGCGGCACCCTGCCGGAAAAACTCGAAGCCATCGCCGCCGCCGGGTTCGACGGCGTAGAGATTTTCGAAAACGACCTGCTGTATTACGACGGCAGCCCGCGGGAAATCAAGCAGATGTGTGCCGACCTCGGCATCGCCATCACGCTGTTCCAGCCGTTTCGTGATTTCGAAGGCTGCCGCCGTGATCGGCTGGCGCGCAATCTGGAGCGCGCCGAGCGCAAGTTCGACCTGATGCAGGAGCTCGGCACCGACCTGGTGCTGGTCTGCAGCAACGCCGCGGCCGACAGCGTCGGTGATCAGCAGATCCTTGTCGATGACCTGCGCCTGCTGGCCGAACGGGCCGGCGCACGCGGTTTGCGCATCGGTTACGAAGCGCTGGCCTGGGGCCGCCACGTCAACACTTATCAACAGGTCTGGGACATTGTGCGTCAGGCCGATCACCCAAGCCTTGGTGTGCTGCTCGACAGCTTCCACACCTTGTCGCTCAAGGGCGATCCCGCTGCGATCGCCGAGATTCCCGGCGACAAGATCTTCTTCGTGCAAATGGCCGACGCGCCCATTCTGCAGATGGATGTGCTGGAGTGGAGCCGGCATTTCCGCTGCTTCCCGGGGCAGGGCGAATTCGATCTGCCAGGCTTTCTCGCACCGATCATCCAGAGCGGCTACAGCGGGCCGTTGTCGCTGGAGATCTTCAATGACGGCTTCCGCGCCGCACCGCCGCGGGCCAATGCTGCCGATGGTCTGCGCTCGCTGCTTTATCTGGAAGAAAAAACCCGCCAGCGTCTCGAGCAGCAAGCCGAACCGGTTGCCAATCGCGAGATTCTGTTCGAAACGCCGAAGGCCAGCGAGTACAACGGCATCGAATTTCTTGAGTTCGCCGTCGACGAGGCGCTGGGCGCCAAGCTCAGCCATTGGCTGGAGCGCCTCGGTTTCGCCAAGGCCGGGCAGCATCGTTCCAAGAGCGTCAGCCTGCTGCGTCAGGGCGATATCAACCTGATCCTCAACTCCGAACCGTATTCCTTCGCGCACAGTTTCTTTGAAGCCCACGGCCCGTCGCTGTGCGCCACGGCGGTACGGGTCAACGACAGCGCCAGCGCCCTGGCCCGTGCCGTGGCCTATAAAGGCCAGCCTTATCGCGGACTGGTCGGCCCCAACGAACTGGAACTGGCGGCGGTCCGTGCGCCGGACGGCAGCCTGATTTATCTGGTGGATGAAGAGGCGGACGTCTACGGCACCGATTTCAATCTGCTCGCGGACGCGCAGGCCCGTGGCGGTCTCAAGCGCATCGATCACATGGCCATGGCGCTTCCCGCCGACAGCCTCGACAGCTGGGTGCTGTTCTATAAAAGCCTGCTGGACTTCGAGGCCGATGACGAAGTGGTGCTACCTGACCCGTACGGCCTGGTGAAAAGCCGCGCCTTGCGCAGCCGCGACAGCTCGATCCGCTTACCGCTGAACATTTCCGAGAACCGTAACACCGCGATTTCCCATGCGCTGTCGAGTTATCGTGGGTCTGGCGTGCATCACATTGCCTTCGATTGTGATGACATCTTCGCCGAAGTCAGCCGCGCCAAAGAGGCGGGCGTGCCGTTGCTGGACATTCCGCTCAACTATTACGACGACCTCGCCGCGCGTTTCGATTTCGATGACGAGTTTCTCAGCGAGCTGGCGTATTTCAACGTGCTGTATGACCGCGATGCACAGGGCGGTGAACTGTTCCACGTCTACACCGAACCGTTCGAGGGGCGCTTCTTCTTCGAGATCATTCAGCGCAAGAACGGCTACGCCGGTTACGGCGCGGCCAACGTCGCCGTGCGTCTGGCGGCGATGGCCAAATCGCGCAGCGGCGCGGTACGCCAGGCGAAGTTGTAGGAATTTCGTAAACGCGCGGTTAAACGCAGGCTGCGCGGCTTCCTTCACTGTGTCGCGCGGCCCATAATCGGCGCTTGTGCAGTGATGGCCGTGAGCCCGCAATGACCGTGAATTCAGAACTGTCCGTCGCCCCGGACGCAGCCGCCGCAGAGCCGCGCAAGGGCCGCAAGAACAACCCGGAAAAGACCCGCGAAAACATTTTGCAGGAGGCGATCGTCGAGTTCGTCCAGCAGGGCTTGTCCGGTGCGCGTGTCGACGCGATCGCCGAGCGCATCCACACTTCCAAGCGCATGATCTATTACTACTTCGGCAGCAAGGAGCAGTTGTACGTCGAGGTGCTGGAAAAGCTCTACGGCGACATCCGCAGCACCGAAAACCGCCTGCATCTAGACGAACTGCCGCCGGAAATGGCGATCCGTCGTCTGGTTGAATTCACCTTCGATCATCACGACCACAACGTCGATTTCGTGCGCATCGTCAGCATCGAAAATATCCACAATGCTGAATACGTGAAACGCTCCGATGCGATCAAGGCGCTGAACAACACGATCCTCGATACTCTCGGCGCGATCTTGCACAGAGGCGCTGACGAAGGGCTGTTCCGCCGCGGGATCAATGCGCTCGACGTGCATCTGCTGATCAGTTCGTTCTGCTTCTATCGCGTCTCGAACCGTCATACGCTGGGTGAGATCTTCCAGATCGACTTGCCCGATGCGCAGATCAAACAGCGCCACCGCGAGATGATTTGCGAGTCAGTGTTGCGTTATCTGCAGGCCTGACGCGATCCCCTGTAGGAGTGAGCCTGCTCGCGATGGCGGTGTATCAGTCAATACACTTTTAGCTGACATACCGCTATCGCGAGCAGGCTCACTCCTACAGGGGGGGGCAGGGTTCAGCCATTCATGCTCTGAAAATGCGCCAGCATGCGCTGCGCATCCGCCGCCACGTCGCTGAACAATTCAAACGCTTTCACTGCCTGAAACACCGCCATGTTGCCGCCGTCCAGCGTGCGGCAACCGAGGGCGCGGGCGTTGCGCAGCAGTTCGGTTTCCAACGGGAAGTACACAATTTCCGCCACCCACATGTCCGCGCGCAGCAGCTCGACCGGCACCGGCATGCCCGGCAGTTTGGCCATGCCCATCGGCGTGGTGTTGACCAGGCCGTCGGCCAGATTCATTGCGCTCGGCAGATCGCGCCCGGCGATGGCGCGACCGTCGCCGAAATGCTGATTGAGGTTGTGAGCCAGGCTCTCGGCGCGCTCACTGTCGACGTCGAAAATGCTCAGTTGCCGTACGCCTTCGCTCAATAACGCGTGGGCCACTGCCGCGCCAGCGCCACCAGCGCCCATCTGCACCACACGCCCGCGCGCCGCGTCGTTCAGGCCACGGCGAAAGCCTTCGGCAAAACCGAGGCAGTCGGTGTTATGACCGACACGTTTGCCGTCCTTCAACACCACCGTGTTCACCGCGCCGATTCCTCGCGCTTCCGGCGACAGTTCATCGAGCAGCGGGATGATCGCCTGCTTGCACGGGAAGGTGATGTTCAGGCCGGTGTAGTTCATGCGCTCGGCAGCGAGCAGCAGGTCGGGCAGAGCGTTGCAGTCCAGGTGCAATTGATCGAGATCGATCAACCGGTACAGGTAACGCAAACCCTGAGCATCACCTTCGTGTTCATGCAACGCCGGCGTACGCGAAGCCTGAATACCGGCGCCGATCAGCCCAGCGAGTACCGTTTTAGCGCGCGCCATGTTTCGCCCCTTGCAGCCGCTGGCTGAAATGCTCCAGCGCCAAGCGGTAACCATGGCTGCCAAAACCGCAGAGCACCGCCGTGGCAATCGCCGAGACGAACGAGTGATGGCGGAACGGCTCGCGAGCATGCACGTTGGACAGGTGCACTTCGATCACCGGCAACTCAGTGGCCACCAGCGCATCGCGAATCGCCACCGACGTGTGCGTCCACGCCGCCGGGTTGATCAAGATCCCGGCGCAACGGCCGCGGGCAGCGTGAATCCAGTCGAGCAATTCGCCTTCGTGATTGGTCTGGCGAAACTCCACCGTCAGGCCGAATTCCTCAGCGGCACGCCCGCACAGCGCAGAAATGTCAGCCAGGGTTTCATGGCCATAAGTCGCCGGCTCACGGGTGCCGAGCAGGTTCAGGTTCGGGCCGTTGAGCACCAGAACGATAGGGGACATGGGGGCAAACTCCACTTATTGTTTTTGGCTTTGGCCGAGGGTTTCGGCCTGTGGAGATAAAATGTACTAGATGGTTACCATGGTCAATTGAACAAAAAATACCCTTGGCGTTATGTGTTCGGTGATCGCACAAACAAAACAGCACACACAAAAAAGCCGTCAATCACGACGGCTTTTTCGTATCCGGCATCAGCATCACCGGCGGGTCAGCAACACACCCGACTCCATGTGATGGGTCCACGGGAACTGGTCGAACAACGCGCAGCGGGTGATTCGGTGCGTGTCGTGCAGCTGGGCGATGTTGGCGGCCAGGGTTTCCGGGTTGCAGGAGATGTACAGGATGTTGTCGAAGCGCCGGGTCAGCTCGCAGGTGTCCGGGTCCATGCCGGCGCGCGGCGGGTCGACGAAGACGCTGCCGAACTCGTAACTTTTCAGGTCGATGCCGTGCAGGCGGCGGAACGGGCGCACTTCGTTGAGGGCTTCGGTCAGTTCCTCGGCGGACAAGCGCACCAGAGTGACGTTATCCACAGCGTTTTCGCTGAGGTTGCTTAACGCGGCGTTGACCGAGGTCTTGCTGATTTCAGTGGCCAGCACTTTTCGCACGCGAGTGGCGAGCGGCAGGGTGAAGTTGCCGTTGCCGCAGTACAGCTCCAGCAGATCGTCAGTGCGGTCGCCCAGCGCTTCGTACGCCCAGTTGAGCATCTTCTGGTTCACCGTGCCGTTGGGCTGGGTGAACGCGCCTTCCGGCTGACGATAGCTGAAGGTGCGGCCTCCGACGTCGAGCTTTTCGACCACGTAATCGAGGCCCAGGACTTCGCGTTTGCCCTTCGAACGGCCGATGATGCTGACGCCCAGATCCGCCGACAACTGCGTTGCAGCGGCATGCCAGTGTTCATCCAGCGGGCGGTGATAACACAGGGTGATCATCGCGTCGCCGGACAGCGTGGTGAGGAATTCCACCTGAAACAGCTTGTGGCTCAGCGCAGAACTGGCCTGCCACGCCGCCTTCAGTTGCGGCATCAACTGGTTGATGCGCAGGCTGGCGATCGGGAATTCTTCGATGAGGATCGGCGTGCGTTTGTCGTCCTGGGAAAACATCGCGTAGTGCCGTTCACCGGCCTCGCGCCACAGACGGAATTCGGCGCGCAGGCGGAAGTTCTGCAGCGGCGAATCGAACACCGCCGGCTCGGGAGCATCGAACGGCGCCAGCAGGTCACGCAAACGCGTGACCTTGGCTTGAAGTTGTTCGGCGTAAGCCTGGGAATCGAAAGTCATGCGTTGAACCAACCCAACTTGATCACGAACAGAATCGACAGGATGACCAGCGCCGGGTTCAGCTCGCGGGCGCGCCCCGACAGCAGCTTGATCACGGTCCAGGAAATGAAGCCGAACGCGATGCCGTTGGCGATCGAGTAAGTGAACGGCATGGCCAGCGCGGTGACCACGACCGGCGCGGCGACGGTGATGTCGTCCCAGTCTATTTCCGCCAGGCCCGAAGTCATCAGCACGGCGACGAACAGCAGTGCCGGTGCGGTGGCGAAAGCCGGAACGCTGGCCGCCAGTGGCGAGAAGAACAGCGCCAGCAGAAACAGAATCGCCACCACGATGGCGGTCAGGCCCGTGCGGCCACCGGCACTCACGCCAGCTGCGGACTCGATGTAGCTGGTGGTGGTCGAGGTGCCCAGCAGCGAACCGGCCATGGCCGCGGTGCTGTCAGCGATCAGTGCACGGCCCATTTTCGGCATGTGGCCGTCCTTGCCCATCAGGCCGGCGCGCTTGGCGACGCCGATCAGGGTGCCGGAGTTGTCGAACAGGTCGACGAACAGGAAGGCGAAGATCACGCTGACCAGACCGATGTCCAGTGCGCCTTTGATGTCCAGTTGCAGGAACGTCGGGGCCAGCGAAGGTGGCATCGAGGTGACGCCGCCGAACGGCGTGAAGCCCATGGCGATCGACACGATGGTCACCGCGAGAATACCGATCAGCACTGCGCCGCGCACTTTCAACGCTTCGAGCCCGACGATCAGGGCGAAGCCGAGGGTGGCGAGAATCGGTGCCGGGGCTTTCAGGTCGCCGAGGCCGACCATGGTCGCCGGGTTGCTGACAACGATGCCGGCGTTGTGCAGGGCGATCAACGCGAGGAACAGGCCGATACCGGCCGCAATCGCCGAACGCAGCGGCAGCGGGATGCTGTTGATGATCCACTCACGGATGCGGAAGATCGACAGCAGGAAAAACAGCACGGCGGAGATGAACACCGCGCCCAGTGCCACTTGCCAGGTGTGACCCATGTGCAGGACCACGGTGTAAGTAAAGAAAGCATTCAAGCCCATGCCCGGTGCGAGGGCGATCGGGTAGTTGGCGATCAGGCCCATGACGGTCGAGCCGATAGCGGCCGCCAGACAGGTGGCAACGAACACCGCACCCTTGTCCATGCCGGTCTCGCCGAGAATGCTCGGATTGACGAACAGAATGTAGGCCATGGCCAGAAACGTGGTGATGCCCGCGAGAATCTCGGTGCGCACGTTGGTGTTGTGTGCCTTGAGTTGAAACAGCCTTTCCAGCATGTCTGCTCCCCGTGGCGCGCGTGGCGCCGTGAATGTATCGACCTCAACAGCAAAGCACAGACCGTCGCAAGCGCCTGGAAAATTGTGCTGGGCCGGAAAAAGCCGCGCATCATACCAGCAGCGTGAGCAATATGGCGGTTGTCGGTGTCGATCGTCGGCGAAGTTTTGCCGTGCGGCCAACTGCGCCATACTGCGCGCTGAATTTTTCCGGGTGAGCGACGCATGAGCAAGGGCGCGGTGGCAGGTTTGGGGTTGATGGTGGTGCTGATGGCTGGGGCGCCAGCAACATGGGCTGCTTCGGCGGCAGCGTTGACGCAGGTAAAAGTCATCAAGGTGCAATCGCCGAGCTGTGGCCTGGAAGACATCGCCGATAACCAGCCGCAAACCCAATGCAATCACAGCGGGCCGAGCATCAAGGTCTATGTGCTGGAAGTCGGTTACGGCCAGAACCAGCCGCACGCCACGCTGGACGGATTCGAAGTCAACGGCAGCCGTTCCCCGGTGTGTGCGTTCGATAATGGCAACCTGACTGAATGCACGCCCGGGCGCAAAACCGTCGGTTCGCTGTATACCTTCGATCTGGCTGGCAAACAGGACGGCATCTTCAGCTTCAGCAACACTTCGATCAACGCCCCGCGCAACACGATGTCGACCCAGCTTTACATCAAGTAACGGCTGGCGCTGCGCGGTCCGTGGGAAGCTGACTACGCTTGAAGGATCACCCTGTGGATAACGCCCATGACTTCAAGAGTGCTGATTACCCTCGCCGAGGGCATCGATGATCTGCAAAGCGTCACATTGATCGACGTGCTGCGTCGCGCCGAAATCGAAGTGGTCGCAGCCAGCATCGAAGGCCGGCGCATGCTCACCTGCGCTCGCGGTACGCGCCTGACCGCCGACGGCATGCTGGTCGATGTATTGGCGCAAAGCTTCGATCTGATTGTCCTGCCCGGCGGCGCCGTCGGCTCACAGCATCTGGCGGCGCATCAACCCTTGCAACAGTTGCTCAAGGATCAGGCCAGCGCCGGACGCCTGTTCGCCGCCATCGGCGAATCCCCCGCCGTCGCCCTGCAAGCCTTCGGCGTGCTGCGCCAACGCCGCATGACCTGCCTGCCCGGCGCCAGCCATCAGTTGTCGGGTTGTACGTTCGTTGACCAACCGGTGGTGGTCGACGGCAACTGCATCACTGCACAGGGCTCCGGCGCCGCATTGGAGTTCGCCCTGACGCTGGTCGAGCAGCTGGGTGGCAAGGGATTGCGGGCGAAATTGGCTGCAGAGCTTCAAGCCTGAGTAACGTCAGACCTTCGTCTCTTCCACCGGCACATGCATCCGGTCCCGATTCGCCAGGGTCGGGAACAGTTTGATCCACGTCCCTGTCACCACCAGCGTGCCAATCCCGCCCATCACCACGGCCGGAACGGTGCCGAACCAGTGGGCGGTGAGGCCGGATTCGAATTCGCCCAGCTGGTTCGAGGCGCCGATGAACAGGCCGTTGACCGCGCTGACCCGGCCGCGCATTTCGTCGGGGGTTTCCAGTTGTACGAAGGAGGCGCGGATGACCATGCTGATCATGTCCGCCGCGCCGAGCACCACAAGCACCGCCAGCGAGAACCAGAACGAAGTCGACAGGCCGAAGGCGATAGTCGCGACGCCGAACACGCCGACGGCGGTGAACATCACGCGGCCGACATTGCGTTCCACGGCAAACCGCGCGAGGAACAGCGACATCGCCAGGGCGCCGACCGCCGGTGCCGATCGCAGCAGGCCCAGGCCCCACGGGCCGGTCAGGAGAATGTCCTTGGCGAATACCGGCAACAGCGCCGTGGCGCCGCCGAGCAACACCGCAAACAGGTCCAGCGAAATCGCCCCGAGAATGTCCTGGCGGCTGCGGATGAAGCGAATGCCTGCGAGCAACGAATCCAGCGTGGCTTTGCCCTTGTTCAGCGGCGTTTGTCGTGCGGGCAGATTCAACATCAACGTGCAGGCAATCACGTAGAGCAGCACGGTCGGGCCGTAGACCCAGACGCTGCCGAACGCGTAGAGCAAGCCGCCGAGGGCTGGCGCGATGATCGTTGCCGACTGTTGCGCCGACTGCGCTGCCGCCACGGCCCGAGGAAACAGCGCGCTGGGCACGATGCTCGGCAGCAATGCCTGGGTGGTCGGCATCTCGAACGAACGCGCCGCGCCGAGGAGGAATGCGAGGATGAAGATCATTTCGCGGGTGACCTGATCGGTGGCGCTGCTGATTGCCAGTGCGAGGGCGATCATTGCCTGCAGCGACTGACATAGCGCAGCGACCTTGCGTCGGTCATAGCGATCGGCGACATGCCCGGTGTGCAGCATGAACAGCACGCGTGGAGCGAATTCCACCAGACCGACCAGGCCCAGGTCGAGGACGTTGCCGGTCAATTGATAAAGATTCCAGCCAATCGCCACGGTGAGCATCTGAAAACCGCTGGCGGTGAAAATCCGCGCAAACCAGAAAGCCAGAAACGGACGATGGTGACGTAACAGCAGGGGCTCTTGGCTGGGCATCTGAAGGCAGGTCTGGCTTGAGAAGAAACGCGAGATTATCACCAGTCTGTAACAGGAAGTTGCTACTGGTGAAAAATTTACTTAGCCAGACATCGAGTTGTCCCAGTGAGCCTGCGACGCCACTGGGCAAATGCCTTGCCAACGCGCTGAGGCAACTTGTCACGCGGCAAACGACCACGCCGTTCAACGGCAAAAATGGGACTACTCTTTTAACGTTGCTTGATCCAGATCAACACCTCACAAGGGTTTGATCTGACGGCCAGTTGGCCAGACTCCCTGCGTTGCGATGGCTGTAAAAAAAGAACGAATCCGAATTCGCCGCACTCCATATCCGTGGGGGCAGTGGTGCAGGCCTCCGGGTCTGCCACCCGTATTACCTGACAGAGGAAGCCATATGTTCGGTTTAGAGGCTCTCGATCTCGCCCGAATTCAGTTCGCGTTCACCATCTCGTTCCACATTCTGTTCCCGGCCATCACCATTGGCCTGGCGAGTTACCTGGCGGTGCTCGAAGGTCTGTGGCTGAAGACTCGAAACGATACCTACCGTGACCTTTACCACTTCTGGTCGAAGATCTTTGCTGTCAACTTCGGCATGGGCGTGGTCTCCGGTCTGGTCATGGCCTACCAGTTCGGCACCAACTGGAGTCGCTTCTCGGATTTCGCCGGTGCCGTCACCGGGCCGTTGCTGACCTATGAGGTGCTCACGGCGTTTTTCCTTGAGGCCGGTTTCCTCGGCGTCATGCTGTTCGGCTGGAACAAGGTCGGGCGCGGGCTGCATTTTTTCTCCACGGTGATGGTAGCGATCGGCACGCTGATCTCGACGTTCTGGATTCTCGCCTCCAACAGCTGGATGCAAACCCCGCAGGGCTTCGAGATCGTTAACGGTCAGGTGATCCCGACCGACTGGCTGGCCATCGTCTTCAACCCTTCGTTCCCGTATCGCCTGCTGCACATGGCGACTGCGGCGTTCATCGCTACGGCTTTCTTTGTCGGCTCGTCAGCGGCCTGGCATTTGCTGCGCGGCCGGGACAATCCTGCGATTCGCACCATGCTCTCGATGGCCATGTGGATGGCGCTGATCGTTGCGCCGATCCAGGCAGTCATCGGCGACTTCCATGGTCTGAATACGCTCAAGCATCAACCGGCGAAAATCGCAGCCATTGAAGGTCACTGGGAAAACCACGGTGACGAAGCGACGCCGCTGATCCTGTTCGGCTGGCCGGACATGAAAGAAGAACGCACCAAATTTGCCGTGGAGATTCCCTACCTTGGCAGCCTGATCCTGACCCACTCGCTGGATAAGCAAGTGCCGGCACTCAAGGAGTTTCCGCCAGAAGACCGGCCGAATTCGACCATCGTGTTCTGGTCGTTCCGGGTCATGGTGGGCCTCGGTTTCCTGATGATCTTCACCGGTCTGTGGAGTTTGTGGCTGCGCAAGCGTGACTCGCTGTATACCTCGCGGCCATTCCTGCATCTGGCACTGTGGATGGGCCCGTCCGGCCTGATCGCGATTCTGGCTGGCTGGTTCACCACTGAAATCGGCCGCCAGCCTTGGGTGGTCTACGGCTTGATGCGCACCGCGGACGCGTCCTCCAACCATAGCTTCCTTCAGATGAGCATCACCTTGGTCATGTTCGTGGTGGTGTATTTCGCCCTGTTCGGTGCGGGCCTCGGCTACATGATGCGCCTGGTCCGCAAAGGTCCGAAGCTCAGCGAGGGCACCGATACGCCGGACGGTGGTCCGGGCAAGAAGCGCACCCCGGCGCGTCCGTTGTCCGCTGCCGACGATCCCGGCGAAGGCGAACACGAAGACGACACTCGCTTGACCAAGGAGATTTGAGCCATGGGTATTGATCTTCCGCTGATCTGGGCCGTGATCATCATCTTCGGCATCATGATGTACGTGGTCATGGACGGTTTCGACCTGGGCATCGGGATTCTCTTCCCGTTCGTTCCGGGCAAGACCGACCGTGACGTGATGATGAACACCGTCGCGCCGGTCTGGGACGGCAACGAAACCTGGCTGGTACTCGGCGGCGCCGCATTATTCGGCGCGTTTCCGCTGGCGTATTCGGTGGTGTTGTCAGCGCTGTACCTGCCGCTGATCTTCATGCTGATGGGGCTGATCTTTCGCGGCGTGGCATTCGAGTTCCGCTTCAAGGCCAAGGATGAAAAACGTCATCTGTGGGACAAGGCGTTCATCGGTGGCTCGATCGCGGCGACGTTCTTTCAGGGCGTGGCGCTGGGGGCGTTCATCGACGGCTTGCCGGTGGTCAATCGGCAGTTCGCCGGCGGTTCGATGGACTGGCTGACACCGTTCACCCTGTTCTGCGGCGCCGCCCTGGTGGTCGCCTATGCCTTGCTCGGCTGCACCTGGCTGATCATGAAGACCGAAGGCAAGCTGCAAGAGCAGATGCACGATCTGGCGCGGCCATTGGCCTTCGTGCTGCTGGCGGTGATCGGGATTGTCAGTCTGTGGACGCCGTTGTCGCATCCGGAAATCGCTTCGCGCTGGTTCAGCATGCCCAATCTGTTCTGGTTCATGCCGGTGCCGATTCTGGTGCTAGTCACCCTGTATGGCTTGATCCGGGCCGTGGCGCGTAACGCCAACTACACGCCGTTTCTGCTGACGCTGGTGCTGATCTTCCTGGGCTACAGCGGTCTGGGCATCAGCCTGTGGCCGAACATCGTGCCGCCATCGATCTCGATCTGGGACGCCGCGGCACCGCCGCAAAGTCAGGGCTTCATGCTGGTGGGCACGCTGTTCATCATTCCGTTCATCCTGGGTTACACCTTCTGGAGCTACTACGTGTTCCGCGGCAAGGTGACCCATGAAGACGGTTATCACTAGTGTGCTGCTGGGCTTCTCTTGTGGGAGCGAGCCTGCTCGCGAAGGCGTCCGCAGTGACGCCTTGGCTTAACGGAGATCAATGCAATGACCGGCAAACATTCCCTGCACGACATTGAAGAAGCCGAGAAGAAGCCGCTGTGGCAGCGGCTCGGCTGGCTGGCCCTGATCTGGGTCGGTAGCGTGGGTGTGCTGTTTATCGCCGCCAGCCTGATGCGTATGTTCATGAACGCAGCAGGCCTGACCACACACTGAAATCATCCCGCCCCGGCGCCTTCGGGTACGGATTTGCCAACCCTCCTTGCGGAGGGTTTTTTTCGCCTGCGGGTTTATTTGCGTGCTTTGAGGATGACGAACTTCGGTGTGGCCGCGACTTGCTCGACGCCGCGGAACAACCGCGCCAGTTTGCTGTGGTAGCCCAGATGGCGGTTGCCGACGATGTACAGCGCACCGCCAACCACCAGCGCTTCGCGCGCCTGCTGGAACATGCGCCAGGCGAGGAAATCGCCGACCACCTGCTGTTGATGGAACGGCGGGTTGCACAACACTACGTCCAGCGACTGCGACTCTTGCCCGGCCAGGCCATCGGCGGCACGCACGATCACCTCGCGATCACCCAGCGCGGCCCGCCAGTTTTCCAGGGCCGATTGCACCGCCATGAATGACTCGTCGACCAGCGTGTAATGCGCATCGGGGTTTTGCAAAGCACTGGCGATGGCCAGCACGCCGTTGCCACAACCCAGATCGGCGACTCGGACCTGGCCGAGGTTTTTCGGCAAATGCGGGAGGAAGGCCCGGGTGCCGATGTCCAGACCTTCGCGGCAGAATACATTGGCGTGGTTAAGCAATTCGATTGGCGGCTCGTCGAGGCGATAGCGTGTAGGGTAGGACGAGACAGCCGCGGTTCTGGCTTCAGGTGTGGCAATCAGCAGGCGGGCCTTTTTCACCGCCAAGGAGGCCTGCACCGGACCAATATAACGCTCAAGCAGGTCACCGGCGGCACGCGGCAGGTGTTTGACCATCGCTGCGGCGATTACTTCGGCGCCGGGCGCCAATTGCCCTTGCAGGCGGATCAACTGCTCTTCCAGCAGCGCGAGGGTTTTCGGCACACGAATCAGGACCCGGTCGAATGGCCCGACCAAAGGCTCGCTCGCCGGGATACCGCGCACCGCATCGAACGCCTGGCCGTTGCGCAGCAGGTTTTTCTCCAGCGCTTGAAAGCCGAGAAACGAGTCGCCGCTGCTGCTGACCTTGACCTTGCCGAGCAGACTGACAGCCAGCGCGCCGAAACTGTCGTTGAGCACCAGCACGCGGGTGTCGACCGTCGGTTGCTGCGCTGCGAGATGGTTGAGCAGGTATTCATCAGCGGCATCGAAAGCTTGCAGCGGTTCGTTCTGCTGTTCGGGCTGGCGGATCAGGTCGAGGTGGGCGAAGGGCGTTTCAAGCAAAGGCATGGGCGAGACTCAGGGTGATCAACGGATATTCCGCAGCCCTGGGATGTGCGGCGGAACCGACCGAGTGTAAGGCAACGCGTTCTGCTGGCGTCATCACTCAGGAAGGTTACGAATGTTACGTTTATTTGTTTGGCATTACCCGTGTGTTTACAAGGAACGCGAGGCTGACCGATCAGATGATGCCGGCTCTGGCGGCTGCGATAACAGCGGAAATCTTGTTGCAGACGTTGAGCTTTATGATCAGGTTCCGCACGTGGTAATTCACGGTGCGTTCGCTGAGGCACAGGATTTTCGAGATTTCATAGGCGGTCTTGCCAATGGCTGACAGTTCCAGAACCTGCATTTCTCGCGTGGAGAGCTGAGGGTGACGGGGCTTGAGCGCTTCTGCCGGCAGGGTCCGGGCGAACAGCTCGCTCAAGTGGCTGCTGGCGTAAAACATATAGCCAAAATGCTCATACAGCTCCAATGGGCTGATGGAGCAGTGTCTGCGCGCCAGGCTGATAATGCTGCACAAACCACTCGATTCATGATGAAACGACTGCGACCAGCCATTCTGCAATCCATGTTTTTGCAAGCCTAACCATATGTCGTGGGACTCTGTAAACAGCGACTCAGTCCAGACTATGGGGGACATGGAATGATTGCAGTGTGATATCAACGGGTCTGTTTTAATGTAACTGTTTTGTTCATATTCACTGTTCCATTCTTTAGGATAGTTATTGATCTGCAAGGGCTTTAGCTGCATGTCGCGGTTTAATGGAACAACTGAAATCGCACAAAAATTGAATCCGAGATTTTCGGCGAATCGCAGCAGTATCGGATAAGCAGCATCGATGCCCTTGGCAAACGTCAATTGTTTCAGTTGTGATTCCTTC
Source organism: Pseudomonas sp. 15C (assembly GCF_055484735.1). Lineage (NCBI taxonomy): Bacteria > Pseudomonadati > Pseudomonadota > Gammaproteobacteria > Pseudomonadales > Pseudomonadaceae > Pseudomonas > Pseudomonas sp. 15C. Next base: position 117,948 of record NZ_JBUDGD010000001.1, on the reverse strand, counting down.
CATGTTTCCATTGGGAAACGCTCCATGACGCCACGGGGTGCGCGACTGGATCCAAAAGATCCGGCACGAATCGAAGTGTAGGACGTTTTATACACTGAGCTATAAATTTTTTCGGTATTGAACAGTAATATATTTGGATAAAGCGTTCTTAATACATTTCTGTATTACATTGAAGTTGTCATTTGAAGTAATTGCTCCAATTCTGACCGCCGTGATCCCTTTCAAATGAATCTCTGGTTCGGTACGGGATCAATACCATTATCAATCGTCGGTGTTTAACCGTGTCTTTTTGGGCGAGACTGGCAGCAACCGTTCAATGGAGTACCCCATGACCGCCAGCGCAGATAAGTTCACCACGCAAACCTTGCTCGATGTCAAACCGCTGACCCCGAACCTGTTTACCCTGCGTACCACTCGTGATGCCGGGTTCCGTTTCCGCGCAGGGCAGTTCGCCCGCCTCGGTGTGACCAAGGCCGATGGCAGCACTGTCTGGCGCGCCTACTCGATGGTGTCGTCGCCGTTTGACGAGTTTCTCGAGTTCTTCTCCATCGTCGTCCCGGGCGGGGAGTTCACCAGCGAACTGAGCCGGCTGCAGGTGGGCGACACGTTGCTGGTTGAGCGCCAGGCATTCGGCTACCTGACCCTTGATCGTTTCGTTGATGGCCGTGATCTCTGGCTGTTATCGACGGGCACCGGGGTGGCACCGTTTCTGTCGATTCTGCAGGACTTCGAAGTCTGGGAAAAATTCGAGCGCATCATTCTGGTCTATAGCGTGCGCGAGGCCCGCGAGCTGGCTTATCAGGAACTGATTGCCGGCCTTAACCAACGCGACTACCTCAGCGAATACGCGCACAAATTGCAGTTCATCGCGACGGTGACGCGCGAGGCGCACCCGGGAACGCTGCACGGGCGCATTACCACGCTGATCGAAAACGGTGAACTGGAGCGTGCGGCGGCCGTGGAGCTGTCGGCGGAGCATTCACGGGTCATGTTGTGCGGTAATCCGCAGATGATCGACGAGACCCGCGCGCTGCTCAAACAGAGGGACATGCGCCTGAGCCTGACGCGCCGGCCTGGCCAGGTGGCCGTGGAGAATTACTGGTAGAGCAAACGGCACCCGCAGGTGCCGTTTTTATTCGAACTGATGGCTCAGGGCCGCTCGTTCTGCGCCTTGAGCAGGTCGCGGATTTCGCCCAGCAGTTGCTCTTCCTTGCTCGGGATCGGCGGTGCGGTCGGCGCCACGGCCTCTTCGCGCTTGAGGCGGTTGATGGCTTTGACGCCCATGAAGATAGCGAAAGCGACAATGATGAAGTCCAGCACCGTCTGGATGAATTTGCCGTAAGCCAGCATCACTGCGGGCGTGTTGCCCTCGGCGGCTTTGAGCGTGATAGCCAGATCACTGAAGTCCACCCCGCCGATCAGCAGGCCGATTGGCGGCATGATCACATCACCGACAAACGACGAGACAATCTTGCCGAACGCCGCACCGATGATGATACCGACGGCCATGTCGACCACATTGCCTTTGACCGCGAAGGCCTTGAACTCGCTAAGCACGCCCATAGTTATTTCCTTGTTACAGATGAGTTTGGTGAAGGCAGTGTAAATCAGCGAAACGCGTCCTGCGCGAAACACATTCTTACAACCCCCGTTTTTATCGACACATCATTAGACGATTAGTTTGCAAAGTGCCAGCAATCGCGCGCGAAATAGCGCGTAAATCGCTGAGCGGGAAGCCATTTTTCTCAATCACGGCGTTACGTTCTTTCTATTTATGTTCCTCGTCGCAGGCCTCTAGCCTTGGGATGGCGCACCTGGATGCGCCCCAAAACAACCAGAGGATCCTGATATGACTTCCGCATTTGGACTGGGGGCTTTTCCCCGTCGTCACACGTTTGGTGTACTCACCGCCAGCCTGTTGAGTTTCTCCGTAACTGCAGCGCCACTGACACGCGATAACGGCGCTGCCGTGGGTGATAATCAGAATTCGCAGACGGCTGGCGCCACCGGCCCGGTACTGCTGCAGGACGTGCAACTGATCCAGAAACTGCAGCGTTTTGATCGCGAGCGCATTCCCGAGCGCGTGGTTCACGCCCGCGGTACCGGTGCTCACGGTACGTTCACGGTGACCAACGACCTCAGCGACCTGAGCAAGGCCAAGGTATTTGCCGCCGGCGAGACCACACCGGTATTTGTGCGTTTCTCGGCGGTGGTGCATGGCAATCACTCCCCGGAAACCTTGCGTGACCCACGCGGTTTCGCCACCAAGTTCTACACCACTGACGGTAACTGGGACTTGGTGGGCAACAACTTCCCCACTTTCTTCATTCGCGATGCGATCAAGTTTCCCGACATGGTCCACGCGTTCAAGCCTGATCCGCGGACCAACCTGGACGACGATTCGCGCCGCTTCGACTTTTTCTCCCATGTACCGGAAGCTACTCGTACGTTGACCGAGTTGTATTCGAACGCGGGCACACCGGCCAGTTATCGGCAGATGGATGGCAACGGTGTTCACGCCTATAAGTTGGTCAACGCCAAAGGCGAAGTTCACTACGTCAAGTTTCACTGGAAGAGCTTGCAAGGGCTCAATAATCTGACGCCAGAACAAGTCGCGAAAGTTCAGGGTCAGGATTACAGTCATATGACCAATGACTTGGTGAGCAATATCAATAAAGGCAACTTCCCTAAATGGGACTTGTACGTTCAAGTTCTGAAACCACAGGATTTGTCCAAGTTTGATTTTGATCCATTGGACGCGACAAAGATCTGGCCGGGTATTCCTGAACGAAAAGTTGGACAAATGGTTTTGAACCGTAATCCGGCGAATGTCTTCCAGGAAACCGAACAAGTTGCGATGGCTCCGGCTAATGTGGTTCCGGGTATCGAACCTTCCGAAGACCGTTTATTGCAGGGCCGAGTGTTCTCCTACGCCGATACGCAAATGTATCGCCTGGGCGCCAATGCCCTGCAACTGCCAATCAACGCGCCGAAAGTTGCGGTGAATAATGGCAATCAGGACGGTGCGATGAACTTTGGCGCCAGCAACAGCGGCGTTAACTACCAGCCTAGCCGTCTGCAACCGCGTGAAGAGACGTCGAGCGCGCGTTACAGCCAACTGGCACTGTCGGGCAGCACTCAGCAAGCGAAGATCCAGCGTGAGCAGAACTTCAAGCAGGCTGGCGATCTGTATCGCTCGTACAGCAAGCAGGAACGTCGCGACCTGATCGACAGCTTCGGCGGCTCGCTGGCCACCACCGATGACGAGAGCAAGCACATCATTCTGTCGTTCCTGTACAAGGCCGATCCGGAATACGGCACCGGCGTGACGCAAGTGGCCAAGGGTGACTTGAGCCGGGTCAAGGCCCTGGCAGCGAAACTGGTCGACTGATAGTGCAGTAACACCTGCGGGGCCTGCATCAGGCCCCGTTCCGTTCAAGGAGACTGCTGATGCGAACCTGTCTTTTCCTGTTGGCCGCGTGCCTGTCGCTCACCGCTTGGGCGGCACCGATCGACCAGAGTCCCGAGGCGATCCAGGCACAATTGCGCGACTACTATTTCGACGCCGCGCGGCGCGGGGATGTGCCGATGCTCGAGACGTTCATCGAATCGGGCTATTCCCTCGACACCCGCGACGGCAAGGGATACACCGCGCTGATCCTCGCGGCTTATCACGGTCAAGCGCCTGCCGTGGAGCGCTTGCTTGCGGCCGGCGCCGACGCCTGTGCCCAGGATCAGCGCGGCAACACGGCGCTGATGGGCGCGATCTTCAAGGGTGAAGTACAGATCGCCCGGCGCTTGATGGCCACCGATTGCAGCCCCGATCAACGTAACGGCGCCGGGCAGACAGCGGCGATGTATGCCGGCTTGTTCAAGCGTCTGGAACTGCTCGATGCGCTGAAAGCCAAGGGCGCCGACCTGAACGCCGAAGACCCGCTGGGCAACAGCGCCGCACGTCTGGCCAGCGGCGAAATCCGTACGCCGGCGCCGCGCTGATCGCGGGCCTGTGGGTTATCATCGCGGTTTTTGTCGGGGGTTCTGATGGCCAAGGCCAAGCGCATGTACGGCTGCACCGAGTGCGGCGCAACCTTTCCCAAGTGGGCCGGCCAGTGCGGTGAATGCGGCGCCTGGAACACGCTGACCGAAACCATGATCGAAAGCGGCGGCGCCACGGCACCGACCGGGCGCACCGGTTGGGCCGGGCAACAAGCGCAGATCAAGACCCTGGCCGAAGTCAGCGTTGAAGAAATCCCGCGTTTTTCCACCGCCTCCGGTGAGCTCGATCGCGTGCTCGGCGGCGGTCTGGTCGACGGTTCGGTGGTGCTGATCGGCGGTGATCCGGGCATTGGCAAGTCGACGATTCTGCTGCAAACCCTGTGCAACCTCGCCAAGAGCATGCCGGCGCTGTACGTCACCGGTGAAGAATCCCAGCAGCAAGTGGCGATGCGCGCCCGCCGTCTCGGCTTGCCGCAGGACCAGCTACGCGTGATGACCGAAACCTGCATCGAAACCATCATCGCCACCGCCCGCCAGGAAAAACCCAAGGTGATGGTGATCGACTCGATCCAGACGATTTTCACCGAACAACTGCAATCGGCACCCGGCGGCGTTTCCCAGGTGCGCGAAAGTGCGGCGCTGCTGGTGCGTTACGCCAAGCAGAGCGGTACGGCGATTTTCCTCGTCGGCCACGTCACCAAGGAAGGCGCATTGGCCGGTCCCCGTGTGCTTGAGCACATGGTCGATACCGTGCTGTATTTCGAAGGCGAATCCGATGGGCGCCTGCGCTTGTTGCGTGCGGTGAAGAACCGTTTCGGCGCGGTCAACGAGCTGGGCGTGTTCGGCATGACCGACAAGGGTTTGAAAGAAGTCTCCAACCCTTCGGCGATCTTTCTCACACGCGCCCAAGAGGAAGTCCCGGGCAGCGTGGTCATGGCGACGTGGGAAGGCACCCGGCCAATGCTGGTGGAAGTGCAGGCGCTGGTCGATGACAGCCATCTGGCCAATCCGCGTCGGGTGACGCTGGGTCTGGATCAGAACCGGTTGGCGATGCTGCTAGCGGTTCTGCACCGCCACGGCGGGATTCCGACCCACGATCAGGATGTATTCCTCAATGTGGTCGGCGGGGTCAAGGTGCTGGAAACCGCTTCCGATCTGGCGCTGATGGCGGCAGTCATGTCGAGCTTGCGCAACCGGCCGTTGCCGCATGATCTGCTGGTGTTTGGCGAGGTCGGTCTGTCCGGTGAAGTACGCCCGGTGCCGAGCGGGCAGGAGCGCTTGAAGGAAGCGGCCAAGCATGGTTTCAAACGCGCGATCGTGCCCAAGGGCAACGCGCCGAAGGAATCGCCGGCAGGGCTGCAGATCATTGCTGTCACCCGCCTCGAACAGGCGCTTGACGCATTGTTTGAATAAATCGAGCCAACAAATGACCTGTGGGAGCGGGCTTGCCCGCGATTGCATTCTGACATTCACCAATTTCGTTGCGTCAGAAACCGCTATCGCAGGCAAGCCAGCTCCCACAAGGTTCAATTGTGGCTTCTAGATTTCGATCAGGGCGCCCAATTCGCGCTCGAGCTCGGCCTCATCCGCCAGGTTCAGCTCGATCAGCCGCCGCAAGCGCTGGATCGACTCCAGGCTGATATGTCGGCAGATGAACCCCAAATGGCCGTTTTCCTCGTGGGCCAGTTGCACGTCCATTTCGATATCGACGTCCTTACTCAAGTGAATATCGACGAAGAAATCTTTTCCACGATCACCGAGCCACGGCTCCGGCCGTTCGACCAGCAAACCCTTGAGTGACAGGTCGATCAGTTTGACCTGCCAGATGTACTCGCCTTGGCTCAGCTCGGTTCTGGCATCGAACGCAATACGTTTGAAGCGACGACGGTTGTCTGAAGGCTCGTTCATGGCGCAATCCTCCGAAGGTTCGCTGACTATAGACCCGCCTTGTCCGAGCGTGCCAGCGCGAAAGGGCTCAGATAGACCTATGTCGGGGTATGGCCTTTGGCACCGTTAGCGCTAAACTCTGGGTGGCTGTCTTTCTTGTCCACCCTGGCTGGAATAAAAAAATGAAAAATAATAATAGCCTGCTACGCCACTTACCCTGGCTAGTGCTGGCAATCGTAGGAGCGTGCGCCCTGGGCGTAGTGGCATTGCGCCGCGGCGAGGCGATCAACGCCTTGTGGATTGTGGTCGCTGCCGTGGCCATTTATCTGGTTGCGTACCGTTACTACAGTCTGTTCATCGCCAACAACGTGATGCAACTGGATCCGCGTCGGGCCACCCCCGCCGTGCTCAACAACGATGGTCTGGACTATGTGCCGACCAACAAACACATTCTTTTCGGTCACCACTTCGCGGCCATCGCTGGCGCGGGGCCGCTGGTCGGCCCGGTATTGGCGGCGCAGATGGGCTATCTGCCCGGTACGCTCTGGCTGATTGCCGGTGTGGTGCTGGCGGGCGCGGTGCAGGACTTCATGGTCCTGTTCATGTCGACCCGACGCAACGGCCGTTCCCTGGGCGATATGGTGCGTGAAGAAATGGGCCGGATTCCCGGGACCATCGCGCTGTTCGGCTGCTTCCTGATCATGATCATCATCCTTGCGGTGCTGGCGCTGATCGTGGTCAAGGCACTGGCGGAAAGCCCATGGGGCATCTTCACCGTGATGGCGACCATCCCGATCGCGATGTTCATGGGCATCTACATGCGATACATCCGCCCGGGCCGCATCGGCGAAATCTCCGTGGTCGGCGTGTTGCTGCTGCTCGGTTCGATCTGGCTCGGTGGGCAGATTGCTGCCGATCCGGTATGGGCCAAAGCCTTCACCTTCACCGGTGTGCAGATTACCTGGATGCTCGTCGGTTACGGTTTTGTCGCCGCGTCGCTGCCGGTCTGGCTGATTCTCGCGCCGCGTGACTATCTATCGACCTTCCTCAAGATCGGCACCATCGTCGCGCTGGCGATCGGCATTCTGGTCACCATGCCCGAGCTGAAAATGCCGGCGCTGACCCAGTTTGTCGACGGCACCGGGCCGGTGTGGAAGGGCGGCCTGTTTCCGTTCCTGTTCATCACCATCGCCTGTGGTGCGGTATCGGGCTTCCACGCACTGATTTCTTCGGGTACCACGCCGAAGCTGCTGGATAACGAAACCAACGCCCGCTACATCGGTTATGGCGGCATGCTGATGGAATCGTTCGTGGCAATCATGGCCATGGTTGCCGCTTCGGTGATCGAGCCGGGCGTGTACTTCGCCATGAACAGCCCGGCCGCCGTGGTTGGCAGTGATGCTGCGTCAGTGGCGCAGATGGTCACCAGCTGGGGCTTCGCGATCACCCCTGAAGCGCTGCAAGCGGTTGCCCATGACATCGGTGAAACCACCATTCTGGCCCGTGCCGGCGGTGCGCCGACCCTGGCGGTGGGTATTGCGCAGATTCTGCACAGTGTCCTGCCGGGTGAAAACACCATGGCGTTCTGGTACCACTTCGCAATTCTGTTCGAAGCCCTGTTCATTCTGACCGCAGTCGACGCCGGTACCCGTGCCGGTCGTTTCATGCTGCAGGATCTGCTCGGCTCCTTCGTTCCGGCGCTCAAACGCACCGAATCGTGGACCGCCAACCTGATCGCCACCGCCGGCTGTGTGGCGATGTGGGGCTGGTTGCTGTACCAGGGCGTGATCGATCCATTGGGCGGCATCAACACCCTGTGGCCACTGTTCGGCATCTCCAACCAGATGCTCGCCGGTATCGCGCTGATGCTCGGCACCGTGGTTCTGATCAAGATGAAGCGCCAGCGCTACATCTGGGTCACCCTGCTGCCAGCGACATGGCTGTTGATCTGCACCACGACCGCAGGCTTCATCAAGCTGTTCGACGCCAACCCGGCGATCGGCTTCCTGTCGCTGGCGAAGAAGTACAGCGATGCGCTGGCCAATGGTCAGGTGCTGGCACCGGCGAAAAGTGTCGAGCAGATGCAGCACGTGATCTTCAACGCCTATACCAACGCCACGCTCACCGCGCTGTTCCTGTTCGTGGTGTTCAGCATCCTGTTCTATGCGCTCAAGGTCGGCATCGCCGCCTGGGGCAAGAAAGAGCGTACGGATAAAGAATCGCCCTTCCAGGCCCTGCCGGATGCGTAACCAGAGGATTGCAGCATGTTCAATGACCTGAGTCGCCTCGGTAAATACCTCGGTCAGGCCGCACGCCTGATGGTCGGCATGCCCGACTACGACACCTACGTCGAGCATATGCAAACCAAACACCCGGACAAACCGGTGATGAGCTACGAGATGTTCTTTCGCGAACGTCAGGAGGCTCGCTACGGTGGCAAGGGTGGGCCGAAGTGCTGTTGAGCTGACAGCATCAGGTTGAGGTAATCCCCTGTGGGAGCTGGCCTGCCAGCGATGGCGGAGTGTCAGTCGACGGAAATTTCGACTGACACACCCTCATCGCCAGCAGGCTGGCTCCCACATTTGTTTTGTGTTCTTTTCAGGAGATCGAGTTTTGTCCTCTCCCATCCCGGTCACGGTACTCAGCGGTTTCCTCGGCGCTGGCAAGACCACTTTGCTGCGCCATTTATTGAAAGCCGAGCACGGCCTGAAAATCGCCGTGATCGAAAACGAATTCAGCGACGCCGGCATCGACAGCCAATTGCTCGGCGACGAGCCAGTGCAAGTCATGACCCTGGCCAACGGCTGCGTCTGCTGCACCATTCACACCGACCTGACCAAGGCGCTGTACCTGCTGCTCGAACGGCTGGACAGCGGCGAGATCGCCTTTGATCGTCTGGTGATCGAATGCACAGGCCTTGCCGATCCAGCGCCGGTGGCCCAGACCTTTTTCATCGACGAAGAACTGCGTGAGCGTTATCTGCTCGACGGCATCATTACCCTGGTCGATGCCGCGCATGCCGACGTGCATCTGAGCCAGACCATCGCCCAGGCGCAGATCGGTTTCGCCGACCGCCTGTTGGTGAGCAAGACCGATCTTGTTGACCATGCCACTTTCACCGCGTTGAGCGAGCGGCTGACGCGGATCAACCGCCGTGCGCCGATCCGTGTGGTCGAGCACGGCAACATCAATCTGGCGGAACTGCTGGATGTGCGCGGCTTTAACCTGAATGCCGATCCTGGCGGCGGCTTGAGCCTGCGTCCGGTGGGCCAGGCGCCGTCGATCGATCGGATTTCCAGCCTGGTGCTGCGCACCGACCAGGCGCTGGATATCGATCAGCTCAGCGAGTTCATGAACGAACTGCTGGAGGAGCATGGCAAGCAATTGCTGCGTTACAAAGGTGTGTTGAGCATTGCCGGGGAGGATCGGCGGCTGGTGTTTCAGGGCGTGCTGAAACTTTACGGTTTCGACTGGGACACCGAATGGGCCGAGGGCGAGAAACGTGAAAGTGTGATGGTATTTATTGCCGATGATTTGCCGGAAGAGAAGATTCGGGCGGGGTTTGCCAGAGTGGCGGCCGGCTGACGGATTTTCTGAGCCTGTGATGCAGCTATCGCGAGCAGGCTCACTCCTACATTTGAAACGCGTTCCCCTGTAGGAGTGAGCCTGCTCGCGATGGCCATCTAACCAACAATATATTGTCCAAGGTCTGACCCCAGCAGTGTCTGCTCAAGCTGATCCAGATGCTGATTCATCAACATCATGGCTTCAGCGACTCTCCCGGATTCCACCGCTTCAACCAAGGCCAGATGTTCCTGCCATGCGCAACAGCGGTGCGAAGAACCCTCGCTCCGCGCAATCGCGAGCGACGTCAGCGGCACCAGACTGCTCAAAAAGTGCGCCAACGGTGCATTCCCGGCCATTCGTGCCAATTGCAGATGAAACTCCCCGGCCAAGCGGATCGCCGCCCCGCGTCGATCCTGCTCGACCTCCATACGCTCGCGTGCGATCAACCCGCGCAGACGTTTGACATCGTCGGCCTGTGGACGCTGGCACGCCAGCCGCACCAACGTGCCTTCAGCCAGCCGACGTGCATGCAAGGCCTGCCGGGTCTGCTCCGCATCAGGCGCAGCGATGCGTGGTCGGTGATTGGCCCGCAGTACCACGATGTGCTCATGGGAAAGCTGCGTCAGCACCCGGCGCACATCGGCCCGGCTGGCACCGAACCATTGTTTGAGGCTGTCCTCGGTAAAACGGCTGGCCGGGGTAATCCGCTGCTCCAGAATCGCCTCGAGCAGTCGCGGGTACAGATCGTCCACCGCGGCGCGCAGGCGAGTGAAGGGCAGGGGGGCGCCTGCAGAGTGAGCGTGCGGCGTTGCGGCGACACTGTTCATGGGCGGTCTCCAAAAAGAAAATTCAGTGGGGCAGGTTGTCTTCCGGGATATTCAGCTCGATGCCCATGCGCCGGCCTTCTCGCAGAATGTGCCGACGCATTTCGGCGCTGGCCTGGGCGCTGTTCTTGCTGCGGATCGCGCGGACCACCGCTTCGTTTTCTTCCAGACGCTCGGCCAGATGCTCGGGAGAATTGCGCAGCACTTCGGCGCTTTGCTTGAGCGCGTTGCTGGTCTGCTGAACGACACTTTGGAAAATCGGGTTCGAGGTCAGCGTGAACAGCTCTTCGTGAAAAGCGATGTAAGCGCTGACCCCGGCTTCGCTGTCGCCCGCTTCGAGGGCTTCGCGCATGTCCATCAGGGTCAGGCGCAACTGTCCGACTTCCTTGCTGCTGATCGATTGCGCGACGAGGCCAACAATGAACGGCTCGAGGGTGTAGCGCAGTTGCAGCACGTCTTCGAGGCTGGCGCCGGCGACGGCACTGTCGTGGTTCGGGTTGTCGCTCAGTTGCGCATCGAGCACCACCACGCCCTTGCCCGGCATCGAGCGCACCAGGCCAAGGGTTTCCAGAACGATCACGGCTTCGCGCAGGCTCGGCCGGCTGATACCCAATTGTTCGGCCAGTTCACGCTGGCCCGGCAGCATTTCACCGCAGCGCCACTGACCACGGGCCAACGCCGCGCGGAGCTTTTCCACCACTGAGTTGACGACGGTTGAAGTTGTAATCACGTATTGGCTCCTGCGCCGTGCCTGCCTGTCAGCAGACACGGCGATCAATCAAAATTCTTTGGCCGCCGCCTGGGCGACGGTTTTTCTCGGCTGGAAGTTATAGCCCTGTTCGCCGTTGAGCACCTTGTTGGCCCGTTGCACGTCGATGTCCTTTTCCCAGCGGGCGATGGCGACGGTGGCGACGCAGTTGCCGATCAGGTTGGTCAGCGCGCGGCCGATGCCCATGAACCAGTCCACCGCGAGCACCAGCACCAGACCAACCACCGGGATCGCTGGAATCGCGGTCAGGGTTGCCGCCAGAATCACCAGCGCCGAACCGGGAATGCCGTGGGCACCTTTGGAGGTGATCAGCGACACCAGTAGAATCGTCAGTAGATCGGTCATGGCCAGCGGTGTACCCGTGGCATTGGCGATGAACACGATGGCCAGGGTCAGGTAGATCGAAAAACCGTCGAGGTTGAACGAGTACCCGGTAGGAATCACCAGCCCGACGGTGGAACTGCCGATGCCCAGATGTTCAAGCTTGCGCATGATCTGCGGCAGCACGGCATCGGAGGACGCGGTCCCCATGACGATCAGCAGTTCTTCGCGCAGGTATTTGAGCAACGGCCACATGCGCAGGCCGGAAGCACGCATCACCAGACCAAGAATCACGCTGACAAACGCGATGCAGGTCAGATAGAACAGGCCGACCAGGCTGCCCAGATGCTGCAGCGAATCCAGGCCATATTTGCTGGTAGTGAAGGCGATGGCGCCGAACACGCCGATCGGTGCCAGACGCACGATCATGCCCATGATGCGGAAGATCACGTGGCTCAGTTCGTTGATCAGTCGCGAGATCCCCGACGCCGCTTCGCCGACCAGATTCAGCGCGCTGCCGAACAGCACCGAGAACAGCAGCACTTGCAGAATGTTGTTGTCGGCGAAGGCACCGATCACCGAGGTCGGGATCAGGTCCATCAGAAATTGCGTGGTGGTGTGCATGTGCTGGCCGCGCTCGGCGAGGTCGCCCATGTCGGCGCTGGATAGTTGCTCCAGATGAATATTCGCGCCGCTGCCGATGCCGGTGCTGAAGGCGAACACCAGGCCGATCACCAGGGCGATAGTGGTCAGCACTTCGAAGTAGATCACCGACTTGAGGCCGATGCGGCCGACCTTCTTCAGGTCGCCCGCGCCACTGATGCCGCTGACCACCACGCAGAACACGATCAGGCCGATGAGCATCTTGATCAGCTTTATGAAACCGTCACCGAGCGGTTTGAGCTGGGCCGAGTATTCAGGGAGGGTCAGCCCGCAGACGATGCCGAGCATCAGTCCGAGAACCACTTGGAGGAAGATTGAACGCGAGCACCATCTGAGCATGGGAGGAATCCTGGTCGGTGTCCTGGCTGCCGCACGCTTGGCGCATCGGATTCAGGACTTAATTATTGTGGTCTTACCGGTATGTCCAGTGCAGGCGCAGTCTAGGCGCTGGTTTTCCATGATCGCAAGCGAAAAGTGACGAATTGGCATGACCGGTCTGACCAGTTGGGCGCCGAGTCCCATGCTTGAGCGGTTCAGGGGATTTGAAAAAATACGGGCGAAAAAAAACCGGCCAATCACTTGGCCGGTTTTTCGTGCTGCGGGTGTGACGTCGCGATTACGCGCCGTATACCGGCAGTTTCTTGCAGATGGCTTTGACTTTCTCACGAACGGCGTCGATCACCGCTTCGTTGTTCAGGTCTGCCAGGATGTCGCAGATCCAGCCGGCCAGCTCTTTGCACTCAGCCTCTTTGAAGCCGCGAGTGGTCACAGCCGGGGTACCGAAACGCAGGCCGGAGGTGACGAACGGCGAACGTGGATCGTTAGGCACGGAGTTCTTGTTCACGGTGATGAACGCTTTGCCCAGCGCGGCGTCGGCATCTTTACCGGAGATTTCCTGCTTGATCAGCGACAGCAGGAACAGGTGGTTTTCAGTACCGCCCGAAACCACGTCGAAACCACGCTCGATGAATACGCTGGCCATGGCCTGGGCGTTTTTCACCACTTGTTGCTGGTAGACCTTGAACTCAGGCTGCAGCGCTTCCTTGAAGCAGATCGCCTTGGCGGCGATCACGTGCTCCAGCGGGCCACCCTGGGCACCCGGGAATACTGCGGAGTTGAGCTTCTTCTCGATGTCGGCGTTGGCGCGCGCCAGGATCAGACCGCCACGTGGGCCGCGCAGGGTCTTGTGCGTGGTGGTGGTGACGACATCAGCGAACGGCACCGGGTTCGGATAAACGCCAGCGGCGACCAGACCGGCCACGTGGGCCATGTCGACGAACAGGTAGGCACCGACTTTGTCAGCGATGGCGCGGAAGCGTGGGAAGTCGAGGATCTGCGAGTAGGCAGAGAAACCGGCCACGATCATTTTCGGCTTGTGCTCGACCGCCAGGCGCTCGACTTCGTCGTAATCGATCAGGCCGTTGGCGTCGATGCCGTACTGCACGGCGTTGTACAGCTTGCCCGAGGAGGAAACGCTGGCGCCGTGGGTCAGGTGACCACCGTGGGCCAGGCTCATGCCCAGAATGGTGTCACCGGCCGACAGCAGGGCCAGGTACACGGCAGCGTTGGCTTGCGAACCGGCGTGCGGCTGAACGTTGGCGTAATCGGCACCGAACAGTTCCTTGGCACGGTCGATGGCCAGTTGCTCGACCACGTCGACGTACTCGCAACCACCGTAGTAGCGCTTGCCCGGGTAGCCTTCGGCGTACTTGTTGGTCAGGACCGAGCCTTGAGCTTCCATCACCGCTGGGCTGGTGTAGTTTTCCGAAGCGATCAGCTCAATGTGTTCTTCCTGACGCTGAGCTTCTTGCTCCATGGCGGCAAAAAGGTCGGCGTCGTACTTGGCAATAGTCAAATCACGGCTGAACATGGCGGTCCTCAAGGATCGGGGGGCAGAAAAGGGGGGCATTCTAACCTAACGGGTTTTGGATGGCATATGAAACGGCATCATGTCGCAGACAAGTGGCGTTCATGCGTAGATAGATGGTGGTTGTGCCGGCCTCATCGCGAGCAGGCTCACTCCTACAGTATCCGAGGTGAGCTTGAAACCTGTGATCGACATCAATCCCCTGTAGGAGTGAGCCTGCTCGCGATGGCCGCGCCTCAGGACTTCAGTCGAACATGAACAGCGCGTCGTTGCTGAACTGCGCTTCGAACCGTCCCGCCGGCATCGGCCGGCCAAACAGATAGCCTTGCACCTCGTCGCAACCGTGCTCGCGCAGGAAGTCCAGTTGCTCGTGGGTTTCCACGCCCTCGGCGATTACCGCCAGGTTCAGGCTGTGGGCCATGGCGATGATCGCCCGGGCGATTTGCGCGTCCTGTTCACCCGAGGGCAGGCCATCGACGAAGGTGCGGTCGATTTTCAGCACATCGATCGGGAACTGCTTGAGGTAGTTGAGCGATGAATAACCGGTACCGAAGTCGTCAACGGCGATGCTCAGGCCAAGATTTTTCAGGCCAGCGAGAATCTGCATCGCCTCGCTGACTTCGCGCATCAGGATACTTTCGGTCAGTTCCAGCTCCAGACACGCCGGCGGCAGGCCGGTTTCGCGCAGGATCGTGGCGATGCGCGTGCCGAGCTGGCCGTCGGAGAACTGCCGCGCCGAGATGTTCACCGACACCTTGGGCACGCGCACCCGTTGCTGGTGCCAGGTTTTCAACTGGCGGCAGGCTTCGCTGATCACCCAGTCGCCCACATCGACCACCAGCCCGAGTTCTTCCAGCACCGGTATGAAATCCCCCGGCGGCACCAGTCCGCGACGCGGATGGCGCCAGCGCAGCAGCGCTTCGGCGCCGGTCAGGCGTTTGCCGTCGCCGCTGAACTGCGGCTGGTAATACAGGACGAATTCGTTCTGCTCCAGCGCGTGGCGCAAGTCGCTTTCCAGCTCCAGACGCTCCAGCGCACTGGCGTTCATGTCGGCCTGGTAGAACTGGAAGTTGTTCTTGCCGCGCTCCTTGGCGTGGTACATCGCCGTGTCGGCGTTCTTCATCAACTGGCTGAGCTCGTTGCCGTCCTGCGGACTGAGGGCGATGCCGATACTCGCGGTGACAAAGAACTCGCGCCCTTCGAGGACGAACGGCCGCACCAGACTGCCAAGGATCTGCTCGGCGACGTGAATCGCCCGGTTCAGCGCCAGTTCGCGGCTGGAACGATGCTGCAACAGCAGGGTGAATTCATCGCCGCCCATGCGCGCCACGGTGTCGTCTTCACCGACGCAGGCCAGCAGGCGCGTGGCCATGTCCTTGAGCATGCGATCGCCAGCGGCGTGGCCGAGGGAGTCATTGATTGGCTTGAACCGGTCAAGATCGAGGAACATCAGCACCACCCACGACTTCTGCCGTTCAGCCGCTTGCAGCGCGGTGTGCAGGCGATCCTGAAACAGCGTGCGATTGGGCAGATGGGTCAGGGCGTCGTAGTAGGCGAGGCGGTGAATCCGCTGTTCGCTGGCCTTGCGCTCGCTGATGTCGCTGAAGAAACACACGTAACTGGCCAGATCGCCCTCGTCGTCGAGCACCGCCGTAATCCCGACCCACGCCGGGTAGTGCTCGCCGTTACGGCGTTTCATCCAGACTTCGCCTTCCCAGGTGCTGTGCTCGTGCAGTTGCTTGAGCACGTAGCGCAGGTGCGCGTCCTGCTGTTCGTCGACGGTGAGCATGTTCGGCAACTGGTCGAGCACTTCGCCCACCGCGTAGCCACTGACGCGGCTGAACGCTTCGTTGGCCTGGACGATGTAACCGGCCGGGTCGGTGATCAGGATCGCCGAGGTCGAGTGCTCGAATACCGTCGCGGCCATGCGCAGGTCTTTTTCGGCGCGGCGCTGCTGGCTGATGTCGCGGCCGACGCCGAGCACCCCTTCGAAGGCGCCATGTTCGTCCCAGACCAGCACCAGGCGCAACTCGATCGGGATCTTGCGGCCATCGGCGCGCAGACAGTCGAACAGAAACAGTTGCGTCTGCACCTGACTGCGCAGCAGGGCCAGTTGTTCGGGCTTGTCCAGGGCTTTGCTGACGCGGTCCATCAGGGCGTAGATGCCGTTCAGTTGCCCGGGATTGGCGATGGTCGATTGCCAGCCGTTCTGGAAAATCCACTCGGCGTTATATCCCAGCACCGCTTGCACCGACGGGCTCACATAGTTCAGCGAGAGTTTGCTGTCGGTGGAGAAGATCACGTCGCTGATGCTTTCGGCGAGCATCCGGTAACGCTGCTCGCTGTCGCGCAGGGATTCGCTGGCCTCGATCTGCTCGGTGATGTCCTTGGCCACGCCGATGATTCGGGTGACCTGATCGTGTTTGTCCCGCGCCAGTGCCTGTTCGCGAATGTCGAAGCGCCGCCACTTGCCGTCGCGATGACGGAAACGCAACTGGCACTGCAGCAACTGGCTGTAACCGGCGTGGCGCTGCAGCTGCCGCGAGCGATGGTAGTGGTCGGCATCTTCCGGATGCAGCAGGATTTCCCAGAAGTATTCGCCCATCTGATGCAGTTCGCTGCGGTTGTAGCCCAGCGTCTGGCCGAGGTGATGGTTGCTGAAAATCATCCGCTGGCTGATCACATCCTGCACATACAGATGGTCCGGCACGGTGCGCACCACATCCGACCAGAAACCCTCGCGCTCGAGCAGCGACAGTTCGATCAGCTTGCGGCTGGTGATGTCGTTGATGCTGAGGATCACCGCTTTGTAGTCGTCTTGCTCGTTGGGCAGGCGCAGCACCATCCACAGATGCTGGTCGCGACCGTTGCCGTCCGGCAGTTTGATTTCCAGTTCCAGTTGATCCTGTTGCAGCAAAACCGCATCGAGAATTTGCTGGCCGATGACGCAGTGCTGATGCGGTTGGCCGGCGATCAGCAATTGCCATGCGTGCTC
Organism: Pseudomonas sp. 15C; assembly: GCF_055484735.1. Lineage (NCBI taxonomy): Bacteria > Pseudomonadati > Pseudomonadota > Gammaproteobacteria > Pseudomonadales > Pseudomonadaceae > Pseudomonas > Pseudomonas sp. 15C. The sequence continues at coordinate 101,059 of NZ_JBUDGD010000001.1, read as the reverse complement.
GCAGGAATTGACATTGAGCAGTTGCAGCGCGACCTGATTGACCTCAGTGACGCGCAATTCCTGAAGCAACTGTTGGCATTGCTGCGGCTGGTCGAGCCAGGCCTTGAGCTGGTCGCTGCTCTGGATCTGCGCCTTGGCGAACGCCTGCTTGAGGCCCGACAGATCGAGCACGCAGAGGGCCACGCCGGTGCCTTCGAAAATGTCCTGATAGCGGCGGCGCCCTTCATGCAGTTGGCGCTGACGCCGACGCATGTTCAGCAGCGCGATCACCGGCAGCATGGAAAACGCCAGGCCCAGCAGGCATTTGCCGATGAACGCCGGCAACAATTCTTCGAGCACCCGCTGGCGGTCGAACAGGCCGCGCAACTGCCAGTCGCTGCTGCTCAGCGGCACGGTCAGCACGGTGTTGGCCAGGTCGTCCGGGGTCAGTACGCCGGGTTTGGTCGACGGCTGCGCTTTGTCGCGGCTGATGATCTGATGGTTGACGCGGTTTTCTACCAGCCACAGCGGACGCAGGCCGGCTTCACCCTGTTTGGTCAGTGAATCGAAAAACGTCGGGGTCAGGCGCAGCGCCCAATAACCACGCGTGCTGCCGCTGGCCTGATGCAGCAACAGGTGCACCACTGAGCCATCGTCGGCGTTGCTGAAATAATGTGCCTGGGCGCGGCTGCGCCGGACCAGTTCGGTGAGGTAGTCGGCGTCGTCGCTGTTCGCGGCGCTGTCGCTGATGATCCGCCCGGATGGGCTGAGCAAGGCCATGCTGCGCAGATCGGGTAGCGATTGCTGGAGCTTGCGCAGCAGCGCCTGCTGTTCGTCGGCTGATTGCGGCTGTTCGACGATCGGTAGCAGATTGAGGGCGATTTGCGCGTTCAGCGCCATATTCAGGCTGACCTGGGCGGCGAGGTCGGCGGTGTAGTCGATAGTGTACTGGCGCTGGTTTTTCTGGGTTTCGCGCAGTTGGTCGAGCAGTTGCCAGAACAAAAGCGCCAGCAATAAAAGCACGAGCGTCGCCAGCGCTCCCTTCAATGTGCCGCGCAGGGACGAGCCGGGCGCCGCTGGGGTGCTGCTCACAGAAGCTGGCGGAGTGACGTTGGACAAGCTGTGATCCTGCGGATTGGCTGGACTGGCGCGACGTGCACTATAAGCCGGACGCCCAAAGGGCGGCTAGCATGCCTTGAGTCGTGGCGAAGTGCCAGCCCCTCGCGGCTGGACTGCCTGTGAGCATTCAGGTAGCTTTGCCGGTTAGACCGGGGGCGGTCCAGCCCCTACAATCAGACTTTTTCCTGCGCGCACGCATTGATCGATCAAGTGAACGACGCGCACCGGTCTGGCCAGGCATCGCCTGTGCTCCAATCATTCATCTGTCACTGACCCAAGGTTCTCCATGGCTCAATACGTCTTCACCATGCATCGGCTGGGCAAAGTTGTACCGCCGAAGCGGGAAATCCTCAAAAACATTTCGTTGTCCTTCTTCCCCGGCGCCAAGATCGGCGTGCTCGGCCTTAACGGTTCGGGCAAGTCCACGCTGCTGAAAATCATGGCCGGCGTCGACACCGAGTTCGAAGGTGAAGCGCGTCCGATGCCGGACCTGAACATCGGTTACCTGCCGCAAGAGCCGCAACTCGATCCGACCAAGACTGTGCGCGAAGTGGTCGAAGAAGCGGTGAGCGTGATCAAGGATGCGCAAGCGCGTCTGGACGAGGTCTACGCCGCTTACGCCGACCCGGATGCCGACTTCGACAAACTGGCCGCCGAGCAGGCCAAGCTTGAAGCGATCCTGCAGGCCAGCGATGGTCATAACCTGGAGCGCCAACTGGAAGTCGCCGCCGATGCACTGCGTCTGCCCGCCTGGGATGCGAAAGTCGAACACCTGTCCGGTGGTGAAAAGCGTCGTGTGGCCCTGTGCCGTCTGCTGCTGTCCGCGCCGGACATGCTGCTGCTCGACGAACCGACCAACCACCTGGATGCCGATTCCGTGGCCTGGCTGGAGCATTTCCTCCACGACTTCCCGGGCACTGTGGTTGCGATCACGCACGACCGTTACTTCCTCGACAACGTCGCCGGCTGGATTCTGGAACTCGACCGCGGCGCGGGCATTCCTTACGAGGGCAACTATTCGGGTTGGCTTGAAGCCAAGTCCGATCGTCTGGCCGCTGAATCCAAGCAGCAGTCGGCCCACGAAAAAGCCATGAAGGAAGAACTGGAGTGGGTGCGCAAAGGCGCGAAAGCCCGCCAGTCGAAATCCAAGGCCCGTCTGCAACGCTTCGAAGAAATGCAATCGCAGGAATTCCAGAAGCGCAGCGAAACCAACGAGATCTACATCCCGGCCGGTCCGCGTCTGGGCGACAAGGTCATCGAATTCAAGAACGTCACCAAGGGCTACGGCGATCGCGTCCTGATCGACAACCTGTCGTTCTCGATGCCCAAGGGCGCCATTGTCGGCGTGATCGGTGGTAACGGTGCCGGTAAGTCGACCCTGTTCCGCATGCTGATGGGCAAGGAAACCCCGGATTCCGGCACCATCGAAGTCGGCGAAACCGTACAACTGGCCTGCGTTGACCAGAGCCGCGAAGACCTCGACGGCAGCAAGACCGTGTTTCAGCAGATCTCCGACGGTTCCGACCAGATCCGCATCGGCAACTACGAGATTCCGTCGCGTACCTATGTCGGTCGCTTCAACTTCAAGGGTGGCGATCAGCAGAAGTTCGTCAAGGACCTGTCCGGTGGTGAGCGCGGTCGTCTGCACCTGGCGCTGACCCTGAAGGAGGGCGGCAACGTCCTGCTGCTCGACGAACCGTCCAACGACCTCGACGTGGAAACCCTGCGTTCGCTGGAAGAAGCGCTGCTGGACTTCCCGGGCGCCGCCATTGTGATCTCTCACGATCGCTGGTTCCTTGACCGTGTCGCCACGCACATCCTGGCGTACGAAGACGACTCGCAAGCGGTGTTCTTCGAAGGCAACTACACCGAGTACGAAGCCGATCGCAAAAAGCGCCTCGGCGAAGCAGCGGCCCAGCCACATCGGGTACGCCACAAGAAACTGGCCTGATTCGAGTCGGTTGCATGTAAGAGCGGAGCCTTCGGGCTCCGTTTTTTTTCCTTGTTTTTTTTCAGCGGGACCGAGGTGGATTCATCGCTGGCAAGCCAGCTCCCACAGGGATTGTGTGATGTCCGGATTGTGTGAACGCCGCTAAAACTGTGGGAGCTGGCTTGCCAGCGATGGCGATGTAGCTGCTGGTGCATGATCTGAATCTGTTCTCACCATTCAGGTGCAAGACTAGTCAGAAATCAGGGCTGATTTATATCCTGTGCACCATTTAATTTCATAACTGCGACATTTTGCTCTGTTCGTGTGCGCAATCGGTTTGTTACAGTCCGGCCCAATCTCCTCCAACGACAATAAATTTGCCGAGACTTTTTCCATGACCGAATCCGTCGAATCCTTCCTCTCGCGCCTGAAAAAACGCGACCCCGATCAACCTGAATTTCATCAGGCTGTCGAAGAAGTGCTGCGCAGTCTGTGGCCATTTCTCGAAGCCAACCCGCGTTACCTGACCTCGGGGATTCTCGAGCGTATCTGCGAGCCGGAGCGTGCGGTGGTGTTTCGGGTGTCGTGGGTCGACGATCAGGGCAAGATTCAGGTCAACCGCGGTTTCCGCATCCAGATGAACAGCGCCATCGGCCCCTACAAGGGCGGTCTGCGTTTTCATCCGTCGGTGAACATGGGCGTGCTGAAGTTCCTCGCCTTCGAACAGACTTTCAAGAACTCGCTGACATCGCTGCCGATGGGCGGCGGCAAGGGCGGTTCGGACTTCGATCCAAAGGGCAAAAGCGACGCCGAGGTCATGCGCTTCTGTCAGGCATTCATGAGCGAGTTGTATCGCCACATCGGTGCGGATGTGGACGTGCCGGCCGGTGACATTGGCGTGGGAGCCCGCGAAATTGGTTTCCTGTTCGGCCAGTACAAACGCCTGAGCAACCAGTTCACCAGCGTCCTGACCGGCAAAGGCATGACGTACGGCGGCAGCCTGATTCGCCCGGAGGCCACCGGTTTCGGTTGCGTGTACTTCGCCGAAGAAATGCTCAAGCGCCGCGGGCAAGGTGTCGAGGGCAAGCGCGTGGCGATTTCAGGTTCCGGCAACGTTGCGCAATACGCTGCGCGCAAAGTGATGGATCTGGGCGGCAAGGTGATTTCTCTTTCCGATTCCGAAGGCACGCTGTTCTGCGAAGCCGGCCTGAGTGAAGAGCAATGGCTGGCGCTGCTGGAGCTGAAAAACGTCAAACGCGGGCGCATCAGCGAACTGGCGGCCGCATTCGGCCTGGAGTTCCGCGCCGGGCAGTTGCCGTGGTCGCTGCCGTGCGACATTGCGCTGCCCTGCGCCACACAGAACGAGCTCGACGCCGAAGCGGCGCGCACGCTGTTGCGCAATGGCTGTGGATGCGTGGCCGAGGGCGCGAACATGCCGACCACGCTGGAGGCTGTGGATATCTTTATCGAGGCGGGCATTCTATTCGCCCCGGGCAAGGCGTCCAACGCCGGTGGCGTCGCGGTGAGTGGTCTGGAGATGTCGCAGAACGCCATGCGCCTGCTGTGGACGGCCGGCGAGGTCGACAGCAAGCTGCACGCGATCATGCAGTCGATCCACCACGCTTGCGTGCATTACGGCGAGGACAACGGCCAGGTCAATTACGTCAAAGGCGCGAACATCGCCGGCTTCGTCAAAGTCGCCGATGCGATGTTGGCGCAGGGCGTGGTTTAAGCCGGTTCGATGCGGATCACTTCAATCACCTGATCACCGGCGGGGCGCTGCCACAGCACCTCATCGTTGAGCCGTGCGCCCAGCAGCGCCCGGCCCAGCGGCGAGGCCCAATTGATCAGCCCCTGACTCGCGTCGGCCTGATCCTCGCCGACCAGTTGCACGCGGTGTTCGGTGTCATGCTCGTCGGCGTAGGTCACCCAGCTGCCGATCTGCACTTTGTCGGTGGACGTCGCGGCGACGGCCACTTGTGCGCTGCTCAGGCGTTGATTGAAGTAACGCAGATCCCTTTGCAGATCCGCCAGACGCTGCTTGTCGGCCTGCTCACCCTTGGCCGATTGTTCGGCATGCAGGGCTTGCAGCTCGGCGACTTTCGCCTGCAACTGCGCCAGACCTTGCGGCGTCACGTAATTGGGCTGCGTGCTGACCTGCCGCTCGACCGGCTGATCGGCTTGTGCGGCGGCGTTGTCCTCGTTGACGAATGCGCGACTCATGGTGTCCTCCTCTAAAGGATTAGGGCCATGCTCGCCGGCATTTGGTTTCACTGGATGTCTGCAAGCGACCTATTGCGAGCGATAGGCCCGCCCGATGTCCTGGTCTTTCTGTTGCTGCCAGGCGCGTTCGCGTTCGTCCCAATGTTCGTTGCGATAGTCTTCGCGGCTCTTGTTTTCCAGCATCGCCTGGCATTGGCGAAAGCCGTCGACCCAGCCTTCGGCGTATTGCTGGTCCTTGAGATAGCGCGGCACGTTCTTGCGAAACTCGCCGCTGATCGAACCAGCGGCTTGCCGGCCGCTGACGCAACCGTCATCGAAACCGTCGGCGAAGGCCGGTGGATAACCCTTGGCAATCAGATCCTCATGGGTCGACTGACAACCGCCCAGCACCAGCAACACGCCCAGCAAACCCGCACACCGCCACATTGCACTCTCCCGCGCCGATACTCGGCTCATAAGGAAAGTCTAGAAGGGGATTCATGAGGCGGCTGTCGAAGGCCTGTGAAAAATCCATTGCACACCACAAAGCCCCTGTAGGAGTGAGCCTGCTCGCGATGGCGGTGTGTCAGTCACAGCAGCACTGACAGACGAATTGCTATCGCGAGCAGGCTCACTCCTACAAGGGGATATGTTCGAAGTCAGTAGTGATACCACTTCACTTCGAGCATGACTTCGGTCTCGGGCGTGGCGAGATGGCTGAATTCACGCTGCGCACTCAAGCGCAAACCGAGGTTGCGCGACAGCTCCCACTGCTGATTGAGGCTCAGACTGCGGCGGACTTCACCGTTGAAGAAGTAATCGCCCTTGGCCTCCAGACTGAGGTTGCCCAGCGGGTTTTTCCACAACACACCGGTATTGAAACCGCCGGCCGGGGACACGAACTCGGCGAAGTCATTGTTGTGTTCCACGCGCACGGTGCCGAGTGCAAAGCCCAGCACATCCTCGCCCAACTGCCATGTACCACCGCCACCGCCGTTGACGTGGCTGACCAGCGTCTCGTCATCATGCTTGCCCGGTACCCGCTCAAGGCCACCGGTGACTTGCCATGACAATGGCTGCAGCAGCTCATTGCGCGGTGTCAGCGAACGAATGGTCGCCAGATCCAGTTGCTGCAATTGCCAATCGTTGCCTTCGTACTGGCGCAGCTTCAGTTGCAGGATCTCGATCTGTGCGCCGAGCGGGAAGCTTTCGGCGTTGTCATTGAGATCGTGATAGGCCATGCGCAAGCCGTACTCGCCGAACGCACGATCACCGCGCGTGCCGAGGCCGGCCTGCCAGGTACGAGACTCATGGCCATCTTCGGGCAGACCCGGTTGCGGAATGTTCAGCTCCGGAGCCGGATTCTTGTTGATCGCCCGCAGCAGTTCGAAGCTGCGCTGCGCCCGTTGCGGATCACGTTCCTGGCCGTTGGCGCGGTAGCGCTCCAGGCGATAGGCCGCATCAACGATCAGCGCCTGACGGTCGCGGCGCAGCGCCTTGAATGTCGGCTCTTGCAACACCTCTTGATCGGCACTGACTTTCAGTACCCATTGCTGTTCGTCATCGCTCAGCGGCTCGGCGCGGCTGAGCAATTCGCGCTCGCGAGACGGGCGATATTCGATGTGCTCGACCAGCCCGGCCTCTTTCACCGCTTTGACGGTGTCGGTGGGGATGGCAGTCAGCGGGAATTGCTCGGTCAGGCGCAGGCTCGGCCGCGCGACTTGCAGCAACTCGAGCAAGCGATAGGAGCAGTTTTCGTCGAAGAAGAAATAATCGAACTGGATCTGCTTCAGCTCCCAGACATGCTCGACCATGCGCGCGGTTTCTTCCTGCGTCAGGTTCAACCGGTATTCCCACAGGTCGCGGTTTTCCAGGCTGCGGTATTCGGAGAGTTTTTCCTGATACGGCACCAGCGCGAACAGCCCCGGATAGCCGCCCATCAAGCCTTTCCAGGCATAGAGAATGCTGTTGTCGGAGCCTTCGATATAGGCGCCGAAGTTGATCGCGTAGCTGAGCAGCGAAGTCTTGTCGGCCTGTACATCGGCCTGATCGATGCGCAACAGGGTGTGGCCGAACATCGACGAAGGACTGTTGAGGTAGGCGGCCGGGAAAATCATTACCGCGCTGTGCGGCGAGACGTCCTTGAACCATTTCTTGTACTCGGCGCACTCCGGCGTCGGCAGATCGTTGAGGTTGAGCTGCGCTTTCAGCCAGCGCGTGCGCGCCGGGTATACACATTGTGCGTGTTGTTCGCCGAGACTGGCCGGGGCGTACAGCGCCTGCACGGTGGCGGCCAGTTCGCGGTCCGGATGCTCGTTGCCATCGGCAGCGAGAAAGAACTTCTTGTCGCTGACATAGCTGCGCCAGCCGCCGAGCTTGGCGGTTTCGTAATGACCGAGGGAAATCCAGAAGCGGTCGTTGGCCAGTTGCTGCAAACGTTGAGGGTCGATGTGAGGCGCGGCGGACAGCGGGGCGCAGACACAGAGCGCCAGCCAGGCAAGGCGTTTGAGCATAGTCGGCAACTTGAACAGGAAAGAAATAAAAGACCCAAGGAAGGGCGGGCCAAAAAAACAAAACCCGCTTCCCGAAGGAAGCGGGCGGGGTCGAGCTTAAGCCTGGGTTGCGTACTTGGCCAGACGTGGGTCCGATTTCAGTACCGCCAGGGTGTTGGTATGCACGTCTTCTGCGGTCACGTCAGCCTTGCTGAAGATCTGCTGGAAGTGCTCGTGAGTGACAGCGGCAAAGTGCGCGCGATCTTCTGGTGCCACGCCCAGTACCACAGCGTAAGTCGTCAGCGCTTCGCCGTTGCCTTTGGCCATGTCTTCGGACAGCTCGTTCATCATGCCATTCATGGCGAACCAGGATTTGCCGCCGTAGGTCAGCGACGCGTTGGTCGAGCAACCGTTGGTACCGGAGGTCATACCGAAAGTAGCGTTACCGGAAGTGCCGTTGGTGGTGGAAGCGAGGAAGTGAGCCGGGGTGCCACGCTGACCTTCGAACAGCATGTTGCCCCAACCGCAATCCGGGCCGCCTGGAGCTTGCGCCATTGCGTTGATGGATACAGCGGTGAAGAGAGTACCGAGAAGAATCCGTTTCATAGCTTTTTTCTCTTTATGTGCATACCAATGGACAGGGTTCTGACTTTCCGGTGCTGCGTGAAACAGAGCCGAATATAGCCAGTGGGCCAGTATTAGTTCCAGCCGCGCAGTTTGGAGTTTAGGCACGTTCCGAGGGTTCCGTGGTTTTTTACAAAATATTTGGAATAAACCCCGGTTTTACGGGACGCGCCGCCGGGCTGGTCGGTTGTCTATGCTTTGTCATGTGGCGCGCCTTGCCAGTGGGGCACGGGCAGCGCCAGAATGCCGCTATCTGCCCCGCCCGATTGTTAAGGAAGCCCGATGCCTGATCCTGTTGCTGCCAGCTTGCGTCTCGCGCCCGAAGCGCTGACCCGTCCGTTTTCCGCTGAACAGTTCAGCTTCACTACCACCAATGATCTGGAGCCCTTTCGCGGTGTGCTCGGCCAGGAACGCGCGGTCGAAGCCTTGCAGTTCGGTGTGGCCATGCCACGCCCCGGTTACAACGTATTCGTCATGGGCGAGCCCGGGACCGGCCGCTTCTCGTTCGTCAAACGCTACCTGAAAGCCGAAGGCAAACGCCTGCAGACCCCGGCGGACTGGGTCTACGTCAACAATTTCGACGAGCCGCGCGAGCCGCGTGCGCTGGAATTGCCATCGGGTACCGCCGGCGCGTTCATCGGTGACATCAACGGCTTGATCGACAACCTGCTGGCGACTTTTCCGGCCGTGTTCGAACACCCGTCCTACCAGCAAAAGAAAAGCGCCATCGACCGCGCCTTCAACCAGCGCTACGACAAGGCCCTCGACATCATCGAGCGCCTGGCCCTGGAAAAAGACGTCGCGCTGTATCGCGACAGCAGCAACATCGCCTTCACCCCCATGCTCGACGGCAAGGCGCTGGACGAAGCCGAATTCGCCCAGTTGCCGGAAGCCGAGCGCGAGCGCTTCCACGATGATATTTCCGGGCTCGAGGAGCGTCTGAACGAAGAACTCGCCAGCCTGCCGCAGTGGAAGCGCGAATCGAACAATCAACTGCGCCAGCTCAACGAAGAAACCATCACCCTGGCCTTGCAGCCGTTGCTGGCGCCGTTGTCGGAGAAGTACGCCGAGAACGCCGCGGTCTGCGGTTATCTGCAAGCGATGCAGGTGTATTTGCTGAAAACCGTGGTCGAGCAACTGGTCGACGACAGCAAGACCGACGCTGTCGCGCGAAAACTGCTCGAAGAGCAATATGCGCCGAGCCTGGTGGTCGGCCATCCGGCCAGCGGCGGTGCGCCAGTGGTTTTCGAGCCACACCCGACTTATGAAAACCTGTTCGGTCGTATCGAATACACCACCGATCAGGGCGCGCTGTACACCACTTATCGGCAGTTGCGCCCGGGCGCTTTGCACCGCGCCAACGGCGGTTTTCTGATTCTCGAAGCGGAAAAAATGCTCAGCGAGCCGTTCGTGTGGGATGCGCTCAAGCGCGCGCTGCAATCGCGCAAACTGAAAATGGAATCGCCGCTGGGCGAGATGGGCCGTTTCGCCACGGTGACCCTGAACCCGCAGCACATTCCGCTGCAGGTCAAAGTCATCATCATTGGCGCGCGGCAGCTGTACTACACGCTGCAGGACCTCGATCCGGACTTCCAGGAAATGTTCCGCGTACTGGTCGACTTCGACGAAGACATCCCGATGGTCGACGAGAGCCTGGAACAGTTCGCCCAGTTGCTGAAAACCCGCACTTCGGAAGAAGGCATGGCGCCGCTCACCGCTGATGCGGTGGCGCGTCTGGCGACCTACAGTGCGCGGCTGGCCGAACACCAGGGGCGCTTGTCGGCGCGCATCGGCGATCTGTTTCAACTGGTCAGCGAGGCGGACTTCATCCGTCATCTGGCCGGCGATGAAATGACCGATGCCGGGCACATCGAGCGAGCCCTGAAAGCCAAGGCCACCCGCACCGGCCGGGTGTCGGCGCGGATTCTCGACGACATGCTCGCCGGCATCATCCTGATCGACACCGATGGCGCGGCAGTCGGCAAGTGCAACGGGCTGACCGTGCTTGAAGTCGGCGACTCGGCGTTCGGCGTGCCGGCGCGGATTTCTGCCACGGTGTACCCGGGCGGCAGCGGCATTGTCGACATCGAGCGGGAGGTCAATCTCGGTCAGCCGATCCACTCCAAGGGCGTGATGATTCTCACCGGCTATCTGGGCAGCCGTTACGCGCAGGAATTCCCGCTGGCGATTTCCGCGAGCATCGCGCTGGAGCAATCCTACGGTTACGTCGATGGCGACAGTGCGTCGCTGGGCGAAGCCTGCACGCTGATTTCGGCGCTGTCGAAAACCCCGCTCAAGCAGTGCTTTGCGATCACCGGTTCGATCAACCAGTTCGGTGAAGTGCAGGCGGTCGGCGGGGTCAACGAGAAGATCGAAGGCTTCTTCCGCCTCTGCGAAGCGCGCGGACTGACCGGCGAGCAGGGCGCGATCATTCCGCAGGCCAACGTCGCCACGCTGATGCTCGACGAAAAAGTCCTCGCGGCGGTGCGAGCCGGACAGTTCCACGTTTACGCGGTGCGCCAGGCGGACGAAGCGTTGAGTCTGCTGGTCGGCGAACCGGCGGGTGAGCCGAATGAGGATGGGCAATTCCCGGAAGGCAGCATCAACGCACGAGTGGTGGAGCGTCTGCGTGATATTGCCGAGATGATCAGCGAAGAGGATCTCAAAGAAGCCGAGAAGGAACTGGCGCAGGAGGCACTGGCCGAAGCCAAGCCCGCTTAAGCCTCAGCACGGTAAAAAACTGTGGGAGCCAGCCTGCTGGCGATGCGATATGTCACTCAGCCAATGTGCTGGCTGAACCACCGCCATCGCTAGCAGGTTAGCTCCCACAGTGCTTTTTCAGCATTAGGATTTGCAGCGATCTTCGGCAAATGTGTCACGACTCTGACGTCAATATTCACACAATGACCATTCGGCGCCTTCTGGTTCCATTCGGCTTGCGAAGGACACTTTTCTTCTATTCTCAGGTCAAGGATATCGACAGTATCACTGGATCGAGCCAGTCCTCCTGTGGGGGCTGAATACCGGCTTTATCGAGGGTCGCCGCCATGTCGCGCAACCTCTGCCTTACCCGTCAATGCCTGGGTCTCGTGACCCGGATCGAATGCGCCGTCAAGCCGCTGGCCGGCGATAACGGCATGTGGACATTGCTCTTCGCCGCCGGCATGGCGGGCGAACAACCTTCTGCGATCAAGGCCCAAGGCCCGTTTCACGGCCCGGTGGCGGCCGAGTCGATACTCGACACGATCGTCGAAAGCCTGACCTTGCATGGTTATGAACTGGCCGACGATCCGCAGATATGGAGTCTGCATTTGCAGGCCCAGCTGCGCCAGATCAACGGCGGTCGTGGGCGCAGCCTCAACAGCTAAGGCGCGGTTGGTGGCAATGGCGCCTTGTCGAGCTTGACCTCGAAACCGTATTGCACGGTGCTGAGGTCGGTTCGCTGATAGGTCTCCACGTGCGTCGGACGACCATAGAAATAATGCACGCCGAACAGCGCCGGGCCCTCTGCACTGGCGTCATGGCTGACCGAGAGAATCTGCTTCAGGTAATGACCGCTGTCGTCCTTGGCGAAGAAACGCCATTCGTTGGGCGAGAACAGTTTCAGGTCGACCACCAGTGTGTTGTCCTTGATCTCCAGGCCCTTGGGCAAGGACCTGGCGTCGTATGTCTGCTTGTTCACCGTGGCGAGAAACAGCGGCATCGAGCCGACCGCAATCGCCGGTGTCTCCGGGAACAGATTGAGGTCGTAGGTGATGGTCGCTTGTAACGGGTCCACCTGATACGCCTCGGGCGGCAGTTCGATCGGTTCGTCGAGCTTGCCGCCACGCTTCTCGGTAAAGAAGGTCACCGGGCTGACGCCGGGATTGAGTTCGTCACCGAGCATTTCATCATTGAAGGTGCGGCGGTGCGAGAACTCGATGCGCGCGGCACTCGGCTCCTCCACCGATTGATGAATGCGCACGCCGGCCTTCAGTTGCTCCTCGGTCAGCGTTGCGCCTTTGAGCCAGTTGGCGGCCAGATCGTCGTAAACCACCACCGGCAGGTCCAGCGGCTGCACGGCTTTGGCCGTGGTATGCGGGTTGAAGGTGCGAACCGGCAGGTTCAGGTCTTTGCGCGTGACCGTCGCCGAGGAAAAGTCCAGCACGCTGACTTCCAGCGTTTCGATCGGGCCGTGGAAATACACCTTGTTGTAGCGACGCGGATGCTCCTTCTCGAACGCTTGCTGGTCGTCGCTGAGCTGTTTTTCCAGGCTGTCGCTCCAGGTCTTCTGCTGCTGCAATTGCGCCAGTTGTTTTTGGTAAAACGCCACCTGTTCCGGGCTTTCATTGATCGACCCGGCGCGCACCAGGTATTGCCCACTGGCGTCGCGGGCCTGGACGATCAGCGGATTGAGGCGAGTCTCGGCCACTTCTGCGGCCAGCGGCAGGCTGTTGCTGACTTCGACCTCGGCGTAGTTGTTTTCAAGCTTCAGCAATTTGACGCTGAGGTTGTCGTTGCTGCGGGTCTGGCCGACGTCTTTCTGCGTCAGGTCGAAACTGTACAGGCGCCGCGGCGCGATGACTTCGACCTGGCCTTGCAGGCTGACCGGTTGCGGCAGGGTTTTCTTGTCGACGTTCAAGCCGTCGATGAACGGGTAGGTCACGGTCAGGTCGTCGGGGTTGGTGACGTTGGAGCTGGACGGGCTGAGCTGGATGCCGGGATCGGTTTCCGACCATTCCGGCTGCCAGGCGATCACGCGTTGGTTGCTCAGTGTCACCGAACGCCATTCGATGGCATGCGGGAACAGGAAACCGCCGGGGATGTTCAGGTTGAAGGGGAAGACCGGCTGCAGGTCGGTGAGGTAATCGGAACTGGCATCCTTGTGCAGCACGAACAGGCCGTTGATGAACGTATCGACCAGTGCCTGCGGGGTAGGGTAGTGCTTGAGCACGGCGAGAGCGTCTTCGCCGTACTCGGTATGCGGTGCGAGGTCGTCGAGCTTGAGGCGGGCGCGATCGAGCAACAGCAGCGAGCCGCCGAGTTCAGTGATGGCGTCCTTGAGCTTCGGATCGATGATCGCGTCCAGCGACTGTTCGAAGGTGGCGGTCTTTTCGTCAAGGTTGACGACGCGTTTTTCATCGCCGGGCGAGCAACCGCTGATCAGCAAGGCAAGGCAAATTCCGGCGGTCGTCAGCGGCAATCGCACATCCATTTCCACGCGTCCTGTCTACGGTCACTGGGCTGTCAATGCTTTGGACACTAGCAGAAAACAAATGACACACACACGCAGGTCGCGGATTTTCGGACGGTTTCTGGCTGTCACAGGTGACTGCTATACTCGCCGCCATTTCCAGCCCCCTTGTGTGAGATTCAATGGAACGCTTTATCGAAAATGCAATGTACGCCACGCGCTGGCTGCTGGCGCCGATCTACATCGGCCTGTCCCTTGGCTTGCTGGCGCTGGCATTGAAGTTCTTCCAGGAAATCGTGCATATCCTGCCCAACGTCTTCGCCATGGCCGAGTCGGAACTGATTCTGGTGCTGCTGTCGCTGATCGACATGGCGCTGGTCGGCGGTCTGCTGGTAATGGTGATGATTTCCGGCTACGAGAATTTCGTCTCGCAACTGGACATCGACGAAGGCAAGGAAAAGCTCAGCTGGCTCGGCACCATGGACTCTTCATCGCTGAAGATGAAAGTCGCAGCGTCGATCGTGGCGATCTCCTCGATCCATCTGCTGCGCATCTTCATGGATGCCAAGAACGTCGATCCCGAGCACCTGATGTGGTACGTGATCATTCACATGACCTTTGTGATCTCGGCGTTCGCCATGGGTTACCTGGACAAGGTCACCAAGCACTGATCAAGCACTGATCAACCATTGATCAAGGCATAAAAGAGCCGCCCGTCTGTTGTGAAACAGACGGGCGGCTTCGTTTGTTGCTTGTGCTTTGCGCCGCTGAGGCCTATCCCTGTAGCTTCTGGCTCGCCACTGCTTGAGGTGTTCGATGAACCTGCAAGAGCTGAACGCGTTCGCCATCGCCGGCAAGGTCGATGAGTTGAATCTGATTTCCATGGAGGGCGGGATCTATCTGCTGGAAGCGCGTATGCATGGGGCTGCTCATCCGTTGCATGATCCTCTGGGCAAAACCCTGACTCTTCGTTCCGTCGAGCACGCGCGGGACATGCTGCATGCTTTTCCGGTATTGCCGTTCAATCTGGTGCACACCTCGGTGCACGATGAAATGTGCGGTTTGGGCGGTGGCATCAATGAAAGCCTGAAAGTGCCGCTCGCCTGGGGCTCGGCCCTGTAGGACCGGCACCCCACGTTCGGGGCATCTGTGCTAGTCTGCTCGCCCTTTTGGTTCCGGGCGCGCCGGGACGCGCTGTGCTCGCACGGCACGTCTTGTGGCCGTCCGCACAGCGGAGCAGTGTCATGTCCGAAGTAAATCTGTCCACCGACGAAACCCGCGTCAGCTACGGCATTGGCCGTCAGCTGGGTGACCAGCTGCGCGACAACCCGCCACCGGGCGTCAGCCTGGACGCGATTCTGGCTGGCCTGACCGACGCGTTTGCCGGCAAGGAAAGCCGTGTGGGTCAGGAAGAGATGTCCGCCAGCTTCAAGGTGATCCGCGAAATCATGCAGGCCGAAGCGGCTGCCAAGGCTGAAGCGGCTGCTGGTGAAGGCCTGGCTTTCCTGGCGGAAAACGCCAAACGTGACGGCATCACCACGCTGGCTTCCGGCCTGCAGTTCGAAGTGCTGACCCAGGGCGAAGGCGCCAAGCCGACCCGTGAAGACCAGGTGCGCACGCACTACCACGGCACGCTGATCGACGGCACCGTGTTCGATAGCTCCTACGAGCGCGGCCAGCCTGCAGAATTCCCGGTCGGCGGCGTGATTGCCGGCTGGACCGAAGCGCTGCAACTGATGAATGCCGGCAGCAAATGGCGCCTGTACGTGCCAAGCGAACTGGCTTACGGCGCTCAAGGCGTTGGCAGCATCCCGCCGCACAGCGTTCTGGTGTTCGACGTCGAGCTGCTGGACGTTCTGTAATTCCGGGCCTGCCTTCGTGGCGGGCTAACTAATGTAGGAGTGAGCCTGCTCGCGATTGCGTCCTGTCAGTAGTTGACTGGCTATCTGACACACCGCTATCGCGAGCAGGCTCACTCCTACAGTTTTTACCGCGTTTCATATTTCGATCTTGTTGTGAAGTTCACTGCTGGGGCGCAACGCCCGGGCATAGCAGAACAGGAACAGGTTGCGCACCAGCTCCTTGAGCACCAGCGGCTCGCTGGAATTGAGGCTGCTGACGTCCAGATCGCCTTGATCCTGCAGCTCATGCAACGCTTCTTCTTCAAGCACCGCACAGACTTCGCCGGTTTCCCGATGGAGGATTCTGAGGTAGGGGTGCGGGCGATCCAGCCAGGCGTCGATCAAATAAGTCATGGGTCGTTTCTCCTTGAAAGGTTTCAATGAGAATAATTCTTATTCATCAAATAGCAAGTGCCTATTGGCGGATGATGATCTTTGTGTGGGAGCGAGCCTGCTCGCGAAGGGGCAAATAAAGGATTCTTTGAGGCGCAGCGCAGAGGGCGAAGCTCCATCCCACGGCTGGCGCAGGATGGATGACGCAAGGCTCAGACTTTTCTGACGAACTCGGATTTGAGTTTCATCGGACCGATGCCGTCAATCTTGCAATCGATGTCGTGGTCGCCATCGCACAGGCGGATGTTCTTGACCTTGGTGCCGACCTTGACGACCAGGGAGGTGCCCTTGACCTTGAGGTCCTTGATCACGGTGATGGTGTCGCCGTCCTGCAGGACGTTGCCGACCGAATCTTTCTTCACGTCATCCGTGGACGCCACTTCGGCTTCGCCGCCGGCAGACCACTCGTGGGCGCACTCAGGGCAGACCAGTTGCGTACCGTCTTTGTAGGTGTATTCGGAATTGCATTTCGGGCAGGGTGGCAACGTGCTCACTAAGGTTCCTTGGGTATCAGGAGGATAAAAGGGCGCACATTGTATAGGGTTTTAGCCGAAGGAGGGGATAACGCAGAAACAACTGTGGGAGCGAGCAGGCTCGCTCCCACCAAGGGCAGAATCAGTGCGTGCGGGCGACCGCAAACTCGCTCAGTTCCACCAGCGCATCGCGGTATTCGCTGGCCGGCAATGCTTCGAGGCAAGTAATCGCACGGGCCACGTAATCGCGGGCCAGTTGCGCGGTGTACTCCAGCGAACCGGAAGCTTCCACGGCGATGCGGATGCTTTCCAGGTCTTCGATCCCGCCTTTCTGGATCGCCTGGCGCACCAGTGCAGCCTGTTCCGGCGTGCCTTCGCGCATGGTGTAGATCAACGGCAGGGTTGGCTTGCCTTCGGCCAGATCGTCACCGACGTTCTTGCCCAGGGTTTCCGCGTCGCCCTTGTAGTCGAGCAGGTCATCGACCAGCTGGAAGGCCACACCCAAGTGATCGCCGAAGGTGCGCAGGGCTTCGCTCTGCTCGGCGGTAGCACCGGCCAGTGCGGCGGCGCTATGGGTCGAGGCTTCGAAGAGCATCGCAGTCTTGCCGCGGATGACTTCCATGTAGGTTTCTTCGGTGGTGCTGGCGTCACGCACCTTGGACAGTTGCAACACTTCGCCCTCGGCGATAATGCGCGTGGCCTGGGACAGGATCTTCATGACCGGCATCGAACCCAGTTCGACCATCATTTCGAACGAGCGCGAATACAGGAAATCGCCGACCAGCACGCTCGGGGCGTTGCCCCACATGGCGTTGGCGGTCGAACGGCCACGGCGCATGCCGGACATGTCGACCACGTCGTCATGCAGCAGGGTCGCGGTGTGCAGGAATTCGATGGTGGCGGCCAGCAGACGCATGTCGTCGCCTTCGCGACCCAGGGCCTTGCCACACAGCAACACTAATAAAGGACGCAGACGCTTGCCGCCAGCCGAGGTGATGTAATCGCCGATTTTCGATACCAGCGGTACTCGGGAAGTCAGCTGCTTCTTGATGATGCCGTCGACGGCGCTAAAATCGTCCGCCACCGCGCGGTAGAAAGCTTGGGGTTGCATCAGCGAGAGTCGCTCCAGAAGGGTTGCGCGGCATGCTAGGACCCCCGTCCAGACCTGTCAAGGCGCGATGGACGGCTACTTGCAAGCCTGCTGCGGCTTGCGTACAATCGCGCACCCTGAACTTCCTGGGCAGCACCTGCCTTACGCAATTGCACTTGGGCCGTTCCAGCCCCATGCAGCCATGCCAGCCAATACCTCTTCTTATAAAGAGCTGGGTGAGCAGGATTATCGGAGAAATACCATGTACGCAGTAATCGTTACCGGCGGTAAGCAATACAAGGTCGCTGAAGGTGAATACCTGAAGATCGAAAAACTGGAAATCGCTACTGGCGAATCCGTGACTTTTGATCGCGTTCTGCTGGTCGCCAACGGCGACGACGTGAACATCGGCGCACCAGTTGTTGCTGGCGCAACCGTCAAGGCTGAAGTGATCTCCCAAGGTCGTCACGATAAAGTCCGCATCATCAAGTTCCGTCGTCGTAAGCACCACATGAAGCGTATGGGCCACCGCCAGTGGTTCACCGAGATCAAAATCACCGGTATTCAGGCTTAATTACAGCCTAATTCCTCACTAGGAGAATTGAACTCATGGCACACAAAAAAGCTGGTGGTAGTACCCGTAACGGTCGCGACTCAGAAGCCAAACGCCTTGGCGTGAAGATGTATGGCGGCCAGGTCATCAAGGCCGGCAACATCATCGTGCGTCAGCGCGGCACCCAATTCCACGCTGGCTACGGCGTTGGCATGGGTAAGGATCACACTCTCTTCGCTAAAATCGAAGGCGTGATCAAGTTCGAAGTAAAGGGCGCCTTCGGTCGTCGTTACGTGAGCGTAATCGCGGCTTAATCGCGAGATCGCTGGAGAAGCCCTGTCTTGCGACGGGGCTTTTTCGTTTGTGGGGTGAGTCTCTTGCAAAGCTGTTTGTATGGGCTGTCGGCGTGCGATGCAGGTCGTGTCTTGGGGTCGCTGCGCTCATTTTTGCAAGAGTCTTATGTCTTGATTGTTTTTCGGCTCGTCCGTACGGCGAGAGGCGTTGGTTATGAAGTTTGTTGATGAAGTATCGATTCGCGTAAAGGCTGGTGATGGCGGTAATGGCGCCATGAGTTTCCGTCGGGAAAAGTTCATCGAGAACGGTGGTCCGAACGGAGGTGATGGCGGTGATGGCGGTTCCATCTACATGATGGCCGACGAAAACCTCAACACCCTGGTCGACTACCGTTACACCCGGCACTTCGATGCCGAGCGTGGCTCCAACGGCGGCAGCACCGACTGCACCGGCAAGAAGGGCGAGGACCTGATCCTGCGCGTGCCGGTCGGCACCACGGTGATCGACTCCGCCACCCAGGAAGTCATCGGCGACCTGACCAAGGCCGGTCAGAAACTGATGGTGGTGCAGGGCGGCTGGCACGGTCTGGGCAACACCCGTTTCAAATCCAGTACCAACCGTGCGCCGCGCCAGACTACGCCGGGCAAGCCGGGCGAGCAGCGTGACCTGAAGCTGGAAATGAAAGTGCTGGCCGACGTCGGTCTGCTGGGCTTGCCGAACGCTGGTAAAAGTACCTTTATCCGTTCGGTCTCGGCCGCCAAGCCGAAAGTCGCCGATTACCCGTTCACCACGCTGGTGCCGAACCTTGGTGTGGTCAGCGTCGATCGCTGGAAGAGCTTCGTCGTTGCCGACATTCCGGGGCTGATCGAAGGCGCTTCCGACGGTGCCGGTCTGGGCATTCGCTTCCTCAAGCACCTGGCGCGCACGCGTTTGCTGCTGCACCTCGTCGACATGGCGCCGCTGGATGACTCCAGTGCTCCGGACGCGGCTGAAGTGATCGTCAACGAGCTGATCAAGTTCAGCCCGTCGCTGGCCGAGCGTGACCGCTGGCTGGTGCTGAACAAGTGCGACCAGATCCTTGAAGAAGAGCACGACGCTCGCGTCAAGGAAATCGTCGACCGCCTCGAGTGGACCGGTCCGGTGTACGTGATCTCGGCGATCGCCAAGATCGGTACCGAGCGTCTGTGCCACGACATCATGCGTTACATGGAAGATCGTGCCGATCGCCTGGCCAATGACCCGGCCTACAAGGAAGAGCTGGCCGATCTCGATCAGCGCATCGAAGACGAAGCGCGTGCGCAGTTGCAGGCGCTGGATGACAAGCGTGCGCTGCGTCGCAGTGGCGTGAAGTCGGTCCATGACATTGGCGACGATGACTGGGACGAAGAAGATGTGGATGACGAAGACGGTCCGGAAATCATTTACGTGCGTGACTGATTCGTTGCAGTAAACTTAAGCGCCGCTCAATCGAGCGGCGTTTTGGTATCTGGAAATCGATCGTTGGTCAGCAATCGCCACGATTAACGTCATGGGTGGTGTCAGGTCGTGCTGCCCTCAAGCTAAGGTTGAAGATGATGCGGAGCAAGGTGACAGGTGCGCAGCGTTGGGTCGTGAAGATCGGCAGCGCTTTGCTGACAGCGGATGGCAAAGGGCTCGATCGCGCGGCAATGAGTGTCTGGGTCGAACAGATGGTGGCCTTGCATGAGGCTGGCGTCGAGTTGGTGCTGGTGTCCTCCGGGGCGGTAGCGGCCGGCATGAGTCGTTTGGGCTGGACGGCGCGACCCAGTGCGATGCACGAGCTTCAGGCGGCCGCGGCAATCGGTCAGATGGGCTTGGTGCAGGCGTGGGAATCGAGCTTTGCCGAGCATGGCCGGCACACCGCGCAGATCCTCCTGACTCACGATGACCTGTCCGACCGCAAGCGCTATCTCAATGCCCGCAGCACTTTGCGCGCGCTGGTCGAGCTGAAAGTCATCCCGGTGATCAACGAAAACGACACCGTGGTCACTGACGAAATCCGTTTCGGCGACAACGACACGCTGGCGGCGCTGGTGGCCAATCTGGTCGAAGCGGATCTGCTGGTGATCCTCACTGATCGCGACGGCATGTTTGACGCCGATCCGCGCAACAACCCCGATGCGCAGATGATCTTCGAGGCGCGCGCCGATGATCCGAGCCTCGACGCGGTAGCGGGCGGCACCGGTGGTGCGCTGGGGCGTGGCGGCATGCAGACCAAGTTGCGCGCGGCGCGTCTGGCGGCGCGTTCCGGTGCGCACACGATCATTGTCGGTGGGCGACTGGAGCGAGTGCTTGATCGCCTGAAAGCCGGCGAGCGCATCGGCACCTTGCTCTCGCCTGAGCGCGGCATGCTCGCAGCACGCAAGCAGTGGCTGGCCGGGCACCTGCAAACCCGTGGCACCCTGGTGCTGGATGATGGTGCGGTCTCAGCGCTGTCGCAAGGCAACAAGAGTCTGCTGCCGGTGGGCGTCAAACTGGTGCAAGGCAGCTTTCGTCGCGGTGAGATGGTGGTTTGCGTGGCGCCGGACGGTCGTGAGATCGCCCGTGGCCTGGCCAACTACAGCGCGCTGGAAGCACAAAAAATCATCGGTCAGTCGTCGGATGCGATTGTCGGTTTGCTCGGTTACATGGCGGAGCCGGAACTGGTTCACCGTGACAACCTGATTCTGGTTTAAGGAAAACTCGATGCGCGTAGCAAAAGGATTGTTGGGTCTGCTGATGGCGCTGCCATTGCTGGCCTCGGCCGAAGAAATCGGTCAGGTGTCGACGGTGTTCAAGTTCGTCGGTCCGAACGACCGCATTGTGGTCGAGGCCTTTGATGATCCGAAGGTCGAGGGCGTGACCTGCTACCTGTCGCGCGCCAAGACTGGCGGTGTGAAGGGCGGTCTGGGTCTGGCCGAGGATCGCGCGGAAGCGTCGATCGCCTGTCGCCAGGTGGGGCCGATCAAGTTCAAGGGTGAGCTGAAGGATGGCGACGAGGTGTTCAAGGAGCGCACCTCGCTGGTGTTCAAGACCATGCAGGTGGTGCGTTTCCTCGACAAGAAGCGCAACACACTGGTGTACCTGGTCTACAGCGATCGCTTGATCGAGGGCAGTCCGCAGAATGCCGTGACCGCGATTCCGATCCTGCCGTGGGTGCCGGTCCAGCAGTAAGCGCTGCAAGCCCAAACGATGTGCGAGCCGGTCCGGCAGTTTTTTGCAGGCCGGCTCGCTGCATTCTGGCGTTTGGATTTGGGCCATTGCAGCCTGAAGCGCTCAGCGCTGATCGCGGCGCATCTCTGCCCATTCGATCAATGCCTGGATTGACGGCCCAAGCGCGTGACCGATGGGCGTGAGCTGATATTCCACCCTGGGTGGCACCTGCGGGTACACCGTGCGCAGCACAATGCCGTCCTTTTCCAGTTGCTTGAGCTGCTGGATCAGCATTTTCTGGTTGATCCCTTCGATCAGCTTCTCCAGATCCGAGAAGCGCAGCGCGCCCTTTGCCGCGAACAGCTGGCAGAGGATGATGATTTTCCATTTCCCCTCCAGTACGCGAAGCGTCTCAGTCGTTGCCTCGGCCCAGATCTTTCGATTTTGCGGGTCTTCGCAGTTCCACTCTCGGTCCATTTCTTCCTCGCAGGTGAGTTACCCACCTTTTGGTCGGTACTTACCATTATCACACCAGCCCCCTAACATCGGTGCAGCTAATCATTGAAGGGGGGTTTGAATCATGAAAATCGGCATCATCGGCACCGGCAATATTGGCGGTGTTCTCGCGCGCAAGCTCAAGGCTGCCGGGCATGAGGTCCGTGTGGCGAACTCTAGAGGCGTTGACGGCGTGCGTGCGTTTGCTGAAGAAATCGGCGTGGAACCTGCGGATATTCGAGGGGCGGTAGACGGGGTGGAGGTGATCGTGTTGTCGATACCGCTGCCGGCGTTGAGTGCGTTACCTGCTGATCTGTTTGCTTCTGTGCCACCCGGCGTCCCGATCGTGGATACCAGTAATTACTACCCCGGCTTGCGCGATCCGAAGATTGAGGAGATCGATCAGGGAGTGACGGAAAGCATCTGGGTCACCCGGCAGATCGGGCGTGCAGTGATCAAGGCTTTCAACAACCTGCTGGCCTATACCTTGGCTGAGCTGGGTCGTGCGCAAGGTACTGAGGGTCGTCTGGCAGCGGCCGTAGCAGGGGATGACCAAAAGGCCAAAGAGACGGTCATGTCTTTGGTGGATCAGGTTGGTTTTGATCCGGTGGATGGCGGTACGCTTGACGAGTCCTGGCGGCAGCAGCCGTGCACGCCTTGCTATTGCTGTGACTACGACGCGCAAACCATGCGCCGGGCTCTGGCGTTGGCGGTCAAGGGGCGGGCGCCAGCCATACGCGATGAGTTGCCCCGGCACTTCCAATTGCTCGGTCCGAACCCAGGCCATGACGACGTCGTGGCCATGAATCGTTCTTTCAATCCGCTGGATTGACGTTAATCGGTGCGTGGCGGCGCCTGGCTCTTTGAGGGTGGGGCGCGGTCTCGCTCGTGAAACTGGTCAAATCACAGGCAATAAAAAACCGACCCTGAGGTCGGTTTTTTAATGACTACGTCGATTAAGCAGCTTCTTTCAGCGCTTTGACGTGGCCATTCAGACGGCTCTTATGACGAGCTGCCTTGTTCTTGTGGATGATGCCTTTATCGGCCATGCGGTCGATAACTGGCACAGCCAGAACGTATGCAGCTTGAGCTTTTTCAGCGTCTTTTGCGTCGATGGCTTTGACTACATTCTTGATGTAGGTGCGAACCATGGAACGCAGGCTGGCGTTGTGGCTGCGACGCTTCTCAGCCTGTTTTGCACGTTTTTTGGCGGAAGGTGAGTTGGCCACCGTCGAGCTCCTCGAAAGACTTTTTAGGAAATAGCAAACAAAATAGGCCGCGAATCATGCCGATGAAGACTTGTCTTGTCAAGGGCACTTGAATCGTTCCGCTAAGTGGTAGGTATAAAGAGGCGGGATATTTATTTCCGGCGCTTGACCTGTAAACTCGCGAGCTTTGGCTCTGTGCTGTTGCGGCGCGGAGTATCGCACAAGTAGGCGCATTGTTCGCCTGCTGTTTATCGACAGGCACCCACTCCCTCAATGAATCTGCTCAAATCGCTGGCCGCGGTCAGCTCTATCACAATGCTTTCCCGGGTTCTGGGTTTTGTCCGGGACACGTTGATCGCGCGCATATTCGGCGCCGGAATGGCCACGGATGCCTTCTTTATTGCGTTCAAACTGCCCAACCTGCTGCGGCGAATCTTTGCCGAGGGCGCATTTTCCCAGGCCTTCGTGCCGATTCTCGCCGAATACAAAAGCCAGAAGGGCGAAGAGGCAACGCGTACGTTCATTGCTTACGTGACCGGCCTGCTGACCTTGGTGCTGGCGCTCGTCACGGCGTTGGGCATGCTCGCTGCGCCTTGGGTGATCTGGGCAACGGCGCCGGGTTTTACCGACACGCCGGAAAAATTCCAGCTCACCTCTGATCTGCTGCGGGTGACCTTTCCTTATATATTGCTGATCTCGCTGTCCTCGCTGGCCGGCGCCATCCTCAATACCTGGAACCGTTTTTCCGTGCCGGCGTTCGTGCCGACGCTGCTCAACGTCAGCATGATCGTGTTTGCGTTGTTTCTTACGCCGTACTTCGATCCGCCGGTCATGGCCCTTGGCTGGGCGGTGTTGGTCGGTGGTCTGGCGCAGTTGCTCTATCAACTGCCGCACCTGAAAAAGATCGGCATGCTCGTGCTGCCGCGCCTGAACCTGCGCGATACCGGCGTGTGGCGGGTGATGAAGCAGATGCTGCCGGCGATTCTCGGGGTTTCGGTCAGCCAGATTTCGCTGATCATCAACACGATTTTCGCCTCGTTTCTGGTCGCCGGTTCCGTGTCGTGGATGTATTACGCCGACCGTTTGATGGAATTGCCGTCCGGTGTGCTAGGCGTGGCGCTCGGTACGATCCTGTTGCCGACGCTGGCGAAGACCTACGCCAACAAGGATCGCCACGAATATTCGCGGATTCTCGATTGGGGTCTGCGCCTGTGCTTTGTGCTGGTGTTGCCGTGCGCGCTGGCGCTGGGGATTCTCGCCGAGCCGCTGACGGTTTCGCTGTTCCAGTACGGCCAGTTCAGCGGCTTCGACGCTGAGATGACCCAGCGTGCATTGATCGCCTATTCGGTCGGCTTGCTGGGGATCATCGTGATCAAAGTGTTGGCGCCGGGCTTTTATGCGCAACAGAACATCCGCACGCCAGTGAAGATCGCCATCTTCACCCTGGTCTGCACGCAGCTGTTCAACCTGGCGTTGATCGGTCCGTTGGCTCATGCCGGCCTGGCACTGGCGATCAGTGCCGGGGCTTGCCTGAATGCGGGGCTGCTGTTCTATCAATTGCGCAGGCAGAAGATGTATCAGCCGCAGCCGGGCTGGGGCAAGTTCGGCTTCAAGCTGGTCGTGGCGGTTGCGGTCATGTCGGCGGTATTGCTGGCGGGCATGCATTTCATGCCGGCGTGGGATGAGGGGCACATGCTAGAGCGCTTCCTGCGTCTTGGCGCGCTGGTGGTTGCTGGCGTGGTGGCCTATTTCGGCATGTTGCTGCTGCTCGGTTTCCGTCTGCGTGACTTCAATCGCAAGGCCCTGAGCTAAGGTTTCAGCCTTTATCCACAGGCGTGGGCCGGCAGTTTTGTCGGCTCGATCACTTTGCGTTACGGTGTTGCCTGTCGTCGACCGTCGGGTGTGGTTATAATCGACCACTTTATGAGCAAGAAGCGCGTTATGCAGCTGGTTCGAGGCCTCCACAACTTGCGCCCCCAGCATCGGGGCTGCGTCGCCACTATTGGCAACTTTGACGGTGTTCACCGTGGTCACCAGGCTATCCTGGCCCGGCTGCGTGAGCGTGCGCTCGAGTTGGGCGTACCCAGCTGCGTGGTGATTTTCGAGCCGCAGCCCCGGGAGTTCTTTGCACCCGAGACTGCGCCGGCACGTCTGGCCCGCTTGCGCGACAAGCTGCAACTGCTGGCTGCCGAAGGCGTCGACCGGGTGTTGTGCCTGGCCTTCAATCAGCGCTTGAGCAAGCTCAGCGCCAGTGAGTTCGTCGACACCATCCTCGTCGATGGTCTCGGCGTGCAGCATCTGGAGGTCGGTGACGATTTCCGTTTCGGTTGCGATCGCCTCGGCGATTTCGATTTTTTGCTGCAGGCCGGGCAGATGCACGGTTTCAGCGTTGAAGCCGCGCAAACCGTCGAGCTGGACGGCATTCGCGTCAGCAGCACGCAAGTGCGCAACGCCTTGGCCGCGGCCGATTTCGCTTTGGCCGAACGCTTGCTCGGCCGCCCGTACCGGATTGCCGGTCGCGTGCTGCATGGCCAGAAACTGGCCAGGCAACTGGGTACGCCCACGGCCAATGTGCAACTCAAGCGTCGTCGCGTGCCGTTCACCGGGGTGTATCTGGTGAATGTCGATATCGACGGCAAGACCTGGCCCGGCGTCGCCAATATTGGCGTACGGCCCACGGTACAAGGTGATGGCAAGGCCCACCTCGAAGTCCATCTTTTAGATTTTGCCGGCGATCTGTATGACCGGCGTTTGACGGTGGTTTTCCACCAGAAGCTGCGTGAAGAGCAGCGTTTCGCCTCCCTGGAGGCACTGAAAACGGCGATCAACGCGGATGTCGCCGCCGCCCGTGCACTAGCCGCACCTAGCGCCCATCGCTAATGAAGAGCCTTAAATGACCGACTATAAAGCCACGCTAAACCTTCCGGACACAGCCTTCCCAATGAAGGCCGGCCTGCCACAGCGCGAACCGCAGATCCTGCAGCGCTGGGACAGTATTGGCCTGTACGGAAAGTTGCGCGAGATTGGCAAGGATCGTCCGAAGTTCGTTCTGCATGACGGCCCTCCGTATGCCAACGGCACGATCCACATCGGTCACGCACTGAACAAGATTCTCAAGGACATGATCATCCGCTCGAAGACCCTGTCGGGCTTCGATGCGCCGTACGTTCCGGGCTGGGACTGCCACGGCCTGCCGATCGAGCACAAGGTTGAAGTGACTCACGGCAAGAACCTGGGCGCCGACAAGACCCGCGAACTGTGCCGTGCCTACGCCACCGAGCAGATCGAAGGGCAGAAGTCCGAATTCATCCGTCTTGGCGTGCTCGGCGATTGGGCCAACCCGTACAAGACCATGGACTTCAAGAACGAGGCCGGTGAAATCCGCGCCCTCGCCGAAATCGTCAAGGGCGGTTTCGTCTTCAAGGGATTGAAGCCGGTGAACTGGTGCTTCGACTGCGGTTCGGCCCTGGCCGAAGCTGAAGTCGAGTACGAGAACAAAAAGTCCTCGACCATCGACGTCGCATTCCCGATCGCTGACGAAGCCAAACTGGCTGCCGCGTTCGGTCTGTCGTCGCTGAGCAAGCCTGCGGCGATCGTGATCTGGACCACCACCCCGTGGACCATCCCGGCCAACCAGGCGCTGAACGTTCACCCGGAATTCAACTACGCGCTGGTGGATATCGGCGACAAGCTGCTGGTACTGGCTGAGGAACTGGTTGAAGCCTGCCTGACCCGTTATGGCGTCGAAGGCTCGGTCATCGCTACCACCACCGGTAAACAGCTGGAACTGATCAACTTCCGTCACCCGTTCTACGACCGTCTGTCGCCGGTGTATCTGGCTGACTACGTCGAACTGGGCGCGGGCACCGGCGTGGTTCACTCCGCCCCGGCCTACGGCGTGGACGACTTCGTGACCTGCAAGAAATACGGCATGGTCAACGACGACATCCTCAATCCGGTGCAGAGCAACGGCGTGTACGTGCCGTCGCTGGAGTTCTTCGGCGGCCAGTTCATCTGGAAGGCCAACCCGGCGATCGTCGACAAGCTGACCGAAGTCGGTGCGCTGATGCACACCACCGTCATCGAACATAGCTACATGCACTGCTGGCGTCACAAGACCCCGCTGATCTACCGCGCCACCGCGCAGTGGTTCATCGGCATGGACAAGGAACCTACCAGCGGTGACACCTTGCGCGTGCGTTCGCTCAAGGCCATCGAAGACACCACATTCGTCCCGGCCTGGGGCCAGGCGCGTCTGCACTCGATGATCGCCAACCGTCCGGACTGGTGCATCTCGCGTCAGCGCAACTGGGGCGTGCCGATCCCGTTCTTCCTCAACAAGGAAAGCGGCGAACTGCACCCGCGCACCGTCGAACTGATGGAAGAAGTGGCCAAGCGCGTTGAAGTCGAAGGCATCGAAGCCTGGTTCAAGATGGACGCTGCCGAACTGCTCGGTGACGAAGCGCCGCTGTACGACAAGATCAGCGACACCCTCGACGTCTGGTTCGACTCGGGTACCACACACTGGCACGTCCTGCGCGGTTCGCACCCGATGGGCCACGAAAGCGGCCCGCGTGCCGACCTGTACCTGGAAGGCTCGGACCAACACCGTGGCTGGTTCCACTCGTCGCTGCTGACCGGCTGCGCCATCGACAACCACGCGCCGTACCGCGAACTGCTGACCCACGGTTTCACCGTCGACGAAGCCGGGCGCAAGATGTCCAAGTCGCTGGGCAACGTGATCGCGCCGCAGAAAGTCAACGACACCCTCGGCGCCGACATCATGCGTCTGTGGGTCGCTTCGACCGACTACTCCGGTGAAATGGCGGTATCCGACCAGATCCTGCAGCGTAGCGCCGACGCTTATCGTCGTATCCGTAACACTGCGCGTTTCCTGCTTTCCAACCTGAGCGGTTTCAACCCGGCCACCGACCTCCTGCCGGCTGAAGAAATGCTCGCGCTGGACCGTTGGGCGGTCGACCGCACCCTGCTGCTGCAACGCGAGCTGCAAGAGCACTACGGCGAATACCGTTTCTGGAACGTCTACTCGAAGATCCACAACTTCTGCGTGCAGGAGCTGGGCGGTTTCTACCTCGACATCATCAAGGACCGTCAGTACACCACTGGCGCCAACAGCAAGGCCCGCCGTTCGGCGCAAACCGCGCTGTTCCACATCTCCGAAGCGCTGGTGCGCTGGATCGCGCCGATCCTCGCCTTCACCGCTGACGAGCTGTGGGAGTACCTGCCGGGCGAGCGTAACGAATCGGTCATGCTCAACACCTGGTACGAAGGCCTGACCGAACTGCCGGACAGCGTCGAGCTGGGCCGCGAATACTGGGACCGGGTGATGGCGGTCAAGGCAGCGGTCAACAAGGAAATGGAAATCCAGCGTGCGGCCAAAGCCGTCGGTGGCAACCTGCAGGCCGAAGTGACGCTGTACGCCGAAGACGCCCTGAGCGCCGATCTGGAAAAACTGAGCAACGAACTGCGCTTCGTCCTGATCACTTCGACCGCCAGCGTTGCGCCGTTTGTTCAGGCACCGGCGGACGCGGTCGCCACCGAAGTCAGCGGGCTGAAACTGAAGATTGTCAAATCGGCCTTCCCGAAGTGCGCCCGTTGCTGGCACTGCCGCGAAGACGTCGGCGTGAACCCGGAGCATCCGGAAATCTGCGGTCGTTGCGTCGACAACATCAGCGGCACTGGCGAGGTTCGTCACTATGCCTGATGCCATTGGCCGTTTCGGACGGTTGAGCTGGCTGTGGTTGAGCCTGCTGGTTCTGGTCATCGACCAGGCCAGCAAGTTCTACTTCGAAGGCAAGCTCGAAATGTTCCAGCAGATCGTGATCATTCCCGATCTGTTCAGCTGGACCCTGGCCTACAACACCGGCGCGGCGTTCAGCTTCCTGGCTGACAGCTCCGGCTGGCAGCGCTGGCTGTTCGCCCTGATCGCCATCGTGGTCAGCGGTGTGCTGGTGGTCTGGCTCAAGCGCCTGGGCCGCAACGACACCTGGCTGGCCATCGCGCTGGCGCTGGTGTTGGGCGGCGCGCTGGGTAACCTGTACGACCGCGTCGCCCTGGGCCATGTGATCGACTTCATTCTGGTGCACTGGCAGAACCGCTGGTACTTCCCGGCGTTCAACATTGCCGACAGCGCGATCACCGTCGGCGCGATCATGCTGGCGCTGGACATGTTCAAATCGAAGAAAACCGAAGAGACCGCTCATGACTGAACAGGTATCGGCTGAGCAACGCATCGGCCAGAACACGGAAGTCACTTTGCATTTCGCACTGCGCCTGGAAAACGGCGACACCGTCGACAGCACGTTCGACAAAGCCCCGGCGACCTTCAAGGTCGGCGACGGCAACCTGCTGCCGGGTTTCGAAGCGGCGCTGTTCGGCTTCAAGGCAGGCGACAAGCGCACGCTGACCGTCGAGCCGGAAAACGCCTTCGGCCAGCCGAACCCGCAGAACGTCCAGGTCATCCCGCGTTCGCAGTTCGCCGACATGGAGCTGTCGCCGGGCCTGCTGGTGATCTTCAACGATGCGGCCAATACTGAACTGCCGGGCGTGGTAAAAGAGTTCGACGACGCGCAAGTGACCGTCGACTTCAACCACCCGCTGTCCGGCAAGACATTGACCTTTGACGTGGAAATCATTTCCGTCAAAGCGATCTGAGCAATAAAGCAGAACCTCTGTGGGAGCGGGCTTGCCCGCGAAAGCGATGTATTGGTCGACATCAATGTTGACTGTCATGGCCCCATCGCGGGCAAGCCCGCTCCCACAGGTCATGCAACGATCCAATTTTTTCGCGCGCAAGACACGAGGCACAGCATGCAAATCAAACTCGCCAACCCCCGTGGCTTCTGCGCCGGCGTGGACCGGGCGATCGAAATCGTCAACCGCGCCCTCGAGGTTTTCGGGCCGCCGATCTACGTGCGTCATGAAGTGGTGCACAACAAGTTCGTCGTCGAGGACCTGCGCAGTCGTGGCGCGATTTTCGTCGAGGAACTCGATCAAGTGCCGGACGACGTGATCGTGATCTTCAGTGCCCACGGCGTTTCCCAGGCCGTGCGCAATGAAGCCGCCGGTCGTGGCCTGAAAGTCTTCGACGCCACTTGTCCGCTGGTGACCAAGGTGCATATCGAAGTCGCCAAATACAGCCGTGATGGCCGTGAGTGCATCCTGATCGGCCACGCCGGGCACCCGGAAGTCGAAGGCACCATGGGCCAGTACGACGCCAGCAATGGCGGCGCGATCTATCTCGTCGAAGACGAGAAAGACGTGGCCGAACTGCAGGTGCGCAACCCGGAAAAACTCGCGTTCGTCACCCAGACGACGTTGTCGATGGACGACACCAGTCGCGTCATCGACGCCTTGCGCACACGTTTTCCGGCAATCGGCGGCCCGCGCAAGGACGACATCTGTTACGCCACGCAAAACCGTCAGGACGCGGTCAAGCAATTGGCTGACGAATGCGACGTGGTGCTGGTGGTCGGCAGCCCGAACAGCTCCAACTCCAATCGTCTGCGCGAACTCGCCGAGCGCATGGCCACTCCGGCCTACCTGATCGACGGCGCCGAAGACATGCAAAAGAGCTGGTTCGATGGCGTCGAGCGGATCGGCATCACCGCCGGTGCCTCTGCCCCGGAAGTGCTGGTGCGCGGCGTGATTCAGCAATTGCAGGCTTGGGGCGCCACCGGCGCCGATGAACTGGCCGGACGCGAAGAGAACATCACCTTCTCGATGCCTAAAGAGCTGCGCGTGCGTTCGATCTGACCCGCTCGGCTTTCTGACACAACGCCTGTTCCGTCTTCGCGCGGCTCAGGCGCACGCGACCGGTCGCGGCCAGCACAATCTGCTGCTGGCTGACCGGCTCGTGTATCGAGCAGACGTGTAACGTCCCTGCCTGAAACGCCCGCCCGGGCATCAGCGGTTGTCCCAGACTGCTGAAGCGCACATATCGACTGACTGCCCAATTGCCGACAATCGGCACCCGTGCGTCACTCGCCTGTTCCACCAGCAGCGGATTGCCGCTGTCCTTTTCTCCCTTTCCGCTGATATCGAGAATGATCCGCCAGCCCTGGCTCCAGTCGCCGTTGATGCCATGAATCACCACGCTCTGATTGCGCGTAATGGCCTGGCTGCGGGCGTTGCGCATGCCCTCGAACAGTGACTGCGCCGCCTGCTCGCGGCGGCTGGATTCACTAAGGCTGGCAAGCGCGGGGCTGACCAGCAGCAGAACAATTGCGCCGATCGCCAGTCCCATAAGCAATTCGATCAGGCTGAAACCGTGTTGTGACATGAAGACTCCCTCCGTGGAACGTGATGGATGGCGCGCTCCGTGCGCCGGGCAGGGCAAATCAACTGACACAGGTCGGCTGAATGTTCTAGCGTGTAGAAGCAGGTATAGCCGACGGCAACGGAGGGCACCGATGGATCTTCGTACAAAAGGTTTCACGCTGATCGAGTTGCTCGTAGCGATCGCCGTGTTTCTGGTTTTGATCACTTTGGCGGTCCCGGCCTTTACCCGTTCGATACAGAGCAGCAAAGCCGATACCGAGATGGGCGACCTGCAACGGGCAATCAACTTCGCCCGCCTTGAGGCGATCAACCGGGGGGTCACCACCCGTTTGCGCCCGACCGCTGGCGGCAACATCTGGACCGGTGAGCTGGCGGTTTACGACAGTACTGGCAATCCGGCCAATGTATTACGGGTTGTTCCAGCGATGAGCAGCGGCGCGACTCTGACGCTACCCTCAGGAGTGACCGCGCTGGATTTCAATAATCTCGGCGGTCTGGCGGCGCCGTCGACGGCGGTGGTCATCGGTTACACGCTGGGTACGCAAAGCAGGACGCTGAACGTGTGTCTGAACGGACGAATTCAATTGGGTGGAAATTGCGGATGAGGGCAGGGAGTCAACGGACGCAGCGAGGAATGACGCTGATCGAGGTGCTGGTCGCGTTGCTGATTTTGACGGTCGGCTTGCTTGGCGCGGCGGCAGTGCAGCTGAATGCGCTGAAGTACACCGACAGCTCGCGGATGACCAGCCAGGCCAGTTTCATCGCCTACGACATGATGGACCGTATCCGCGCCAATTCCGCCGCCGATTACACCGCCACGCCGCCGACTTCCGGCAATCTCTCGGTTGCGCGGGATCAGGATCTCTACGATTTCACCACCAACATTGCCAATTTCGGTGGCCCGACCGCCACGGGCACCATCACCCGCAATCAGCGCGTGTACACCATTACCATCACCTGGAACGACGCGCGGGCCGCCAACACCGCAACGGCGGCGCGCAGTTTCGTCCTCAGCAGCCGCGCGGCGGTCGATCCGGTGGTGTCGCCATGAAGCGTGGACAACAGGGTTTCGGTCTGATCGAATTGCTGGTCGCCCTGGCGCTGGGCCTGATCGTGGTACTCGGCGTGGTGCAGATTTTCATCGCCGCAAAAAACACCTACGTCAGCCAGAACAGCGCCGCCGCGATGCAGGAAGACGCGCGCTTCGTATTGAGCAAAATGATTCAGGAAATCCGCATGGTCGGCATGTTCGGTTGTCTCGGCACCA
Organism: Pseudomonas sp. 15C; assembly: GCF_055484735.1. Lineage (NCBI taxonomy): Bacteria > Pseudomonadati > Pseudomonadota > Gammaproteobacteria > Pseudomonadales > Pseudomonadaceae > Pseudomonas > Pseudomonas sp. 15C. The sequence continues at coordinate 68,415 of NZ_JBUDGD010000001.1, read as the reverse complement.
TTACCGACTCCAGCAGCGCCGGCGATTTCAACCCGGCGCAGCTCGCGCCGATCAGTTGGGACAATGCTAACCTGAAACTCACCCTTGTAACCGCCGACGTCGGCAATGCTGGCGGTACGCCAACCTGGACGGTGCTCTCCGATTGCCGCAACAGCGCCGTCGCGTATACCGGATTACGAACCGCCGCCAGCGGGCAGATTGCGTTTCCGATCCGGCGGCTGATCTACAGCTTCAGCAACAATCAGATCCTGATGGGCACCGGCAGCGGCAATCCGACGCAGCAGGTGCTGGTGAATAACGTCAGCGCTTTCAGCGTAATGTTTGGTCTGGCCAGTTCGGCGACGGATATCGCCGCGTCCACTTACAGCACCAATCCCAGCGATGCGGCGCGCATTCGCAGCGTGCGGCTGAGCCTGACCCTCACCGATCCGAACAATCGGGTCGCCAGCCAAACCTTCAATGTGGTTGCCGCCTTGCGCAACCGCTTGCAGTGAGGGCATCAGCATGAGGATCTCTCTGCATCAACGGCAGGCGCAGCGCGGCATGGTCTTGCTGGTCAGCCTGGTGTTCCTGTTGCTGCTGACCCTGATTGGCCTGTCATCGATGCAGAGTGCCAACCTGCAGGAAAAAATGGCCGGCAGCGTCAGCCTGCGCAACCAGTCGTTCCAGGCTGCCGAGGCCGCGCTGCGAATAGGCGAAAGTGCGGTGCAACTGGACAGTTATTCACTGGTAGTGTGCAGCGGCAATCAATGTGCGCCGCCGGCAGAATCGACGGTGGTCAGCGCAGCGGGGCTCAACTCCACATCCGGGGTGACCTGGATCGCTGCCGGTAACGGCTTTTACGGGGTGCAGAACATTGGCACGACGTTGACTGCGGTCAATGTGCCGAGCAACACCTCGGCGACGCTGTACCGAGTCACCGCTGTCGGTATCGCCGGTAGCTCGCGCAGTGTACTGGAGAGTGTGTATGCGAAGTTTTGAGCGCTGCCGGACGTTGTTGCTCGGCATGCTGCTGAGTTTTTATCTGAGCTCCCCGGCCTACGCCTTCACGCCCTCCGACTCGCCGCTGCTGAGCGCAGCAGCGGTACCGCCGAACGTGATGCTGTTGATCGACGACTCGGGGAGCATGAACAGCATCATTTATGCCGCCGGGTTTGATCCGAACGTCAACCGCACACCGGCGCGGCAGTGCAATACGTTTCTTGGATTGTGCTCTGCCCTGAACGCCCCGCAGATCACCGGCGACCTGGTGTTTCTCTCGAGCTTGCCGAACTCGGGTTGCTCCGGCGGCGCCTATGCGTTTTACAACAACAGCCCAGCACCGTTGTGCCTGAAACTGCCCGACCCGGTGGGCAACGAGAACACCCGCTATTCCGCCGATTACATTTCCTACATCGTCAGCCTGGCGATCAGCAACGGCACCCGCGATTTCACCACAGGAGCGATTCCCAACGATTACCGGATGAACGTGGCACGCAACGTGTCCACTGCGCTGGTCAGCAGCAACCGTACCTTGCGCATGGGGCTGGCGACGTTCAACCCGGCCACCAGCACCAACCCCGGTAACGGTGGCTTCATCCCGCGCGCGATTACCGATCTGTCGCCGGTAGCGGGCAGCGTGACCCAGGCGCAGGCCGATACCAACTACAACGCGCTGATTTCTTCGATCAATGGTTTGAACGCGGTGGCCAACACACCTTTGGCGGAAAGCTATTACGAGATCACCCGTTACATGCGCGGCATCGCGCCTTTCTACAACGGCACGCCGAGCACCTACACCAGCCCGATTCAGTATCGCTGCCAGAAAAACTACGGCGTGGTGATTACCGACGGCTTGCCGACCTACGACCGAACCTTCCCGACCAACGACCCATTGGGCGGCAGCCGCTTGCCGAACTGGGATGGCGTCAACAATGACGGCGACAATCTCAACGGTGACAGTGAGGGCGATACGCTGTATCTGGATGACATCGCCAAGTTCGCCTTCGACATCGACATGCGCTCGACCGGCACCGATGCGGCCGGCAAAAGCTGGAACGCGGTGGATTTTCCCAAGCAGAACATGAACACCTACACCGTGGGTTTCGCGGCGGATAACGACATGCTGTCCGACGCCGCCAGTTATGGGCAGGGCAGGTATTACCAGGCCACCGACAGCTCCGGACTCAACGCGGCATTATCGTCGGCATTGAGCGACATTACCTCCAAGGCTGGCTCTGGCGGGGCCGGTGTCGCCAGTAGTAGCTCGTTGAGCAGTGGCAGCAGTTTCTATCAGACCACTTACGATCCCAAGGATTGGCGCGGGACGATCCGCTCGTTCGGCTTTACCTCGGCCGGTACGGTGAATACGTCCAGCGCACAGTGGACCACCGACACCACCATTGTGCCGTCCGCCACGGCGCCGACTTTCCAGTCGTGGAACACCGTGAGCAATGCGCCGATATCCCTGGCCTTCGGCAACTTCTCTCCGGTGCAGCAGGCCACCCTCAATCAGGGCTTGCCTACCGGCATCACTGGCAATGATCTGGTGGAGTGGAGCAAGGGCACCAACAAAGCCGGGCTCAAAGTGCGCAGCGTGTTGCTCGGCGACATCATCAATTCGCCGCTGGTGCTCGCGTCGCCTGCGGAGAAGACCGCGTCCGATCTGTCCGCCGATACCAGTTACACGACCTACCTGGCGACCAAAGCAGCCAACATGAATACCAGTCTGGTGGTCAACGCCAACGACGGTTTTGTCAACGTGATCAATTCGGCGAACGGCACGCGCCGTTATGCCTACATGCCGTCCAGCGTGCTGCCGTCGCTGCGCCTGATCGCCGATACCAACTACGTCAACGGCGTCAGTCACAAGTTTCTCGTCGATGGTCAGGTCGGGGTGTTTGACGTGCAGTCCGGCACTACCTGGAAGACCCTGGCCATAGGCGGCACCGGTGCCGGCGGTAAAACCTTCTACGGGCTGCAACTGTTCGATGCTTCGGCGGGCAATGTGATTCGTGCCCTGTGGGAGGTCAGCGCGCCGGCCACCGCCAGCACGGCCAACGCTTTCAATGATCTGGGTTACGCCTACGCCCGTCCGGAAGTGGCACGCTTGGCCGATGGTCGCTGGGCCGCGTTCATTGCCAATGGCTACGGCAGCAATTCTGGTGTCGCGGCGTTGTACGTACTGGATGTTCGTGATGGATCGTTGATCAAAAAGATTGTTATCGACAGCACGGAAACCACCAATGGCCTGTCATCGGTGGAGCTAAGAGTCAATTCGTTGAACGTGGTGCAGGCGGCGTATGGCGGCGACTTGAAAGGGCGTATGTGGAAATTCGACTTGAGTGCGACGGCTCCGGAAAGCTGGGGCGTGGCGTTTGCCGGCAAACCGTTGTTCACCGCCCCGGGTGGGGCGACGCAGCCGATCACCGCGCAACCGCTGCTGGCGGATAACCCGCAGGGCGGCAAGCAGGTGTTTTTCGGCACCGGCAAATTCAACGAAACTGCCGACAAGAGCAACAAGGATCAGCAAGGGTTCTACTCGGTATGGGATGCCGATGGCGGCTCGGGACAAATTACCGTCAGCAGTTTGCAGGCGCAGGCGATTACCGGGTCGTTTTCCGGCAGCACCGGGCAGTTCCTGACCACCACGCAGAATGACACGACGTATCCGGGTGAGAAGGGCTGGTATTTGCCGCTGGTGTATAACAACGTGCTGACCGGCGAGCGGGTCATCAACCAGGCCAGCCTTGTGCTCGGGCGAATCGTGTTTACCACGGCCAGCGTCGACACCACCGATCCCTGTGCAAGTTTCGGCACCGGCAAACTGGTCGAACTGGAGGCGTTCAGCGGTAAGATGCTCAACTATGCCGTGATCGACACCAATGGTGACCGTTTGGTCGACGGCAATGACACGATATCCAGCGGCGTGGTGTTCACCGGGGGCATCCCGACCCTTAACGTGGTTTCCGCCGATGCCAAGACCAAGCTTCTGACCGACTCCAGTGGCGCCATCACCACCGTCGTGGAGAAGGGCGGTGGCGGCAGCCGTCGTATCATGTGGCGACAAATCCAGTAAGCGAGAGTTTGAGGCATGCGCAGAACCAACCGAGGTTTCACCCTGATCGAAATCATGATCGTGATTGCGATCATCGGGATCGTCATTACCATCGCCGCACCGAGCTACACCGAGTACATGAAAAAGGGCCGTCGCGCCGAAGTGGTATCGCTGCTCTCGGAACAGGCGCAGATCCTCGAACGGTTCTACACCCGCAACAATGTCTACACCGGCGTCACCGGGCTGAGTGCCGGCAATGACTTCTACACCCTCACGCCGACGATCACTGACCAGACCTTTGTGCTGACCGCAACACGCAAAAGCGGCACGTCGATGGCCACTGACAAATGCGGCGATTTCACCCTGACCAACACCGGTGTCAGGGGCATGAACAACGCGACCACCGGGCTGACCACCAAGGATTGCTGGGGCCGCTGAGGCGCTTTCTTTCGGGCGCCTTTTGCGCCCACTGTCTTTTTTACGGTTGGATCAAACATGACCAGGCAACAGCAAGTGGTGATTGTCGGTGGCGGGGTGATAGGCCTGCTGACTGCCTACAATATCGCCTCCGAAGTGCGCAGCGTGGTGCTGCTGGATCGTTCGCACCTTGGCCAGGAATCGTCCTGGGCGGGCGGCGGTATCGTGTCGCCGCTGTACCCGTGGCGTTATAGCCCGGCGGTCACCGCGCTGGCGCACTGGTCGCAGGATTTTTATCCACAGCTCGGCGCGCGGCTGTTTGCCGACACGGGTGTTGATCCAGAAGTGCACACTACCGGCCTGTACTGGCTGGACCTGGATGACGAAGCCGAGGCACTGGCGTGGGCCGAGCGCGAAAACCGCCCGCTGCGCTCTGTGGATATCTCCGCGGCGCATGACGCGGTGCCGGTGCTGGGCGGCGGTTTTTCGCGAGCGATCTACATGGCCGATGTCGCCAATGTGCGCAATCCGCGGCTGGTGAAATCCTTGAAAGCAGCGTTGCAGGCGTTGCCCAACGTGACCATTCACGAGCAGTGCGAAGTCAGCGGTTTCGCTCGCGACGGCGAACGTGTGATTGGGGTTGAAACGGCCGGTGGTGTCATCGCTGGCGATCAGGTGGTACTGACTGCCGGGGCGTGGAGCGGCGACTTGCTCAAGACCCTGGACCTGACACTGCCGGTGGAACCGGTCAAAGGGCAGATGATTCTTTATAAATGCGCTGCGGACTTCCTGCCGAGCATGGTGCTGGCCAAGGGGCGTTATGCGATTCCGCGTCGCGACGGGCATATTCTGATCGGCAGTACGCTGGAGCACGCAGGCTACGACAAGACGCCAACCGACGTCGCGCTGGAAAGCCTCAAGACATCGGCGGTCGAGCTGTTGCCGGCGCTGGCCGATGCCGAAGTGGTCGGGCACTGGGCCGGGCTGCGTCCGGGCTCGCCGGAGGGGGTTCCTTACATCGGCCGGGTGCCGGGGTTCGATGGCTTGTGGCTCAATTGCGGGCATTACCGTAACGGGCTGGTGCTGGCGCCGGCGTCGTGTCAGTTGTTTGCCGATGTGATGTTGGGCCGGGCGCCGATTATTGATCCGGCGCCGTATGCACCTGAGGGGCGTATTTGATCTGATAACGCTCGGTGTCTGATAGGGCGTCATCGCGAGCAGGCTCACTCCTACATTGGTCCTTGGTGTTCAAAAAAAATTGGGCACATCACAGATCCATGTAGGAGTGAGCCTGCTCGCGAAGAGGCCCTCAATCCAGACCGAGTTTCTTCAGCCTGTAGCGCATCGACCGAAACGAAAGACTCAGGCGCTGCGCCGCCGCCGTGCGGTTCCAGCGCGTCTCTTCCAGCGCCTGCAGGATCAGCTTGCGCTCGACGTTCTCCAGATAATCTTCGAGATTGTCGATTTGCGTCAGATCGGCAATCGCGCCGTCTGCCGCACTGTTACCCTCGCTAAGGCGCAGATCTCCGGCCTCGATCATACGGTTCTCGCACAGGGTATGGGCTCGCTCGAGGACGTTTTCCAGTTCGCGCACATTGCCGGGGAAGCGGTAATTCTTCAGCGCCTCCAGCGCCTGCGGATGCAGGCTCGCGGCAGGCTGGCCGGTGTCCTTGGCCAAACGCTTGAGCATGTGCATCGCCAGCGCCTGGATGTCATCGCGCCGCTCTCGCAGGGACGGCACGCGCAGCTCGATCACGTTCAAGCGGTAATACAGATCCTGACGAAAGCGCTCGGCGGCGACTTCGGCATCGAGGTCCTTGTGCGTGGCGCAAAGAATCCGCACGTCGACCACGGTTTCCTGCTGACCGCCGACACTGCGCACGGCTTTTTCCTGGATGGCTCGCAGCAGCTTGACCTGCATCGACAAGGGCAAGTCCGCCACTTCATCAAGAAACAATGTGCCGCCATGGGCCGCCTGGAACAGTCCCGGCTTGTCTTCGACCGCGCCAGTGAAACTGCCTTTGCGATGACCGAAAAACTCGCTTTCCATCAACTCCGACGGAATCGCCCCGCAGTTGACCGGCACGAACGGCTGGCTGGCGCGCGGCCCTTGTTCATGGATCAGCCGCGCGACCAGTTCCTTGCCGCTGCCTGATTCACCGCTGATGTACACCGGCGCCTGACTGCGCGCGAGTTTGTCGATCTGCTTGCGCAGATTACGCATCGGCGGTGAATCGCCGAGCAAATGCCGATCGATCGGTGTGCAAATGCCACCGGCCGCCGGCATGCGCAAGGCACTGCTGACCAGTTCGCGCAGGCGAGTGAGGTCGACCGGTTTGGTCAGAAAGTCGAAAGCCCCGGCCTTGAGCGCATTGATTGCGGTTTCCAGGCTGCCATACGCGGTAATCATCGCCACCGGCAGTTGTGGATAACGTTGCTGGATGTGCTGCACCAACTCCAGCCCCGTGCCGTCGGGAAGGCGCATGTCGGTCAGGCACAGATCGAACGCTTCGCGCAGCAAAAGTGCTTGTGCCTCGGCGAGATTGCGCGCGCTGTGGGTGTCGAGTTTCATACGCCCCAAGGTGATTTCCAGCAGTTCGCGGATGTCCGGTTCGTCGTCAACAATGAGGATTTTTTGCCGTGGGCTTGTATTCAACTTTGTTTCCGTCCGTGAGCAAAGGTGATGCGAAAGCAGCCGCCGCCTTGGCGTGATTGAAAGTCTAGGCGTGCTTGGTTGCTTTCGCACAGCTCACGGGACAGATAAAGACCCAGGCCGGTGCCCTGGCTGCTGGTGGTGAAGAACGGTTCGAACAGATGCGCCTGTTCCTCGGCCGGTACGCCGGGGCCGTTATCCTGTACCTCAAGTACCGCCAACTGGCTGTCGGGGTCAGTGAACAGCGCCAGCCAGACCTCAGCCTGTTCGTGCAGCAGGGCACTGTGACGCCAGCCGTTGCGCAGCAGGTTGTCGAGAATCTGCCGCAGCTGGTTCGGGTCCATCAGCGTGGTGAAGTCCCCGGAATTGATCCGCAGATGGATCTGCTGATGCTCGCCGGCCTGCTCGCGGCTTTCGGCAACGAAGTTCTCCAGCCACGGTTTGAGGTCCAGCCGTTGCGGGGCACTCTGCTGACGACGGGACAGCTGCAGGACGTTTTCGATAACTCGATTCATGCGTTGAGAGTGGTCTTGAATAATCTGCGTCAGACGCCGATCGGCACTATCGAGTTCCTCGGACTCGGCCAACAGTTGCGCGGCATGGCTGATCGCCCCCAACGGATTGCGGATTTCGTGGGAGATGCCGGCGGTCAATCGGCCGAGCGCGGCGAGCTTCAATTGCTGCGCCTGCTGGGTGATTTGCGCGAGGTCTTCAAGAAACACCAGGGTGCGCGGATTTGGGCTCTGCTCTAGCGCGATGAAGTTCGGTTGAAGTTCTATGCCATTGCCAGGGACTTTCAGGCTTTGCGGACGCAGGGTCGGATTGTTCATCCACAGTTGCAGGCGCTCGACCAGCGCCGGCGAATACTCATCGATCAAGTGGCCCTGCAGGTGCGAGCGGGCGAGCAGGATTTGCGCGCTGTGATTGGCCAGCAGCACGCGACGCTCATGATCGAGAACGAGAATGCCGGTGCGCATGCGTTGCAGGATCAAGGCATTCAGAGCTTCAAGGCTAACCACTTCGCTGGCGCGCTGCTCGGCCAGGGTTTCGCTGACCTCGAGGCGACGGATAAGCCCCTGCACCAATAGCGAGGCGGCAAAGCACAGCGCGCCGAGCGTACCGGCCTGCAGGTATTCATTGGCGCTCAGGGGATGGCTAAAACCGAGCAGGAAACTCGAACCGACAATGCCCAGCGCGGCGATGGCCGCAATCAACAGGCCGATGCGCCGGCGCAGCAGGGTGTTGCTGATCGCCACGGAGACAATCAACAAGTTGCCCAGCGCACTGCCAACGCCGCCTGCTGCGAAGAACAAACCGCACAGAAGCAGCACGTCGACCAGTGCCAGGCTGAACAATTGCCCGGGCCGGCGGGTGTTTTCGAGAAACACCACCAGCAGAATATTCAGAACCAGATACAGCCAACTGCCGCCGCGCAGCAAGTCGTCGTTGGCCGACGTCAGCAGGCGGTTGTCCATGTTGCTTGAAATCAGCAGCACCAAGGTGATGCCGACGCTCAGACGGTACAGATGATAAAGACGCAGCAGACGCTGCGCCTGTTTGCTGTCGGTAGTGGCGTCAGCGACCACTGGCGCCCGGGCCTTGCTCGAGATGAGCCTGGCTGCAATACCACTGTTGCTGATTGCCCAGCGCGCGATCGCGGGGCAGGTGCACGCCGCAATGGGCACAGCGCACCATGGGCGCCGCGTCTTGCTCGCGAGAATTGCGCTGGGACTGATTGGAGGCGGCGGGGGCCTTGAATTTACGCCAGAGCCAGATGGCGGCGAAGATCACGGCGATCCAGAACAATAAACGAAGCATGATGAGCGGCTTTTCGACTGATGATCCGGCAGTTTAGCCAAGGACCCGAGCAGCGCACAGCGGATTAAAGCGCCGCAATAAAAAAGGGAGATCCGCAGATCTCCCTTTTTGTTACCGCCGGTGTGCTCAGTCGAACACGCCGAAGGTCATGTAGCTGAACCACGAGCGGTCGGTGTCGGTGGATTCCGGCTCCGGCTCTTCGATCACGTCGCCGTTTTCGTCTTTCGGCTTGAGCTCGTTCGGGATCGCGTCTTTGGCATCCTGGAACTGCTTCTGTACGTCCTGGTTGGCGCGGGTTTCGCCCGGTGGCAGCGGTGGACGCGATTCGATCAGGCCCAAAGTCGCCTTGCTCAGGAACGAGCGGTTGTCGGCTTCGGCAACGCGCGGCACGAACTGGCCGTCCTGCAGGCTCGGGTGATCCGGGTAGTTGAGCTTCAAGGTTTCCAGACTGGTGGCCGCCAGATCGTCCAGGTGCAGACGCTGGTAGGCTTCGGTCATCACCGCCAGGCCGTCGCCGACCGATGGGGTTTCCTGGAAGTTTTCCACCACGTAACGGCCACGGTTAGCGGCGGCGACGTAGGCCTGACGGGTCAGGTAGTAGTCGGCCACGTGGATTTCGTAGGCCGCCAGCAGGTTGCGCAGGTAGATCATGCGCTGCTTGGCGTCCGGCGCGTAGCGGCTGTTCGGAAAGCGGCTGGTGAGCTGGGCGAACTCGTTGTACGAGTCACGGGCCGCGCCCGGGTCACGCTTGGTCATGTCCAGCGGCAGGAAGCGCGCCAGCAGGCCGACGTCCTGGTCGAACGAGGTCAGACCCTTGAGGTAGTACGCGTAATCCACGTTCGGGTGCTGCGGATGCAAACGAATGAAACGCTCGGCGGCGGACTTTGCAGCTTCCGGCTCGGCGTTCTTGTAGTTGGCGTAGATCAACTCCAGCTGAGCCTGATCGGCGTAGCGACCGAACGGATAACGCGACTCCAGGGCCTTCAGCTTGGCTGTGGCGCTGGTGTAGCTGTTGTTGTCCAGATCAGTCTGAGCCTGCTGGTACAGCTCGGCTTCGCTGAGGTTTTCGTCTACGACTTCCTTCGATGAGCAAGCAGCGGTCAATGCGAGGATGGCGATCAGCAGCAGGTGTTTCACTTGCATGGCGGCTTGCGTCCCTATGACGGCCGCTGTCTTGGGCGGGGCCGTCCTGTTATGATGAGCGCCCCGTTGAAAAGCCTCGGGGCAAAAGACGCCGTATTTAACCACAAGCGCGCAGCCGAAACCAAAGGCTGTGCCGACGCCCAGTCCGAGCATGTCCGATAAAATAGAACTTCGCGCAGAGGTGCCGTCCGAATTGGGCGGCCAACGCCTCGATCAAGTCGCCGCCCAACTCTTCGCTGAGCACTCGCGCTCGCGCCTTTCCGCCTGGATCAAAGAAGGTCGCCTGACTGTGGACGGGGCGGTGATCCGCCCGCGCGACATCGTGCATGGCGGTGCCGTCCTCGAACTGACGGCCGAGCAGGAAGCCCAGGGCGAGTGGATCGCCCAGGACATCGAGCTCGACATCGTCTATGAAGATGACGACATTCTGGTGATCAACAAGCCTGCGGGCCTGGTGGTGCACCCGGCTGCCGGTCACGCCGATGGCACCCTGCTCAATGCCTTGTTGCACCATGTGCCGGACATCATCAATGTCCCACGGGCCGGCATCGTCCATCGTCTGGACAAGGACACCACCGGTCTGATGGTGGTGGCCAAGACCATTCAGGCGCAGACCAAACTGGTCACGCAGTTGCAGAGCCGCAGCGTCAGTCGCATCTATGAGTGCATCGTGATCGGTGTCGTGACTGCCGGTGGCAAGATCAACGCCCCGATCGGTCGCCACGGCCAGCAGCGCCAGCGCATGGCGGTGATGGAGGGCGGCAAGCCTGCCGTCAGCCACTACCGCGTGCTGGAGCGTTTCCGGTCGCACACCCACGTGCGAGTGAAGCTGGAAACCGGTCGTACGCACCAGATCCGCGTGCACATGGCGCACATCAACTTCCCGTTGGTCGGCGACCCGGCGTACGGCGGGCGTTTCCGCATTCCGCCTGCAGCGAACCCGACCATGGTCGAATCGCTCAAGCACTTCCCGCGTCAGGCCCTGCACGCGCGTTTCCTCGAACTCGATCACCCGACGAGCGGTGAGCGGATGAGCTGGGAATCACCGCTGCCGGAAGATTTCGTCTGGCTGCTGACCCTGCTCAAGCAGGATCGCGAGGCCTTCGTCGGATGAACTGGCTGACGCCGGACTGGCCTGCGCCGGCCAGCGTCAAAGCCTGCGTCACCACCCGCGAGGGTGGTGTCAGCGAGGCGCCGTTCGACAGCCTCAATCTGGGCGATCATGTTGATGACCGTCCTGAGGCCGTTGCCGAGAATCGTCGGCGTCTGACTGAGCACTTCTCCATACAGCCTGCCTGGTTGCAGCAGGTGCACGGGATTACCGTTGCGCATGCTGATCCCTCTATCGTTGCGACTGCCGATGCCAGTTGGACCGCAACGCCGGGTATTGCCTGCGCGGCGATGACGGCCGATTGCCTGCCGGCCCTGTTCTGCAACCGTGCCGGCACTCGCGTAGCGGCGGCCCATGCCGGCTGGCGTGGCTTGGCGGCAGGGGTGCTTGAAGCCACCCTCGACAGCCTCAATGTTGCACCTGAAGATGTTCTCGTCTGGCTCGGCCCAGCCATAGGCCCGCAAGCCTTTGAAGTCGGCGCGGAAGTGCGCGAAGTCTTCATCAATCAATTGCCGGAAGCGGCGACAGCCTTCATGCCGAGCCACAATCCCGGCAAGTTCATGGCCGACATCTATCAGCTGGCGCGCCTGCGTCTGGCTGAACGCGGTGTTACCGCTGTTTATGGCGGCGGTTTCTGCACCGTGACCGATCCGCGCTTCTTCTCCTATCGCCGTGCGTCACGCACCGGTCGGTTCGCTTCCTTGATCTGGCTCACCCGCTAGACTTGCCTGACCTGTATCAACTCTCTGACGCTTGAATCTTGCAGAATCGACCGCATCTATAGCGGTATCTGGCAGGCTTCTTTATTCAGGATGGTTTCTTAGGTCCGGCCTGCTCAAAAGGAAGGTGACCCATGCGTATAGACCGTTTGACCAGCAAATTACAGTTGGCCTTGTCCGACGCCCAGTCGTTGGCAGTCGGCCACGATCATCCGGCCATCGAGCCGGCGCACTTGATGCAGGCCATGCTTGAACAGCAGGGCGGTTCGATCAAGCCGCTGCTGATGCAGGTAGGCTTTGACGTCAACAGCTTGCGTAAAGAGCTGACCAAAGAGCTCGACCAATTACCGAAAATCCAGAACCCGACTGGCGATGTGAACATGTCGCAGGATCTGGCGCGCCTGCTCAATCAGGCCGACCGCCTGGCCCAGCAGAAGGGCGATCAGTTCATTTCCAGCGAACTGGTGCTGCTCGCCGCGATGGACGAGAACAGCAAGCTCGGCAAGTTGCTGCTCGGTCAGGGCGTGAGCAAGAAAGCTCTGGAAAACGCAATCAACAACCTGCGTGGCGGCGAAGCAGTCAATGACGCCAATCACGAGGAGTCGCGGCAGGCGCTGGATAAATACACCGTCGACCTGACCAAGCGTGCCGAAGACGGCAAGCTCGATCCGGTGATCGGCCGTGACGACGAAATCCGCCGTACCATTCAGGTCCTGCAACGTCGCACCAAGAACAACCCGGTGCTGATCGGTGAGCCAGGCGTGGGTAAAACTGCCATCGCCGAAGGCCTGGCCCAGCGCATCATCAACGGCGAAGTGCCGGACGGCCTCAAGGGCAAGCGTCTGCTGTCGCTGGACATGGGCGCGCTGATTGCCGGTGCCAAGTACCGCGGTGAGTTCGAAGAGCGCCTCAAAGGCCTGCTCAATGAGCTGTCGAAACAGGAAGGGCAGATCATTCTGTTCATCGACGAACTGCACACCATGGTCGGCGCCGGTAAAGGCGAAGGCTCGATGGATGCCGGCAACATGCTCAAGCCTGCGCTGGCCCGTGGCGAGCTGCATTGCGTCGGTGCGACCACGCTCAACGAGTACCGCCAATATATAGAGAAGGACGCGGCGCTCGAGCGGCGTTTCCAGAAAGTGCTGGTGGATGAACCGAGCGAAGAAGACACCATCGCGATTCTGCGCGGCCTCAAAGAGCGTTACGAGGTCCACCATAAAGTCGCGATCACCGATGGCGCGATTATCGCCGCGGCCAAGCTCAGCCATCGCTACATTACTGATCGGCAACTGCCGGACAAGGCCATCGACCTGATCGACGAGGCCGCCAGCCGCATCCGCATGGAAATCGACTCCAAGCCGGAAGTGCTCGATCGTCTGGAGCGGCGCCTGATTCAGCTGAAAGTCGAATCCCAGGCGCTGAAGAAAGAAAGCGACGACGCAGCGAAGAAACGCCTGGAAAAACTCCAGGAAGAAATCGAGCGCCACGAGCGTGAGTATTCCGATCTGGAAGAAATCTGGAACTCGGAAAAAGCCGAAGTGCAGGGTTCTGCACAGATCCAGCAGAAGATCGAGCAATCGCGTCAGGAACTGGAAGCGGCCCGGCGCAAAGGCGATCTGAACCGCATGGCCGAGTTGCAATACGGTGTGATCCCGGATCTGGAGCGCAGCCTGCAAATGGTCGACCAGCACGGCAAGAGCGAAAACCAGTTGCTGCGCAGCAAGGTCACTGAAGAAGAGATCGCCGAAGTCGTGTCGAAATGGACCGGCATCCCGGTGTCGAAAATGCTCGAAGGCGAGCGCGACAAGCTGATGAAGATGGAAAGCCTGTTGCACAAACGCGTGATCGGTCAGGAAGAAGCAGTCGTGGCCGTGGCCAACGCGGTACGCCGTTCGCGCGCCGGGCTGTCTGACCCGAATCGTCCGAGCGGTTCGTTCATGTTCCTCGGCCCGACCGGTGTCGGTAAAACCGAGCTGTGCAAGGCGCTGGCCGAATTCCTCTTCGACACTGAAGAGGCGATGGTGCGTATCGACATGTCCGAGTTCATGGAGAAACATTCCGTGGCTCGTCTGATCGGCGCGCCACCTGGCTACGTTGGCTATGAAGAGGGCGGTTATCTGACCGAAGCAGTGCGGCGCAAGCCTTACTCGGTGATCCTGATGGACGAAGTCGAGAAGGCGCACCCGGATGTATTCAACATCCTGCTGCAAGTGCTCGAGGATGGGCGCCTGACCGACAGCCATGGCCGTACGGTGGATTTCCGCAACACGGTGATCGTGATGACCTCGAACCTTGGCTCGATGCAGATCCAGGAACTCGTCGGTGATCGTGAAGCGCAGCGTGCAGCAGTGATGGACGCGCTGACGTCGCACTTCCGTCCGGAGTTCATCAACCGTGTCGACGAAGTGGTGATCTTCGAGCCGCTGGCGCGTGATCAGATCGCGGGCATTACCGAGATCCAGCTGGGCCGTCTGCGCAGCCGTCTGGCCGAGCGCGAGTTGAAGCTGGAATTGAGCCCGGAGGCGATGGACAAGCTGATTGCCGTCGGTTACGACCCGGTCTATGGCGCACGGCCATTGAAGCGTGCGATTCAGCGCTGGATCGAAAACCCGCTGGCACAGTTGATCCTTTCCGGTCACTTCATGCCAGGCGACACCGCAACCGGCACCGTCGAGAGCGAGGAAATCGTTTTCAACTGATGCCATGCGGCAAGGAAAAAACCGAGGCCCCACATTGTGGGGCCTTTTTTTTCGTTAGGCTGTTGAACTCAAAGGAAAAGGCTTGTAAAGTGCGCCCCGCAGTCAGTCACCGGCAGCGTTTCAACTCACTGGGTTGAAAACTGAAATAAGTTGCAAATCATTAACTTGAAAGCAATTTAGGGGGTTGACAGAGGTGTTCTAGGTTGTAGAATAGCGCGCCTCAGACACACGAACGCAGCGATGCGAAAACGGTGTCGAGAAGCTTCAGGTTTCACCGTTGTAATTGAAATATGTAGTTCCGTGATAGCTCAGTCGGTAGAGCAAATGACTGTTAATCATTGGGTCCCAGGTTCGAGTCCTGGTCACGGAGCCAATTTCAAACCGGGGTATAGCGCAGTCCGGTAGCGCGCCTGCTTTGGGAGCAGGATGTCAGGAGTTCGAATCCCCTTACCCCGACCATTTTTGGGTCGTTAGCTCAGTTGGTAGAGCAGTTGGCTTTTAACCAATTGGTCGTAGGTTCGAATCCCACACGACCCACCATTTTTGAAACCAGTTAGCGCTGGGATCGAATCTTAAGATCAGAGGCCAAAAGCGCTGATCGAAGAAGGCGATCTTTGAAAGGTCGCCTTTTTTTTACCGGGGTATAGCGCAGTCCGGTAGCGCGCCTGCTTTGGGAGCAGGATGTCAGGAGTTCGAATCCCCTTACCCCGACCATATTGAAAATCCTCGTATCGAAAGATACGGGGATTTTTTTTGGCTGCTGAAAAGGCAAATCCCTTCAAGTCGTCATACAACCGGCCGATAGCCCGCTAACACGAGGGGACTGCCATGGCTTCGCCCCTCGCATCTGGCCAATACAAGAATAAGGGCGTTCGTCATGTTGCTTCGTCAGTTGAATATTGCTCCGCGGGCTGCCTTGGGCTTTGCCCTGATCGCGGTATTGGTGGCCTTGCTGGGCGTATTCGCCCTCGGGCAGATGTCGAGCATTCGCGACAGTGAAGTCGCCGTGGAGACTCAGTGGCTGCCCAGCATTCGCGGCGGCGATGAGATCCGCGAGCTGATGCTGCGTATCCGTACCATCTCCTTGCGCATGGCGCTGGACGAAGATCCGAAGAACATCCCGACTTACCGCGGCCAGATGGACACCCGCGATAAAGAGCTCAGCGAGAAAATCACCGCCTACGACAATCTGGTCACCACGCCAGAGGGCCAGCAGCTCTATGACCAGTTCAAGCAGACCTTTGCCGCGTACCGCACCGGGATTGCCCAATCGTTCACCCTGGCCGAGCAGGGCAAGCGTGACGAATTGACCAAACTGCTGCTCGTCGACATGAAAACCGTAGTAGACGGCTCCGGTAAACAACTCAATGATCTGGCGGATCTGTTCGCCAAACAGGTCGCGCTGGAAAGCCAGAAGTCAGCCGCCCATTACGCCACGTCGCGCACCATCGTCAGCGTGTTCATCGCACTGGCGGCGCTTGCGACCGTGGCGCTTGCCATGCTGCTGACACGCAGCATCGTGCGACCGCTGAGCAGTGCAGTCAGCGCCGCTGAAAGCGTGGCTCAGGGCGATCTGACCCGTCCTATCGAGACTCAGGGCAATGACGAAGTCAGCCGTTTGCTCAAGGCACTGGCGACCATGCAGCAGAACCTGCGCGAGACCTTGCAGGGCATCAGCGGCTCGGCCACGCAACTGGCCTCCGCTGCCGACGAACTCAACGCAGTGACGCTCGACAGCTCCCAGGGCCTGCAACAGCAGAACAATGAAATCGAACAGGCGGCCACCGCGGTCAACGAAATGACCACTGCAGTGGAGGAGGTCGCGCGCAACGCCGTTTCGACCAGTGACGCCACTCGCCAATCCAGCGATTCGGCGCAACTGGGGCAGGAGCGGGTCAGCGAGACTGCCAGCGCCATCAGTGCCCTGGCCGCTGATGTGCAGCACACCGGCGAGTTGGTGCAATCGTTGGCCAATCAGTCCCAGGACATCGGCAAGGTGCTCGACGTGATTCGCGCGATTGCCGAGCAGACCAACCTGTTGGCGCTTAACGCGGCGATTGAAGCGGCGCGGGCGGGCGAAAGCGGGCGCGGTTTTGCCGTGGTCGCCGATGAGGTGCGCGCGCTGGCCCATCGCACCCAGCAATCGACCCAGGAAATCGAGCAGATGGTGCAGGGCATGCGCAACGGCTCGAGTCTGGCGCTGGAGTCGATGCAGGCCAGTGCGGCGCGTGCAAATACCACGCTGAGCATGGCGGCGCGCGCCGGTGAAGCGTTGCAGACGATCACCGCGTCAGTGCACGAGATTCACGAGCGTAATCTGGTCATCGCCAGCGCTGCCGAGGAACAGGCGCAGGTGGCGCGGGAAGTGGATCGCAATCTGGTCAACATTCGTGATTTGTCGGTACGCTCCGCGGCAGGTGCCGACCAGACCAGCGCCTCCAGCCACGAATTGTCGAAACTGGCCAACGCCCTGCAAGGCATGGTGCGGCGCTTTCAGTTGTAAGTGCCAGATATGAAAAAGCCGCGCTTTTCTTTAAAAAGCGCGGCTTGATTGCCTGCTGAATCAGGCGCCGTCTTGATCCTTCAGATGCTCGAACAGGCTTTTGGGCATCTTCTTGCCATTGGCTTCGAAGTTGGCCTTCACGTTGTTGTAGGCCTCTTGCTCGTCGATGAAGCCGTCGTGGTTGGTGTCGATCTTGTCGAAGTCGGACTTCGGCGCGACCTTGATGAACTCCGCACGGGACACCTTGCCGTCACCGTCGCTGTCGGTCTTGGCCATCGAAGCATCACCGCATTTACCTTCACCGCATTTGCCTTCCGGCGCCTTCACCGAGGTTTCCGCCGAGGCGACCATGTAGCCCTGCGCCAATGGCTGGGCGGCAAATACCGAACCGGACAACATCAGCCCACCGGCGAGCGCGGCGCCGAACAGGCCAATGGATTTTTTACCGAGGGTCGAAGTACGCGACATTGACATTCTCCTGGCTGCACAGCGCAGCCACACGTTAAGGACGAAGCCCTGAGCAGGTGCGCTCGGGTGTGGCCATTAAGCGGCGGCGGTGTATCGCGACTGTGTCGTGGCGCGCGGGGTTTGTAAGAGAAAGTGAGATATGCCTAGGGGGATACATTACGAGACAGAAATGCAGGGCAAATGTAGGAGTGAGCCTGCTCGCGATAGCGGTGCGTCAGTCAAATCGACTTGGCTGATTCACCGCTATCGCGAGCAGGCTCACTCCTACAATGGTCGGCGTGTAGCCCCGACTCCGAGCCAGGCACAAAAAAGTGTGGGAGCCAGCAGGCTGGCTCCCAAAGCAGAGGTGTACTGGGTCAGGATTTGCCTTCCCAGGCCTTGATCAATGCAGCTTCAGACGCGGCTCGGTACCGCGGCCGATCTTGCTGCCGAGCATCAGCATCGCCGTGCGAAACGGCCCGTACAGCGCCATCTGGTGCATGCGGTACAGCGACACGTAAAACATCCGCGCCAGCCAGCCTTCGAGCATCACGCTGCCCGTCAGGTTGCCCATCAGGTTACCCACAGCCGAAAAACGCGACAGCGAGATCAGTGAGCCGTAGTCGGTGTATTTGTACTCCGGCAGGGTCTTGCCTTCGATGCGCAGCTTCAGCGACTTGGCCAGCAGCGAGGCCTGTTGGTGTGCCGCTTGGGCCCGTGGCGGCACGTTGCGATCGCTGCCCGGTTGCGGGCAGGCGGCACAATCGCCGAAAGCGAAGATGTTTTCGTCGCGGGTGGTTTGCAGGGTCGGCAATACTTGCAGCTGATTGATGCGGTTGGTTTCCAGACCATCGATGTCCTTGAGGAAACCCGGTGCGCGAATACCGGCCGCCCAGACTTTCAGGCTGGCCTTGATCTGGTTGCCGTCGGCAGTGATCAGGCTGTCGGCAGTCACTTCGCTGACCGAAGCATTGGTCAGCACATTGACCCCGAGCTTTTCCAGGGTTTTGTGCACCGGGCCGCTGATGCGTTCCGGTAGCGCGGGCAGCACCCGTGGGCCGGCCTCGATCAAGGTGATGTGCATGTTTTCCGGTTTGATCCGGTCCAGTCCGTAAGCCGCCAGTTCATGCGCAGCATTGTGCAGCTCGGCCGCCAGTTCGACGCCGGTAGCGCCGGCACCGACGATGGCCACGCTGATCTGCTCGACCACATCGGTCTGCCCGGCGTGGGCGCGCAGATAGTGGTTGAGCAGTTGTTGGTGAAAGCGCTCGGCCTGCTTGCGGGTGTCGAGGAACAGGCAGTGCTGCGCCGCGCCCTGAGTGCCGAAATCGTTAGTGGTGCTGCCGACGCTGATCACCAGTGAGTCGTACGCAACTTCACGCGCCGGAACCAGCTCGATGCCGTTTTCGTCGTAGGTGGCCGCCAGCTGGATTTTCTTCTGCGCGCGATCAAGGCCGCTCATGCGCCCGAGCTGGAACTCGAAGTGGTTCCATTTCGCCTGAGCGACATAGTTGAGTTCATCTTCGGAAGAGTTCAGCGACCCGGCGGCCACTTCGTGCAGCAGTGGTTTCCAGATGTGGGTGAGGTTGGCGTCGACCAGCATCACGCTGGCGGTACCGCGCTTGCCCAGAGTCTTACCCAGACGGGTAGCCAACTCCAGACCGCCGGCGCCGCCGCCGACAATGACAATACGATGGGACATAGGGATAACTCGCAAGGTTTTTAAAGGAATTCTTTGTCATCGTTACCTCTGCGAGCGCCAAGCAGCTCAAAGCGTCAGGTAACTGATAAGTCGGCTCAACAGGCCGAGACCAATGGTCACTGCCAGCACCAGCACCAGGAGCATCCACGGCCGGAAAGGCCGGCGCTCGACTCGGTGTTGGGACAGTTGCAGGTACTCTTCGACATGCTTTTGGTCTTCGGGTTTCAGGCGGCTGGTCATATTGGCCTCGTCAGGTAGACGTTGCTGAATGGGCACACGCTACAGCAGTTTTTATCCGGGATTGAACGCAGCATAGCCGCTGTCCGGCACCGGTTCGACGCTGACCCGGTCGTCGAGGCGAATGATCCCGCTTTGTAGCACCCGTGCGGTAATTCCGCCATGTCCGCGCACCGCTTGAAAGGTGCCCGGGCCGAGGTTGTTCTGCAGACGTGCACAGGGCTGACACCAGCCGGTGGTTTCGAATATTGCCTGACCGATGCGAAAACGCCGACCCTTCAGACTAAACAGATTGATACCGCTGATGACCAGATTGCGCCGCAGGTCTTCAGGCTTGATCGGATCATCGTCAGAGCGGCCCATCAAAGCGTTGATCACCGCCAGATGTTCCCACTGAATCAGTGTCACCTGGCGCGCGTTACGCACACCGGGGCGGGCGTGGTCGCCTGTCAAGCCAGCCTCCAGACGTGCCTCCACGGCATCGAGCTCAAGCATCGGCCCGCGTGATTCGGGACGCACGCCGATCCAGCGAACTCGTCCGGTTTGCGGCACATCGGCAATCAATTGTTGGAGTGGCGTCACAGGCTGATCCCGACATCAAACACAATGCTGCGCCCCAGGTTGCTGCGCAGAAAATCCGGTGCATCCGGGTGTGCGAACAACACGCGGGCGAACGTCGGGCCGACCAGCGACAGCGAGCGCCAGCCCTGACGCAAATATTCGGTCGGCGGTGGAAAGTGACTGTTCAGGTCCAGCACTTCGCGTTTGAGGCTGGCGAAAGCAATGATGTCCAGTTCGCCCAGATCCATGCCGCGTTCCTTGTAGTTGTGGGCCTTCTTGCGCAGGGTCGGGGCCAGCCGCAGGAGAAATTCGTTGGCCGGAATCCGCTTGGGCTTGGCTTCACGGCGCACCAGTTGGCTGAGGGAAAATGCACTGCGGCGCCGCTGCAGTTCATCGCGCCATTCATCGTTGAGCCGACGACCTTCATCGAGCACAAAAAATACTTCGAAGTTGGCATCCCGAAACAGCACATCCGGCGGCTCACCGGCCGGCGCGAATTCGTCGGCGCGGTAGGGGATGTTGAGACCTTGCAGCAGGCGTTGGCAAACCCAACGCTCACGCTCCCATTTGCGGGCATTGGACAGAAAGGCGTTGGCTTGCTCGGCCGCGATGGTGAGCAGGCGTAAGTAATCTGAGTCATCCATAAGCCCAAGCTTAGCGCTCAAATGCGACAAGCAGATAGCTTTGCATCGGCTGGTGCGCATCCGGTGGCGGTGTAGACTGCGACGAGGCGGTATGTCCATGGAGAAGGTGAGGGAATCATGATCGGTGCCGAACTGCTGTCCTCGGCGAGTCTGACGCTCGGCTGGCTGATCTATCTGCCAGTGTTGCTGTGGGCGATCATGCGCGCGCCGTGGGTCGAGCTGTTCAGTGATAACCGGCGTCAGCATTTGCTGTGCGCAACGGTGTTCGCCTTGTTTCTTCTATGGCTGATGCGCCGGGACTTCGATACCGGCGTGTCCTATCACTTTCTCGGCATGACTGCGGTGACCCTGTTGCTGGACTGGCCGCTGGCGATCATTGGCGGGCTGGTGGCGCAGATCGGCTTGATGCTGCTCGGGCGGCAGGACCTTGCGGCATTGGGGGTCAACGGTGCCTTGTTCATTTTGCTGCCGGTGCTGGTCACCGAGTGCGTGGCCATCCTTGTCGAGCGTGCGCAGCCGCGCAATCCGTTCGTGTACATCTTCTGTTCCGGTTTTTTTGCTGCGGCATTGTCGGCGCTGCTGTGTCTGATCTTCGGCCTGACGCTGCTGTGGTTCGACGGTCTGTTCGCCATGCCAGAGTGGCTGGAAGATTTCATTGGTTACGTGTGGCTGATCATTTTCCCCGAGGCCTTCATCAACGGGATGATCGTCAGTGCGCTGGTGGTGTTCAGTCCGGAATGGCTGGAAACCTTCAACCGTACGCGCTACCTCTCGGCGCCGTGGAATGACGACGATCGCAAGCCTTGATCCACATCAAATCCGCCATCGGCGGAAAATTTCATGCTCACGCAAATCCCTTCAGGAGCAGCGGCATGAGTGTGTACGAATGGGCGAGGCAGGAAACCCGGCAGAGTCTGGAGATGGCGCAGGAGGTCGGGTTTGATCCGGGGTTGAGCTTGCGCGCCTTGCTCAGTGCAGTGGTGCAGCAGAGCAAGGCGGTGCGCAACGCCGAAGACCTGGCCGACGAGTTGCGTTTTCTCGCGGAAAACCTCGACGACCAGCAGGACTACGGCTTCATGCGGCCCTGATCGGGCTCAGTGACGCGGATCGAAATCGCCGGAAAACAGCTCGTCTTCGGCATCCGGAGCGACCGGAATCTTGTGTTCTTCCGAGGC
This sequence comes from Pseudomonas sp. 15C, assembly GCF_055484735.1. Lineage (NCBI taxonomy): Bacteria > Pseudomonadati > Pseudomonadota > Gammaproteobacteria > Pseudomonadales > Pseudomonadaceae > Pseudomonas > Pseudomonas sp. 15C. Next base: position 46,550 of record NZ_JBUDGD010000001.1, on the reverse strand, counting down.
CCAGGCGCCAAGGTCGATCAGCTTGCAGCGGTCTGAACAGAACGGGCGAAACTTGTTGGCCGGGATAAATTCCACGGGGGCGCCACAGGTCGGGCATTCAACGGTTGGGGTCTGGCTCATGCTTGGCCTCCGGATAAAGTCAGGTAAAAGTGATGCAGACGCTCGATCTCGCTGTGCAGCCAGGCGAGGTCGCGGTCATTGACCACCACGTCGTCGGCACGGCTCACGCGGTCTTCGCGGCTCAATTGCGCCTTGAGGATCGCCTGAACCTGCTCGGCGCTGGTCTGGTCACGTTGCAAGGTGCGTTCGATCTGCAGTGATTGCGGGGCGTCGATCACCAGGATCCGCTGGGTCATGCTGTATTGCCCGGACTCGATCAACAGCGGCGAAACCAGAATCGCATAAGGCGATTTTGCCAGCGCCAGGTGATGAGCGATTTCCTCGGCGATCAACGGGTGCAGCAGCGCTTCCAGCCAGCGCCGTTGCTCCGGCACTTCGAAGATCAGCTTGCGCAGGGCTGCACGGTTCAGCGTGCCGTCGCTTTGCAACACCTCGGCGCCGAAATGATCGGCAATCTGCGCCAGCGCCGGGCGCCCGGGTTCGACCACCCAGCGCGCCGCATGGTCGGCATCGACGACATGCACGCCGAGGTCGATGAAGTGCTGCGCCGCCGCGCTTTTGCCGCTGCCGATGCCGCCGGTGAGGCCGAGAATCCAGGGTGTTTCCACAGGGGTATTCATTTCAAACCGACAAACTGCCAATAGAAGTCGGTTATTTGACCACCCCAGAGCAAGGCAATCCAGCCGGCAATGGCCAGATAGGGACCGAAAGGAATCGGCGTCGAGGTTTTCTGCTCGCGCAGGCGCAACAGAATCACGCCGATCATGGCGCCGACCAGCGATGCCAGCAGAATTGTCAGCGGTAGAATCTGCCAGCCGCCCCACGCGCCCAACAGCGCCAAGAGCTTGAAATCCCCGTGGCCGATGCCGTCCTTGCCGGTCAAAAGCTTGAACAGCCAGAACACCGACCACAGCGCCAGATAACCGGCCACCGCCCCCCACAATGCATCGTGCAACGGCACGAACAGCCCGAAGCTGTTGACGATCAGCCCCAGCCACAACAACGGCAGCACTAGCGCATCGGGCAGCAGTTGATGTTCGGTGTCGATCAGACTCATCGCCAGCAAGCCCCAGGTGAGGAACATCAGCAGCCCCGCCTGCCAACCGAAACCGAAATGCCAGGCGATGAAGGCCGACAGCACACCGCAGGTCAATTCGGTCAGCGGGTAACGCTTGCTGATCGGTGCAGCGCATGCCGAGCAACGACCACGCAGGCACAGATAACTCAGCACGGGGATGTTTTCCCAAGCGCGAATCCGGTGTGCGCAGTGCGGGCATTGCGAGTGCGGCAGCATCAGGTTGTAAGTGGGTTGTGGCGTCTCGATCGGCAGGCCGAGCACGTCGTGTGCCTGCTGGCGCCAGTCGCGTTCGAGCATTTTCGGCAGGCGCCAGACCAGCACATTGAGAAAGCTGCCAACCACCAGCCCGAGCAGCAGCGCGGCGCCGACAAAGGCCAGCGGATAGAGGCCGAACAATTCGTCGAGGGGCATATCAGACTGCTGAGCCGAGCTGGAAGATCGGCAGGTACATGGCCACCACCAGACCGCCGACGACGACCCCGAGCACGACCATGATGAACGGCTCCATCAGGCTGGTGAGGTTGTCGACCATGTTATCCACTTCCTCTTCGTAAAAGCCGGCGACCTTGTCGAGCATATCGTCCAGCGCCCCGGACTCTTCACCAATCGCGGTCATCTGCACGGCCATGGTCGGGAAGACCCCGGTGCTGCGCATGGAAAAATTCAGCTGCATACCGGTGGAGACGTCCTGGCGGATCCGCAGGATGGCACGTTTGAACACGACATTGCCCGCAGCGCCCGCTACCGAGTCGAGGGCTTCCACCAGCGGCACGCCGGCAGCGAAGGTGGTCGACAAGGTGCGGGCAAATCGCGCCACGGCAGACTTGTACATCAGCGTGCCGACCAATGGCAATTTCAGCAGCCAGGCGTCGCGGCGATCGCGCAACGCTTGAGACTTTTTCAGTGCATGGCGGGTGCCGAAAAATGCCGCGATCAGTGCGCCGAGAATCGCCCACCACCATTGCTGCATGAATTCAGACAGGCTGATCACCATCAAGGTAAACCCTGGCAACTCGGCGCCAAACCCGGAAAACACTGACTGAAACTGCGGCACCACTTTTACCAGCAGAATGCCGGTCACCACGGCCGCCACCAGGAGGACGGCGCTCGGGTACGTCATGGCTTTCTTGATCTTGGCCTTGAGTGCTTCGCTTTTTTCTTTATAGGTGGCGACCCGTTCGAGCAGGGTGTCGAGTGCCCCGGACTGTTCGCCGGCATCGACGAGGTTGCAATACAGCTCGTCGAAGTACTGCGGCTTCTTGCGTAGCGCTGCGGCAAAGCTGTTACCGGCGGCGACCTCTTGTTTGACCTCGTCGATGACTTTGCGCATCGCCGGGTTTTCGAAGCCTTCGCCGATGATGTCGAACGACTGCAACAGCGGCACGCCGGCCTTCATCATCGTTGCCATTTGCCGAGTGAACAGGGCGATGTCCTGGGCCTTGATGCGTTTGCCGAAACTCAGCAACGATGCTGATTTCTTGCGCACCTTGCCCGGAGTGATCCCCTGCTTGCGCAACTGTGCCTTGATCAGCGCCGCATTCTGCCCGCTCAATTCCCCGGTGACTTTGCTGCCTTTGCGGTCCGTACCTTCCCAGGCGTACGTGCTGGTTTTTGCTGCCTTGACCGCCATGTTCAATCCTTGGTGACCCGGTTGATTTCTTCCAGGCTGGTAGTGCCTTGCATGGCCTTGTGCAGACCTGCAGTGCGCAGATCGTCGAAGCCGTCGCGGCGCATCTGCATATCGATTTCCAGCGAGTTGCCTTCGGCCATGATCAGGCGTTGCAGCTCAGGCGTGTTCTTCACCACTTCATAAATCCCCACGCGTCCCTTGTAACCGCTGTTGCAATGATCGCAACCGACCGGCTCGTAGATCGTGAAACTGCCGATGCGTTCCTCGGGGAAGCCTTCCTTGATCAGGGTTTCACGTGGCACTTCAATCGGTTTCTTGCAGTGATTGCACAGCTTGCGTGCCAGGCGCTGAGCGATGATCAGACTGACCGAGGTAGCAATATTGAAACCGGGAATGCCCATGTTGTGCAGACGGGTGAGGGTTTCCGCGGCGCTGTTGGTGTGCAGGGTCGAGAGCACGAGGTGGCCGGTCTGCGCGGCTTTGATGGCGATCTCGGCAGTTTCCAGGTCACGGATCTCGCCGACCATGATCACGTCCGGGTCCTGACGCAGAAACGAACGCAGGGCTTGGGCGAAATCCAGCCCCTGGCGCGGATTGACATTGACCTGATTGATGCCTTCCATGTTGATCTCTACCGGGTCTTCGGCGGTGGAGATGTTGATGTCGACGGTGTTGAGGATATTCAGCCCGGTGTACAACGACACGGTTTTCCCCGAACCGGTGGGGCCGGTGACCAGAATCATGCCTTGCGGCTGTTTCAGCGCGGCCATGTACAACTCTTTCTGTTCCGGCTCATAACCGAGCGCATCGATACCCATCTGCGCGCTGGACGGGTCGAGAATCCGGATCACCACTTTTTCACCCCACAGCGTCGGCAGGGTATTGACCCGAAAGTCGATCGACTTGCTTTTCGACAGGCGCATCTTGATCCGCCCGTCCTGCGGTTTGCGCCGCTCTGAAATATCAAGGCTGGCCATGACCTTCAGGCGCGCGGCAATGCGCCCGGCCAGTTGAATCGGCGGTTTGGCCACTTCGCGCAGCATGCCGTCGGTGCGCACCCGCACCCGATAGTTCTTCTCATAAGGTTCGAAGTGCAGGTCGGAAGAGCCGCTTTTGATCGCATCGAGCAGCATCTTGTGGACAAAGCGCACCACCGGCGCATCGTCGGCGTCGAGCCCGCCGATGGCGTCCTGTTTGCTGTCGCTGACGGATTCGACGTCAAGGCCATCGAGGTCGACGTCGGCCATTTCTTCCAGGCCGGTGGCATGACTGTCGAAGAACTTGTCGATGGCATCGCTGAGCTTGTCATCCTCGACCAGAATCGCTTCGGTACTCAGGCCTGTACTGAACTGAATATCGCTGATTGCTTGCTGGTTGCTCGGGTCGGAGAGGCCGACGAACAGTTTGTTGCCGCGTCGCCACAATGGTAGAGCGCAGTGCTGGCGTATCAGTTTTTCGCTGACCAAGCCCTTGGGCTGGGTTTCCTTATCGAGGCAACTGAGGTCGAGCAGGGCCATGCCAAAGTGTTCCGAGGCAATCTCGGCGATCTGCCGGCTCTTTACCAGTTTGTTGTGCACCAGGTAGTTCACCAGCGACACGCGATTGCGCTGCGCCTGCTGCCAGGCTTGCTGGGCACTTTGTTCCGTCAGCAGTTCAGCCTGCACCAGTTGCTTGGCCAGACCGCTTAGAGCGATGTCATTCATGGGGATTCCGCGTGCTTACCGTTCATGACTTATAGCCTAGTCAAGTGACAGCGCCAAACACGGCCGGTGCAGGTGACAAAAAGTGTCAGATAGTGCGGTTGCAGGTTGTAGGAAACGGCGCAGTGCGCAGTTCGCGCCCGGCAGACAGGGCTCCGAGGCAGTGGCATGGCCTATGCTGGATCTCTTTCAGATCATGAGATTTCCCCTCATGCATGGAGCGTGTCTATGAAAAAACAACAAGGTTTTACCCTGATCGAGCTGCTGATCGTGGTGGCGATCATCGGGATTTTGGCGACCATCGCCTTGCCGCAATATTCGAAGTATCAGGCGCGGTCGAAGGTGACGGCGGGGTTGGCGGAAATCAGCGCACTGAAAATACCGTTTGAAGATACGATCAACCAAGGGACGAACCCGACACTGGCAATTGTGAAGGGCGATGCGGTGACCACCACTTCCAACTGTGCTTTGTCTGCTTCGGGGACCGCTGCAGATGGTGCGGGTACCATCGTTTGCACGATTGCCAACGCTCCGGCACCGGTGTTGGGGAAAACAATTACGCTGACTCGTACGGCTACGACTGGCTGGGCATGCACAACCAACGTTTCACCTGATTACTCACCTAAAGGCTGCACTGCCAGCGGTACATAGGTTGCTGCCGCAGGACCCGATGCCCCGCCTCTGCGGGGCATTTTTCATGGCGCTGCGCTTGAAAAAAGCTTCAATAATTTCAGCGGCTTATGAACTTTCCAAAAAACCGCAACTTGCATGCGAAATACGCCCGAGTCATGCAAATTGCATGAAAATGAAAAGTGGTCATTTCGTTAAAGCATTGTTTTATAAGGGTTTTATCGAATCAAAAAAGTTGGCACAGCGTTCGCAACTACCTTGGTAACCCTGCTGAAGACATATCCCAGCAGACTTTCCAGAAAAACAGGAGTTACTCGTATGAAGAAGTTCGCTATCACTGCCGCTGCTACCGCTCTGACCCTGACCATGGCTGGCGGCGCTTTCGCCCAGACCACTCAGGCTACCCAGTCGCCAATGGTTCTGGCTGCCGGTGAAGTTACCGAGATGAAGCAGGACACTTCCGATACCTGGATCACCACCAAGGTCAAAGCTGATCTGGTTACCGAAAAAGGCATTCCAGGCACCGACATCAAAGTAGAAACCAACAAAGGTGTGGTATCCCTGTCGTCGACCACCCCAGTGACAGAATCGCAAAAAGACGTAGCCGTATCGATCGCCAAAAAAATCAAAGGCGTTAAAGCGGTCTCCGCTGACGGCCTGAAAGCCGAGTAAGGCAAGGCTTCTCGCCTGGACCGGGAGAAGACGCGACAGACGGGCCGAGCCATACGTCTGCCGCACCTTTAGAGTTCATGCGAACGGTCACACGGAGGTGACCATTACAGGCCCCGGCACTTGTGTCGGGGCCTGTTCTATTTCAGGGGCGACCCAATCAAAGGTAGGAGTGAGCCTGCTCGCGATAGCGTTCTGTCAGTTGTTCAAGCGTTGACCGACAATCCGTTATCGCGAGCAGGCTCACTCCTACAGGGGGATGGTGTTGGATCAGGGGCCGCGCTTGCTGTTGATCTGCCGCAAGCGGTTGCCCTCGAAGCGCAGGTATTGATACATGCCGTTGCTGGGGCCGTAGGTCCATTCCTCGACCTGAAACTCCTCGCGGCGGTTGGCGCTGCGCTTGTAGCCGAGCACGTCACGGCTGACCGGCTCGCCGCACTTCTGCAGGACTTCGCTGGTGCGGTCGCCAAGACTGATCAACTGGCTGCCGCAACGCAGCGTATCGGACGCCGCGGCATGGCTGGCGGCGAATACCAGCGCGGCGGCGGCCAGCCATTTGCAATTCATCACTCTGCATCCAGGTGCATTTGCGTCACCACCCGGCCATCGCTTTCGGCCTCGCCGAGACTGGCGTCGATGAAATACACGCGGTCATCCTCAAGCTTGCCCTTGTCGACCAGGTAATCCTTGATGGTGCTGGCGCGGTCCTGTCCCAGCTGACGCAGCAACACATCGCTGCCGCTCCAGAACTTGATCACGCCTTCGCGCATTTTCTCGGTGCGTTCTTCCTTGCCCAGATCCTTCCATTCGGCCGGTGGCTGGGTTTTCAAACGGGTGCGGTAAATGCCCTCCAGCAGCGGGCCTTTTTCGCCGTCGGGTACTTGCAGGAGCGAGGCCTGCGCGGGGACTTTATCGCCTCGGCGCTGGAGCATCTTGTAGTAGTTGTATTGATATTCACGTTCCAGACGCTGCTCGGCGAGTAGCGGACCATCGCTGCTTTTCGCGGCGGTGCCTTCGATCTCCAGGCGCAAGGCCGGACGTTCCTTGAGCGCCTGGGACAGTTTCACCAGCGCGGCTTCAGCATCCTTGCTCAGATCGCTGGAGCCCGGCGCGAAGGACACGGTGCCCAGGTCTTCGGAGCCGCCGCCACTGACCAGCCCGCCGATCATCTTGAACGGCGCTGCGGCGGCTTTGACGATCAGGTTGCGCAGGGTCTGCCAGACAATCGGCATGACACTGAACTGCGGGTTGTTCAAGTCACCGGTCACCGGCAGTTCGATGGAGATCTTGCCGTCGACGTCCTTGAGCAGGGCAATCGCAAGTTTCAACGGCAAGCTCACGGCATCCGGGCTGTCGACCTTCTCACCGAGCTGCAATTGTTCGACCACCACTTTGTTCTCGGCTTTGAGTTGTCCCTTGGTAATCAGATAGTGCAGATCAAGATTGAGCCGGCCCTTGCGGATTCGATAGCCGGCGAACTTGCCGGAGTAGGGCGTCAGCGTGGTCAGCTCGACGCGTTTGAAACTAGTGGCGATGTCGAGGCTGGCCATCGGGTCGAACGGGTTGACTGCGCCTTTGATGGTGACCGGTGCATAACGGTCGACCTTGCCTTTGATATCGACGCTGGCAGGTTTCGCCTGCCGACTGTCGATGGTGCCGATCTGACCGTTGAGTTGCTGCACGGCGGTGGCGAAGTTCGGCGTCAGGCTGAAGTCGGCGAAGTTGGCCGAGCCATCGTTGATCGCGATGCCGCCGATGTGAATACCCAAGGGTTTTTCATTGCTTGCCGGTTTCGCGCCGGTGCTTTTTGCGCCGTTGTTGGCCGGTTGCGGAATCAGCAGATCGTCGATGTTGGTACTGCGGTCATCGTTGATCATGAACCGCGCATAGGGCTGGAACAGGTTGACCTTGTCGATCGACAAGCTGTCACCGTGCTGGTAATTCAGGCCTTCGACCACCACTTGCTGCCACTTGAGGAAGTCGCGGGTTTTCAGGGTGTCCAGGGTGTGCAACTGATCGATCTGCGCGCGCCCGGTCACGTTGAGAGCCAGCGGTTCGGTACTCTTGAGGTTGACCTTCAGATCGCTGCCGAGCATGCCGCTGCGCAGTTCCAGGCGAATGAACGGATTGATGTACGACTGGGCGACACGCAGGTCGATGTCCTGGGTCTTGACGTTGAGTTGCGCGTTGACCGGGGCGAGGTTGAGCGTGCCGTCGGCGAAAATTTTGCCTTGCTTACCTACGCCGCTGTCGAGCTTGAGCTTGAAGGGCGAACCATTGAGACTGTCGAAATCCTGCAGATCGACGTTCAGCGGGGTCAGGTCCAGCGTCACCGGCGGTTGCGCCGAGCGATCGGCGAGGTGCACGGTGTAGTTGCGCAACTGCACATCTTTAAGCAGCACTTGCCATGGTTTGCTCGGCGCGGCCGGTTCAGGCTTCGGAGAATCGGCCGCGGCCGGAGTACTGGCCGGTTCTGCTGCGGCTTTGGCCGCCGGTTTCGACGGTTGGCTGGCGAACAGTTTCTGCCAGTCCAGTTGCTTGTCGGCTTCGAGGGCGGCCCAGGTTTCCAGCTTCTGGCTGCGGATCTTGCCGACCACGACTTGCTGTTTGGCGAGGTCGACGCTGGTTTCGCTGACATCGAGACGTTCAAGCTTGGCCAGCGGGCGGCCGTCCGGAGCCTTGATGGCGAACGGCGCGATGCTCACCGCGACGTTGCTTAGCAGCAGTTCGGTTTGTTTCGACAGGTTGAGTTTGTAGTCGGTGCTGAGGCTGACCACGCCGTTTTCGAGAACCAGCGGCACCGCATCGCGCACATAGGGCCAGAAGGCTTTCATCTGGCCGTCGGTGACTTTCAGGGTGCCTTCGGACGTGAACGGAATCAGGCTGAAATTACCGCTCCAGTCGATTCGCCCGCCGGCAGGGCCGATGGCGACCAGGGTCATGTCGGCACTGTCTTCGGGCAGGGTGCTGAGGTTTTTCAGCTCGAAACTGAGGTCGTCGTAAAGAAATTCGATCGGCTCGCTCGGGCGCACATCCTGAAAGTGCACCACGCCGCTGGCCAGTTTGATGTTGTCGATACGCAGCGGGAACGGCTTGGCGTCGGGGTCGGCGGGCGTCGGTTCGCTGGCCGGCACATTGAACAGGCCGAGCAGGTTGAGCTTGCCGTCCTTGGCGAAGAGGATTTCGGTCTTTGGCTTGTCCAGTTCGATGCTCGCCAGATGCAGGGCTTTAGTCCACAGGCTGTCGATCTGCAGGTCGGCGTACAGACGTTCAAAGCCGACCTGCTCCTTGCCCGGCTCGCCGATGACCAGCCCCCACAGTGTGACTTCAAGGCTGAACGGGTTGAGCTCGATACGCTGGATATGCGCAGGTACGGTCGCGTAATTGGCGAGTTGCTGATTGGCTATCCGCAGCGCAATGCCCGGCAAAATCAGAAACCCCAGCAGGCTGTAGAGCGCCAGAGCGGTTAGCAAGGCGCCAATCGCGCGAATCAATCCTTTGGGCATGTGCGGCTTCATCTGTCTGAATCGGAGTGCCTTGGAGTATGGCACGCGAATCTGGTTCCGAAGCGCTTGATGTGGGGCAGGATTGTTCAGATTCTTCTGTAGGAAAAAATCCCTACTGTAAGAGTGAGCCTGCTCGCGATAGCGGTGTGTCAGTCAGTAATACTGGTATTGACAGACCGCTATCGCGAGCAGGCTCACTCCTACAGGGAGGGGGGCGTGTCTAGAGGAAGGCGTCAGAGCTGCAGAATCAGCGTCTTCAACGGCGGTTGCTGATCCATCGAGGGGAAATCGGCGCCAGGGGTCATCACGCTCCATTCGCGCACCGGCCTCCCGGACTTCTCGGCGCAGCGCAAGACCTGTTCGCGCCAATCGTCCATGCTGACCTTCGCCAGATTGTTGCAGCAGATCAGCACGCCATTGTCGGCGGTGGTCAGCAGTGCAGGCTTGAGCAGGCTTTGATAGTCGCGCAGCAGGTCGACGGTGCCGAATGCGCTTTTCGCCCAGGCCGGTGGGTCGAGCAGCACCAGATCGTATTGACGTTGTTCAAGGCGCTGATAGCTCGGCAGTTTCTGGCCGCGCCGCTGGCTGATCGGCAGGCCGGCGAGTTGGCGAATCGCCGGGAAATAATCGGACTGGATGAATTGCATTTCAGGCAACTGCGGGTTGAGCAGGCCGTTTTCGCGACCGACCGCCAGATTGCCTTCAGCGAAATCCAGGTTGCACACCTCATTCGCGCCGCCAGCTGCAGCGCTCAGCCCCACGCCGCAGGTGTAGGCGAACAGATTAAGCACGGATTTGCCTTTGGCGTGCTCCTTGACCCAGCCGCGGGTGTTGCGCAGATCGAGAAACAGCAGCGGATCCTGCCCGGCGTGGCGCCCGCGTACGCGGTAGTTGAGACCCCATTCGTGACCGACCAGATCCGTCAGCGCTGCCTCGTCAGCTTTATAGACGTGGTCTTCACGATCGATGCGTGAGTTGCCCCGTGAACGGTCGTTGTAGACCAGCAGGGATTCAAAGCCCAGCGTCTGGTTGACCATGGCGTGCAGTTGCAGCAGGTCGTCGCGCTCCAGCGTCTGGTGGAAACTCTGCACCAGCAGTTGCGGGCCGTAGCGATCGATGGTCAGGCCGCCGGCGCCTTCCTGGCTGCCGTGGAACAAGCGATAGCAATCGGTGCCCTGGCTGTGCAGCTCAGCGAGCAGGTCCTGGCGTTGATCGAGGGCGGCGCGCAGCGCCTGATTCAAGGAAGACATGCGGGCGCCTTGCTGAAAAAACGCGGAGTCTATCAGTTGGGAGCTTCAAGCGGCGAGCTGCAAGCTGCAAGCTGCAAGTCAATGCGGACCGCTTCAGCTTGCAGCTTGAAACTTGCAGCTCTCAACCGTTGAGCCGTTTATCGACCAACGTCTGCACCACGCCCGGGTCAGCCAGTGTAGAGGTGTCGCCCAGGCTGTCGAGCTCATTGCAGGCGATCTTGCGCAGGATCCGCCGCATGATTTTGCCCGAACGGGTTTTCGGCAGGGCTGGCGCCCACTGGATCAGGTCCGGTTTGGCGAAGCTGCCGATTTCCTTGCTGACGTGCGCCAGCAGATCCTTTTTCAATTCTTCGTTCGCTTCGGTGCTGTCCATGGGCGTGACGAAGGCGTAGATGCCCTGGCCTTTGACGTCGTGCGGGTAACCGACCACGGCTGCTTCGGCGATGCTGTCGTGCAGCACCAGTGCGCTTTCGATTTCAGCGGTGCCGATGCGATGCCCGGAAACGTTGATCACGTCGTCAATGCGCCCAGTGATCCAGTAATCGCCATCCTCATCGCGTCGCGCGCCGTCGCCGCTGAAGTAATAGCCGGGGTAGGGCTTGAAATAGGTGTCGACCATGCGTTGCGGGTCGCCATAAACGCTGCGGATCTGCGCTGGCCAACTGGACTTGATCGCCAGCACGCCGCTGCCGGCGCCGTGGATTTCCTTGCCATGTTCATCGAGCAATACCGGCTGCACGCCGAACATTGGCTGCGTGGCGCAACCCGGTTTGATGCGTTGGGCGCTGACCAGTGGGCTGAGCATGATGCCGCCGGTTTCGGTCTGCCACCAAGTGTCGACGATCGGGCAACGCTGTTCGCCGACCACGTTGAAATACCATTCCCACGCTTCCGGGTTGATCGGCTCGCCGACGCTGCCGAGTAATCTGAGGCTCTGCCGCGAAGTTTCCTTCAACGGTCCGGCACCTTCGCGCATCAATGCGCGTAGTGCGGTCGGCGCAGTATAGAAAATGTTGACCTGGTGTTTATCGATGACCTGCCAGAATCGCGAACTGCTCGGGTAACTCGGCACGCCTTCGAACATCAGTGTGGTCGCGCCGTTGGCCAGGGGGCCGTAGACAATGTAACTGTGGCCGGTGACCCAGCCGACATCGGCGGTGCACCAGAACACTTCGCCGTCACGGTAGTCGAGCACGTATTTGAAGGTCATCGCCGCTTGCAGCAGATAGCCGCCGGTGGTGTGCAGTACGCCTTTGGGTTTGCCGGTGCTGCCGGAGGTGTAGAGGATAAACAGCGGGTCTTCGGCGTCCATCGGTTCCGCTGGGCAGTTGTCGCTGACTTCGCGCACGGCCTGGTGATACCAGACGTCACGGCCCTCGGCCCAATCGACCTTGCCCTGGGTGCGCTCGACCACCACCACGGTGCTGACGTCGGGGCAATTTTGCAGGGCTTTGTCGACATTGTGTTTCAACGGCACGTACTTGCCGCCGCGCACGCCTTCATCAGCGGTGATCACCGTGCGGCAATCAGCATCGAGAATACGGTCACGCAAAGAGTCGGGGGAGAAACCGCCAAACACCACCGAATGGATGGCACCGATCCGTGCGCAAGCGAGCATGGCGTAAGCCGCTTCCGGGATCATTGGCATGTAGATGCACACCCGGTCGCCTTTTTTCACCCCACGGCTTTTCAGCACATTGGCCAGTCGGCAAACGTGATGGTGAAGTTTTTTGTAGGTGATCTGCGCTGATTCGGCAGGGTCGTCGCCTTCCCAGAGCAGCGCGGTCTGTTCACCGCGTTCTGCCAGGTGACGGTCGATGCAGTTGTAACTGACGTTCAGTTTGCCCCCGGCAAACCAGGCGGCTTCACCGGTTTGCAGATCGTAGTGCTGCACGGTCTGCCACGGCGTGCTCCAGTCGAGGAAGCGCGTGGCCTGTTCGGCCCAGAAGGTGTCGGGGTGTTCAATGGATTCGCGGTACAGACGCCGATAATCGTCCTGACTCAACTGAGCAGCCCGGCGCACGGCATCGGCTTTGGGGAACGTACTGATATCGAACATGACGGTTCCTTATTCTTGTGGTGCGACAAGGATAAAGATGCGCCGAGAGACGCAAGGGTTCAAGCCGGATCAGGAATCTGATGGCTGGACCTGATTTCGAAGGCACCGCAAAACAACTGTAGGAGTGAGCCTGCTCGCGATAGCGATGAATCATTCAACATCAATGCTGACTGATACACCGCTATCGCGAGCAGGCTCACTCCTACAAGGGATCTCTGTGCCCACAGGATCTGGGTTGAGCCAAACCTTGTGGGCCGATAGGTCAAATCAACCGCGGTGACGGCCGCGGAAATAGTTGATCAGGCCTTGAGTCGAGGCATCGTCAGCCACGCTTTCGTCACTGCCGACCAGACGGTTGTAAACGCCTTTGCCCAGTTCCTTGCCCAGCTCCACGCCCCACTGGTCGAAGGCGTTGATGCCCCAGACCACGCTTTGCACGAACACCTTGTGTTCATACATCGCCACCAGCGCGCCGAGGCGACGCGGGCTGATGCGTTCGACCACCAGCGTATTGCTCGGACGGTTGCCCGGAATCACCTTGTGCGGCGCGAGTTTGCGCACATCTTCTTCGCTCATGCCTTTGTCGCGCAGCTCGGCTTCGGCTTCCGGCTGGGTCTTGCCGAGCATCAGCGCCTGGCTCTGCGACAGGCAGTTGGCGTACAGCCACTGGTGGTGATCAGCAACCGGGTTGAAGCTGACGATCGGCACAATGAAGTCGGCCGGGATCAACTGGGTGCCCTGGTGCAGCAACTGATGGTAGGCGTGCTGACCGTTGCAGCCGACGCCACCCCAGATCACCGGACCGGTATCGGTCGACACCGAGGTGCCGTCCTGGCGCACGCTCTTGCCGTTGGATTCCATGTCCAGCTGTTGCAAGTGCTTGGTGATGTTGCGCAGGTAATGGTCGTACGGCAGGATCGCGTGACTTTGCGCGCCCCAGAAGTTGCCATACCACACGCCAAGCAGGGCCAGCAGCACCGGCATGTTCTGTTCGAACGGCGCGGTCTGGAAATGCTGGTCCATGGTGTAGGCACCGGACAGCAGTTCCTTGAAGTTGGACATGCCGATGGCCAGGGCGATTGGCAGACCGATCGCCGACCACAGCGAGTAACGGCCGCCGACCCAGTCCCACATCGGGAAGATGTTTTCTTCGCGGATGCCAAATGCCACCGCAGCAGCGTTGTTGCTCGAAACGGCGATGAAGTGACGATACAGCTCGGCTTCCGAGCCGCCCTGCGCCAGGTACCAGGCGCGTGCGGCCTGGGCGTTCTTCAGGGTTTCGAGGGTGTTGAAGGATTTCGACGACACGATGAACAGCGTGGTCTCGGCGCGCAGTTTTTGCGTCAGCTCGTGGAACTCACTGCCATCGATGTTCGCCAGATAGTGGCAGCGCACGCCTTTCTGCGCGTACGACAGCAGCGCTTCAGAAACCAGCTCCGGGCCGAGGAACGAGCCACCGATGCCGATGTTGACCACGTCGGTGATCGGCTTCTCGGTGTAACCGCGCCACAGACCGTCATGGATGCGGCCGACCAGATCGGTGATCTGGTTGAGCACTTTATGGACGTCCGGCATCACGTTGACGCCATTGACCGACAGCTTGTCGCCAACCGGACGGCGCAGAGCGGTATGCAGCGCCGGGCGGCCTTCGGAGGCGTTGACGATTTCGCCGTCGAACAGCGCTTTGATCGCGCCCTGGAGGTCGACTTCATTGGCCAGACCCACCAGCAGATTGCGGGTCTCGGCGTTGATCAAATTCTTTGAATAATCGAGAAACAGTCCGCAGCTGCTGAGGGTGAACTGATTGAAGCGCTGCGGATCGGCGTTGAAGGCTTCGCGCATGCTGAAATCCTGCATGGCTTGGCGGTGATCTTTCAACGCTTGCCAGGCAGGCAGAGCGGTAACGTCATGAGGAGTGCGGTAGTACGCCATCGCTGCGGTTTTCCTTTTTACTTGAACGGCCTTTTGAACACTGAACAGACCCGGCACGCCGCTGTTGGGACGCGGGATCGACTGCATCGACACGATTTGCGGACACAGGGCGAATACAGTAAACCTCGCGCTGCGATCTGTCTTGACTTTGTCTGACCAGATCCCTGTACTTTTTTAACATCCGAACAGGGATTTGGCCGACAAACGGAGGGGGAGCGGGCGCTGCGGCGGTTTCAGGCGAGCTGAACGGGGATGGCGTTGCTGGTGTGGCTCAGCTCGTTGCCGGGCGCCATGTAGAGCATGCGCGGCTTGAAATTGACCAGTTCGGCTTCGCTGTAATGGGCGTAAGCGCAGATGATTACGCGATGACCGACGCTGGCCTTGTGCGCCGCGGCGCCGTTGACTGAAATCATCCGCGAGCCTTCTTCGCCACGAATCGCGTAGGTGGTGAAACGCTCGCCGTTGTCGACGTTGTAAATCTGGATCTGCTCATATTCACGAATGCCGGACAGGTCCAGCCATTCGCCATCGATGGCGCACGAACCTTCGTAATCGAGCACCGCATGGGTGACTTCGGCGCGGTGCAGTTTGGCCTTGAGCATGATCGCGTGCATTGGGGTTTCCCGGGTTGGAATCGAACGGCGGGCAGTGTGCCCGAAGGCTTTGGGGGCGGCAATATGGCTGGAATGCAATCTTCATGACGCTGAAAAACACTGTAGGCCTTCGCCTGCTCGCGATAGCGGTGTGTCATTCAACACTAATGCTGACTGACACACCGCTATCGCGAGCAGGCGAAGGCCTACAGAGGGATTGCGGTGGTTTTAAGCGGGCGTATCGAGGTTCAGATGCAAATTATCGATCAACCGCGTGGTGCCCAGAAACGCCGCCACCAGAATCACCAGATCGCGATCCTCAGCCGTTGCCGGACGCAGGGTCAAACCGTGGCGGATCTCCAGATAATCCGGGCGCAGGCCGGCTGCTTCAAGCGCTTGCAACTGCGCGCTGATCAGCGCCGGGAAATCCCGGTTACCTTGCTTGATCGATTCGGCAATGCTGCTCAGCGAGCGATACACCGCCGGAGCCACCGCACGTTGTTCATCACTGAGGAAGCCGTTGCGCGAAGACAGCGCCAGACCATCGGCGGCGCGTACGGTCGGCTCGCCGATGATCTGGATCGGCATGTTCAGGTCATGTACCAGTGCGCGGATCACCGCCAGTTGCTGATAATCCTTCTGGCCGAAAATCGCCAGGTCCGGCTGGACCATGTTGAACAGTTTGCTGACGACGGTTGCCACGCCTTCGAAGTGCCCGGGACGGCTGGCACCACACAGCCCTTCGGACAATTGCGGGACGCTGACGCGGGTCTGCCCGGCCATGCCGTCGGGGTACATTTCCTCGACGGTCGGGGCGAACAGCAGCGAGCAGCCAGCCTCGAGCAGTTTTTCCTGATCGGCCGCCAGCGTGCGCGGGTATTTGTCGAGGTCTTCGCCGGCGCCGAATTGCAGGGGGTTGACGAAAATGCTCGCGACGACGAAATCCACCCGTTGCGTGGCTTTGGTCACCAGCGCGACGTGACCGCTGTGCAGGTTGCCCATGGTCGGCACGAAGCCGATGCGCTTGCCCTCGCTGCGCGCGCGGGCGACGGCGGCGCGCAGTTCGCGTACGGTTTTGACGGTGTTCATGCGGAGAATCCGTGTTCGATGCCGGGGAACGTGGTGGCTTTGACTTCGCTGACGTAAGCCTTCAGCGCGGACTGGATGCTGTCCTGGCCGTGCATGAAGTTCTTGACGAACTTCGGCACGCGACCGGTGATCGACAGGCCGAGCATGTCGTGCAGCACCAGAACCTGACCATCCGTGGCGTTACCGGCACCGATACCAATGACCGGAATCTTCACCGCCTGGCTGATCTCCGCGGCCAGTTCGCTGGGCACGCATTCAAGCAGCAGCATCGCTGCACCGGCCTGCTCCAGCGAGATCGCATCGGCGCGCATCTGCCGCGCCTGGTTCTCGTTGCGACCCTGCACTTTATAGCCACCGAGAATGTTCACCGCTTGCGGGGTCAGCCCCATGTGCGCGCAGACCGGCACACCGCGTTCGGCGAGCAGGCGGATCGACTCGGCCAGCCACAGCGCGCCTTCGACCT
The DNA here is from genome assembly GCF_055484735.1 of Pseudomonas sp. 15C. Lineage (NCBI taxonomy): Bacteria > Pseudomonadati > Pseudomonadota > Gammaproteobacteria > Pseudomonadales > Pseudomonadaceae > Pseudomonas > Pseudomonas sp. 15C. Next base: position 29,831 of record NZ_JBUDGD010000001.1, on the reverse strand, counting down.
TGACCATGTGCGCACCGGCCTGCATCAGCGTGGCGCTGTTGCTCAGGGTCTGTTCGAGGGTGGCGTTGGCCATGAAAGGCAGATCGGCCAGGATCAGCGCGTCGCTGTTGCCGCGTTTGACGCAGGCGGTGTGATAGGCCATTTCTGCGGTGGTCACCGGCAAAGTACTGTCGTGACCTTGCAGGACCATGCCGAGGGAGTCGCCCACCAGCAGCACTTCGACACCGGCCTGGTTGCAGGCGTGGGCGAAGGTCGCGTCATAGCAGGTCAGCATGGTGATCTTTTCACCTTTCTGCTTGAGGCTCTGGAGCGTGGTCAGGGTAATGGCTGGCATGTAAAAAATCCTCGTTCAGGCGCTCTGGAAACTACAGCGAGTAACGCGCGTGATTCGTCATCTACTCAGGCGCACGCTCTTTTGTCGTGCTTATAAGGCCTGGATTGCGCCCGTATGTGCCGGGTTGGCGGCAGCGGGACGCCTATAGTCGTGAGGAGCCAAGCGGAAGTCAATTGCGTGTGTTACCGCATTGTTACGCACGCGGTGTTACCGGCGTTACTGATGCGATTCAGCGGCGCGGCGGGGCTGATTCGAGGATTTTTTGTCGGACAAGAATCGTGAATATGATGCGATCAACTGTAGGAGTGAGCCTGCTCGCGATAGCGGTGGGTCAATCAACATTTCCGTGACTGACCCACCGCCATCGCGAGCAGGCTCACTCCTGCAATCTGGATTTGCGTCAGGCTTGGGAAATGCGTTCCAGACCGACGAACGGGCAGGCGGCCAGCAGGTCTGTCAGCGTGCGGCCATCGACCAGACGCAGATCCTGCGGTGCCAGTTCAGCCAGCGGATACAGCACGAACGCACGTTCCTGCATCTGATAATGCGGGACTTTCAATCGTGGCTCGTCGATCAGGCGATCGCCAAACAACAGGATATCCAGATCCAGCGTGCGCGGGCCCCAGCGTTCCAGGCGTTCGCGGCCCTGGTCGTTCTCGATTGCCTGCAAGGCATCGAGCAGCGTCAGCGGCGCGAGAGTCGTGTCGAGCGCGGTGACCGCGTTGGTGTAACGCGGTTGGCCCGGCAGCAGCGAGTCGCTTTGATAGAAGGCGGAAACGCCGACAAGACGGGTGTGCGGCAATTGCCCCAGCGCCGTGACGGCGCTGCGCAACTGTTCGGCCGGGTCAGCCAGATTGCTGCCCATGCCGATGTAAACGCGTTCCATGCCTTTACTCGCCTGTAGCGCTCGGTGCGCCGGCGCGTTTGCGCTTGGCGCCGCTGCTGCGACGACGCTTGCGTGGTGCCCCGCTGGCGTCGTCACTCTTGCCGCCGAGGTCACGGATCATGTCGCGACGTTCGCTGTCGTTGGCGTCCTGATAGTCGGTCCACCATTCGCCGAGGCCGTCGGTTTCCTCGCCAGCGCTTTCACGCAGCAGCAGGAAGTCGTATCCGGCGCGGAAACGCGGGTTGTCCAGCAGCAGGTCGGCACGTTTGCCGCTGCGCCGTGGCAGGCGTTCCTGCATGTCCCAGATTTCGCGGATCGGCATGGTGAAGCGTTTCGGAATCGCGATGCGCTGGCACTGCTCGGCGATCAGCTCGTGGGCGGCTTCCTGCATCGCCGGGATCGGCGGCATGCCACGTTCCTGCAAGCGCAACACGCGCGCCGGCAGCGCCGGCCAGAGCAGGGCGGCAAACAGGAACGCCGGGGTCACCGGTTTGTTCTGCTTGATGCGCAGGTCGGTGTTGGTCAGGGCTTCGCTGATCAGCGTGTGCGTATATTCCGGGTTGTATTCCAGCGCGTCGGCACTGGCCGGGAACAGCGGGGCGAACAGTTGCAGATCGACGAGCATTTCGAAGGTGATCGCGCCGTGACCCGAGAGGAACAGCTTGAGCACTTCTTCGAACAGCCGCGCCGAAGGAATCTCGCGCAGCATCGGCGCCAGTTCGCGGATCGGCTGCACCGTGTGCTTTTCGATGCCGAAATTGAGCTTGGCGGCAAAACGCACCGCGCGCAGCATGCGCACCGGGTCTTCCTGGTAACGCTGCTTCGGGTCACCGATCAGACGGATCAGGTGATTGCGGATGTCGTGTACGCCATTGGCGTAGTCGAGGATGCGCTCGCTGACCGGATCGTAATACAGGGCGTTGATGGTGAAGTCGCGGCGTTGCGCGTCTTCTTCCAGGGTGCCGTAAACGTTGTCACGCAGAATCCGCCCACTCTCGTTGCGCGAAGACTGGTTGCTGTCTTCGTCGTCTTCGTTGACCGGGTGGTTGGCGCGGAAGGTCGCGACTTCAATGATTTCGCGACCGAAATGGATGTGCACCAGCTTGAAACGCCGGCCGATGATCCGCGCATTGCGGAATTCGGCACGCACTTGCTCGGGCGTGGCGCTGGTGGCGACGTCGAAATCCTTGGGCGTGATGCCCAGCAGCATGTCGCGCACGCAACCGCCGACCAGATAAGCCTGGTAACCGGCACCTTGCAGGCGTTCGACGATATTCACCGCATAGCGGCTGAATTGCGTTTTCTGCAGCGAATGTTGACCGCTGTTGAGCACTTCAGGGGTGCTGCGGATGTGTTGCGTACGACGCACGGGAGTTCGGAATGACTGGAACAGCTTCTTCAGCATGGGATGCACTGTTTGAAGGAATGTTCGGCCATACCAAAGAATGACCGCATGATGGGCGCAGATTCTAGCATTTAGTCGAGGGATGGTGTAGGACACCGCAGATATGAGCTGTAAGCCGCAAGCTGCAAGGGTCGAGCGAGGCAAAGCAGGGGGGATTTGCGCGGGGAAGAAACTACAAGGGGAGCCGAAGCTCCCCAAGAAGTAGTTGCGTGCTCTTTTTATTATTGATTCGGGCTTCTTGTTTTTGTTGAGTGCCCTCGCCACGAAGTGTTTCCTTCGTGACCCTCCCAATCGGGAGCCAAGAGCAAACGGATTGCTTTGGTCGCTGAATTGCAGTGATCTGTCGATCCAACCAGTACAGGCTCTGTCTTAGGACAGTTTTTGTTGTTCTCGGCCTGGTCGTGGGGCAAGCCCCAAATACAACGCCTCTCCAAAAGAATCAGTTAGCTGCGCCTCTCGCCGTCTTGTTTTTATTGTGCGTGAGTCGATTCGTCTTATTTTTATTGTCTTGTACATTGCTTGTTATTGTTCTTGTACCAAACATATAGCAGGGTGCGTGCCAACTTTTGCGAACCCCAGTAAAACAAGGGGTTAGGGCGATTTAACCGTTTTGCAGGGGCGAAAAAAAGCCGGGGTTTCGTTACCGATAACCCCGGCTTCTGTTACGTGAATCGACTGCGGTAACAGTTTTTTCACAATGTCATGCGTTACCCGCGCACGCGACAGGTAACGTTCAGCTCTCGCTCGCTACCCCGGTCTTGCGCCGTGGAATGCCCAGGCGCTGACGGCGTTCCCACAGGCATTTGCGACTCACGCCCAGTTTGCGCGCCAGTTCGGTCTCGGTCATGTGGTCCTGATGCTCGAGGACGAAGTGCTGGAAGTAGTCTTCCAGTGACAGATCCTCGGTCGGCTCATGGCTGCTGTTGCTGGCGCTACCGCCGGTTTGCGGCGGCAGGCCGATGAACTCGTCGTCTTCCAGATCGCTCAGCTCGATATCGATGCCCAGCAGGTCGGCCGAAATCTCCGGGCTTTCACTGAGAATCACCGCGCGCTCGACCGCGTTCTCCAGCTCGCGCACGTTACCCGGCCAGGAATAATGCCGGATGGCCTGTTCGGCATCGGCGGCAAACTTCAGGTCGGTACGGTTGATGCGCGCGCTCTGGCGGGCAAGGAAAGCATTGGCAATTTCGTTGACGTCGGCACCGCGCTCGCGCAGGGCCGGCAGTTTCAGGGCGATCACGTGCAGACGGTAATAAAGGTCTTCGCGGAACTGGCCGATTTTCGCCAGGCCCTTGAGGTCGCGGTGGGTCGCGGCGATCAGGCGCACGTCGACTTTCTGCGACTGCACCGAGCCGACCCGGCGGATCTCGCCTTCCTGCAACACACGCAGCAGGCGAGCCTGGGCTTCCAGCGGCAGTTCGCCGATCTCGTCGAGGAACAGCGTGCCGCCGTCCGCCGCTTCGACCAGACCGGCACGCCCGGCGCTGGCGCCGGTAAACGCGCCTTTCTCGTGGCCGAACAGTTCGGACTCGATCAGGCTTTCCGGAATGGCCGCGCAGTTCACCGAGATCATCGGCGCCTTGGCGCGCTTCGACAGGTTGTGCAGGGCGCGGGCGACCAGTTCCTTGCCGGTACCGGACTCGCCCTGGATCAGCACATTGGAATCGGTCGGCGCGACTTTGCGAATCTTGCTGTACAGATCCTGCATCGGCGGGCACGAACCGATGATGCCGATTTCACCGTTGCTGTTATCCACAGAGGCTTTGCCGTTGCCAGTGGCAGGCTTGCTCGAGGCGGTTTCAGCGGCAGCCGGTGCCGACTGACGATCACGCAGGATGCGGGCCACGGCTTGCAGCATTTCATCGTGGTCGAAAGGCTTGGCGATGTAATCGACCGCGCCCATCTTCATCGAGTCGACCGCCGAGCGCAGGCTGGCGTAACTGGTCATGATCAGCACCGGCGTGCCCTGGCCGAGCTTGATCAGCTCGGTGCCCGGCGCGCCCGGCAGGCGCAGATCGCTGACGATCAGATCGAACGTAGGAATGGTGAAGCGTTCTTGTGCTTCCTGCACTGAACCGGCTTCGCTGACCTGGTACTGGTTGCGTTCCAGCAGGCGGCGCAAGGCGGAGCGGATAATTGTTTCGTCTTCGACGATCAAAATGTGCGGCATTGATTCGATACTCTCGACGGTCTCAGTTCACAGCGGACGTCGCTTCGACATGACGCGGCAATGTCACCCGGATACGGGTGCCGCGCTGGCTGTTTACATCAGCCGGGCTGTCGATGGTGATTTGTCCATAATGCTCTTCAACGATGGAATAGACCAGTGCAAGGCCCAGACCGGTGCCTTCGCCAGGATCCTTGGTGGTGAAAAAAGGTTCGAACAATCGGTCCATGATGTTCTTCGGAATACCGCTGCCTTCGTCTTCCACGATCAGGTCGACCGTGTGTTCGCCGGCTTCGCTCTTGACCCGTACCGCACTGTGCGGCGGCGAGGCGTCGCGGGCGTTGGAGAGCAGGTTGATCAAGACCTGGGCGAGCCGCTGCGGATCGCCTTCGACCCAGTGCTCGGGATCGCACAGGTTATAGAACTGCACTTCGAAATTGCGTCGGTTCAGCGCCAGCAGACCAATCGCATCCTGCGCCACTTCGGCCAGGCAAACCGGCTCGTCGCTGTGCTGATGGCTGCCGGCATGGGCGAAACTCATCAGCGACTGAACGATGCGCGAGACGCGTTTGGTCTGTTCGAGAATCTGCCCGCTGATTTCCGTCAGTTCGCCGTCGTCTTCGCGTTCCTCGCGCAGATTCTGCGCCAGGCAGGCGATGCCGGTGATCGGGTTGCCGATTTCGTGGGCTACGCCCGCCGCCAGCCGACCGATGCTGGCCAGACGTTCGGAATGCACCAGTTTGTCTTCGAGCATTTGTGTTTCGGTCAGATCTTCGACCAGCAATACCAAGCCACTGTTGCCTGGCGCCAGCGGTTCATCGATCGCCGCTTTGTGCAGGTTCAACCAGCGGGTCTGGCCATCGAGGGTCAGGTGCTGTTTGTGCAAATGCTCATCGGGCAGATTGATGAAGCCCTGCAGCAGATCTTTCCACGGCTCGCCAATGGTACTCAAGCGCGAGCCGACGACACGCTGCGCGGCAATCCCCGTGAGTTCTTCCATGGCCTTGTTCCACATCAGGATCTCCTGATCCTTGGCCAGCGAGCAGACGCCCATCGGCAGTTCCTGCAAGGTCTGGCGGTGATAGCGGCGCAGCGCATCGAGTTCAGCGGCAAGCCCGGTGAGGCGCGAGTGGTAATCCTCGAGGCGGCTTTCGATGAAATGGATGTCTTCGGTGACGTAGTTTTCGCCGCCGGCCTTGTACGGCAGGAAGGTTTCGACCATGTCCTGGGCGACGCTCGGTCCCATCAGTCCGGACAGGTTGGCCTCGATGCGGTCGCGCAAACGGCGCAAGGCGTACGGGCGGCGCTCGTCGAATGGCAGATACAGGTCACGCAACGCTTGCTCGACTTCTTTCTGCGCGGCCTTGGCACCCAGCGGTTTCGCCAGTTGCGTGGCGAATTCCTGTGGTGAGGCGGCGTGCAGTTCGCGGCGTTGTGGTCGACGCACGTTATCCACTGCGCAGGCTTCAGCGGCGCTGGCTTCTTCAGGGCTGGCGTTGGTGAACAGTGAAATCAGGGTGAACATCAACACGTTGGCGGCCAGCGAGGCGATCGCCGCCATGTGCCAACTGGTGTCGTCGAGTACGTAGATCATGTTCAACAGTGGAATGTAGAAACCCTGCAGATTGCCGACCAGCGGCAACAACATGGTCACCACCCAGACCAGAATCCCCGCCAGCAGACCGGCGATAAACCCGCGACGATTGGCGGTCGGCCAGTACAGCACCGACAGTACTCCCGGCAAGAATTGCAGGGTCGCGACAAACGCGACGATGCCGAGGTTGGCCAGATCCTGCTCGGCGCCGAGCATCAGGTAGAAGCCGAAACCGGCCATGATGATCGCGACGATCAGCGCCCGGCGGGTCCACTTCAGCCAGCGGTAGATATTGCCTTCGGCCGGTGGCTGATAGAGCGGCAGCACCAAATGGTTCAGCGCCATGCCCGACAGCGCCAGCGTGGTGACGATGATCAGCCCGCTGGCCGCCGACAGCCCGCCGACATAGGCGAGCAACGCCAGCGGTTTGCTGTTGGCGGCGATACCGATGCCGAGGGTGAAATATTCCGGATTGGTCGTGGCGCCGAGTTTCAGTCCGGCCCAGAGAATCAGCGGCACCGCCAGGCTCATCAGCAGCAGAAACAGCGGCAAGCCCCAGCTGGCGCTCACCAGCGAGCGCGGGTTGAGGTTTTCGGTAAAAGTCATGTGGTACATGTGCGGCATCACGATCGCCGAAGCGAAGAACACCAGCAGCAGGGTGCGCCACGGCCCTTCCTGCAAAGGCGTGTGCAGCGCGGCGAGGGCGGTCTGGTTTTGCAACAGCCACAGTTCAAGCTGTTGCGGCCCGTCGAACACACCGTACAGCGCGTACAGGCCAACGCCGCCGAGGGCGACCAGTTTGATCACCGATTCAAAGGCAATCGCAAATACCAGCCCCTCGTGTTTCTCGCGAGTAGCGATGTGGCGCGAGCCGAAGAAGATTGTGAACAGGATGATCAGCGCGCAGAACGCCAGCGCCACGCGGCTCTGGATCGGCTCGCCGGTAAGAATACCGATCGAATCGGCCACGGCCTGAATCTGCAGGGCCAGCAGCGGCAGCACGCCAATCAGCATGAAAATCGTGGTCAGCGCGCCGGCCCAGGTGCTGCGAAAACGAAATGCAAACAGATCCGCCAGCGACGACAATTGATAGGTGCGGGTGATTTTCAGAATGGGATAAAGCAGCACCGGCGCCAGCAGAAACGCACCGGACACGCCCAGGTAACTCGAGAGAAAGCCGTAGCCGTATTGATAGGCGAGGCCCACCGTGCCATAGAACGCCCAGGCACTGGCATAAACCCCCAGCGACAAGGTGTAGGTCAGCGGGTGGCGAATGATCGCGCGCGGGATCATGCCCCGTTCGCTGACCCAGGCAACGCCAAACAGTGCCGCCAGGTACGCGGCGCTGACCAGGATCATCTGGGTCAGGCTAAAGCTCATCGGCATCTTTTTGGCTCTGCAGGATGAAGGTCACGACAATCAGGATCAGCCAGAGCAGATAGGGGCGATACCAGGCGCCCGTAGCGTCGATCCACCAATCCATGATGGCGGGGGAAAACAGGTAGATCCCCACGACTAAAAGCAGGACCAAGCGATAGATGTACATCCCGGCCTCTCTTTTTTATGCGCGTGCCCGAAAACGTGCGGCGATGGTAACGGATGGGCGCGTGACTGCAAGGGGCGTCATTGCAGTTGCGCCTCGGGCAGGGTCAGTGTGCGCGGGATCTGCGTGGCATCCCAGTGCGCGCGGCCCCAGGCGAGCAGTTCACGCGGCGAAGCGTGGGCGAGTTCGGCGCCGGGGTTTTGCCCCAGTGCGCGCAGGGCTCGCAGCAGTAACGGTGTGGCCTGATCGGCCGCAAGCGGCGGCGAGCGGTAGGACTTGCCGAGTTTGTTGCCGTCCGGCTGGGTGATCAACGGCAGGTGCAGGTAGCGTGGCTGACGCAGGCTGAGCAATTCCTGCAGATACAACTGGCGCGGCGTCGAGTCGAGCAGGTCGGCGCCGCGCACGATGTCGGTGATGCCTTGCCAGGCGTCATCCAGCACCACCGCCAGTTGATAGGCGTAGAGCCCGTCGCGACGACGGATCACGAAATCGCCGACATCCCGGCCCAGGTGCTGGCGATACTCGCCCTGCACGCGGTCGATGAAGTGATATTCCAGCTCCGGCACGCGCAGGCGGATCGCCGCGTCCTGTTGATCATGACCGGCATTGCGACAAAAGCCCGGATATATGCCGTTGTAAGGCTCGAGCTGTTTGCGCGAACAGGTGCAGGCATACGCCAGGCCATGATTGAACAGGCTGTCTAGCACTTCAGCGTAGGCGTCGTGGCGATCACTCTGGCGCACCATGTCGCCGTCCCATTCGAAACCGTAACTCTCCAGCGCCTTGAGAATCGCCGCTTGCGCTCCGGGCTCTTCGCGGGGCGGATCGAGATCTTCCATGCGCACCAGCCAGCGCCCGCCAACCGAACGCGCGTCCAGGTAAGAGGCGAGGGCGGCGACCAGCGAACCAAAGTGCAAGTGGCCACTGGGGGTCGGGGCGAAGCGGCCGATGTAGGCGGGGGATTTGGCAGTCATGAAAGCGAAGCTACTTTTCAGGGAATATGCAGGTCAACCTGTAGGCCTTCGCCTGCTCGCGATAGCGGTGTGACATTCAACAAAAATATTGACTGATCCATCGCTATCGCGAGCAGGCTCACTCCTACAAAAAACAAAGGCAGAAGCAAAAGGTAGAAACAAAAACGGAGCGTTCGCACGCTCCGTTTTTTGTTCAGGTCGCAATCACTTGCCGACCTGTTTTTCCTTTATTTCCGCCAGGGTCTTGCAGTCGATGCACAGATCCGCCGTCGGGCGGGCTTCGAGGCGCTTGACGCCGATCTCGATGCCGCAGGATTCGCACCAGCCGTATTCTTCGTCCTGAATCAGCTCAAGCGTCTTGTCGATCTTCTTGATCAGCTTGCGCTCGCGGTCGCGGGCGCGCAGTTCAAGAGCGAATTCTTCTTCCTGGCTGGCACGGTCGGCCGGGTCAGGGAAGTTGGCCGCTTCGTCTTTCATGTGATCAACCGTACGGTCGACTTCCTGCATCAGGTCCTGTTTCCACTTGTTCAGGATCTTGGTGAAGTGCGCGCGCATCGGGGCGCCCATGTACTCTTCGCCCGGCTGCGGAACGTAAGGTTCGAAGCCGCTGATCGTCGATTGCTGCTGTTGCTTTGCTTGGGTGGGCATGAAATGGACCGCCTCTACTCTTGTAATCCATTGCGCAGGATTGCTCCATCACCGACACCTGCCGGCCCTGCGGCTGCAAGCGGGCGAACTTACCAGATCAAATCAGCCTGCGCTACTCCCGGATGTCGAGCCCCCGGCGGGTGGCGCTTGCAGATGTTTGGCAAGCCGTGTCTGTGGGAATGGAGACCTGTTCAATCACTGATTTTAGTCAATCCTGGAGCGTACGTTCAGATCGTTACAGTCCAGCGTTCTTGAGGCTGTGACCTTCACGGGTTCTCCCTCGTTCCGGCAGACAGGTAGAATCGTCTCTTTTTTCCCGTCGAAGGCATTTCAATGGCCCCCTACAGTGCGCGCAGTCGTGCGATCGAACCGTTTCATGTGATGGCGCTGCTCGCGCGGGCCAATGAATTGCAGGCCGCCGGGCACGACGTGATCCATCTCGAGATCGGCGAGCCGGACTTCACCACCGCCGAGCCGATCATCCGTGCGGGGCAAGCGGCGCTGACGGCGGGCAAGACCCGCTACACCGCGGCGCGCGGGATTCCCGAGCTGCGCGAGGCGATTGCCGGGTTCTATCAATCGCGGTACGGGCTGAACATCGACCCGCGACGGATTCTGATCACCCCGGGCGGCTCCGGTGCGCTGCTGCTGGCCAGTGCATTGCTGGTCGATCCGGGCAAGCACTGGCTGCTGGCTGACCCCGGCTACCCGTGTAACCGGCATTTTCTGCGACTGGTCGAAGGCGCGGCGCAGTTGGTCCCGGTTGGGCCGGACGTGCGCTATCAACTGACCCCCGATCTGGTCGCGCGGCATTGGGACCGCGACAGCGTCGGCGCCTTGGTCGCGTCGCCGGCCAACCCGACCGGGACGATTCTGACGCGCGATGAACTGGCCGGGTTATCCACCGCCATCAAGGCGCGTCACGGTCATTTGGTGGTGGACGAGATCTATCACGGCCTGACGTACGGCACCGATGCCGCCAGTGTCCTGCAAGTGGATGACGGTGCGTTCGTGCTCAACAGCTTCTCCAAGTATTTCGGCATGACCGGTTGGCGCCTCGGCTGGCTGGTCGCGCCGGACGCAGCGGTCAGCGAGCTGGAGAAACTTGCGCAAAACCTCTACATCAGCGCGCCGAGCATGGCGCAGCATGCGGCTCTGGCCTGTTTTGAGCCGGCGACGATCGCGATTTTCGAGGAGCGCCGCGCCGAATTCGGCCGTCGCCGCGATTACCTTTTGCCAGCGTTGCGTGAGCTGGGGTTCAACATTGCCGTCGAGCCTGAAGGGGCGTTTTATCTGTATGCCGATATCAGCCAGTTCGGCGGCGATGCCTTCGCGTTCTGCCAGCATTTCCTCGAAACCGAGCACGTTGCCTTCACGCCGGGTCTGGATTTTGGCCGTCACCAAGCCAGCCACCACGTGCGTTTCGCCTACACGCAAAACCTTGGACGCTTACAGGAAGCGGTGGAGCGTATCGCCCGTGGCCTGAAGAGCTGGCAAGGCTGATGCGTTTTTATCCACAGCTTGAAGAGGCGCGCCTGATCCGCCGGTACAAACGTTTTCTCGCCGACATCGAAACCGTTAGCGGCGAGTTGCTGACCATCCACTGCCCGAACACCGGCTCAATGCTCAACTGTCAGGTCGAGGGCGGGCAGGTCTGGTTCAGCCGCTCGAACGACCCCAAGCGCAAGTTGCCCGGCACCTGGGAGATCGGCGAAACGCCGCAGGGGCGCTTGTTCTGTGTGAATACCGCACGGGCCAACGGGCTGGTCGAAGAAGCCTTGCAGGCCGGGATCATCACCGAGTTGAACGGCTTTACCGCGTTGAAGCGCGAAGTCGCCTACGGGCAGGAAAAAAGCCGCATCGACTTTCGCCTCGAATACCCGAGCGGCCCGGCTTATATCGAAGTGAAGAGCGTCACCCTGGGTTTCGACGGGACGGCGGTGGCGGCGTTTCCCGATGCCGTGACCCAGCGTGGCGCCAAACACCTGCGCGAGCTGGCGCATCTGGCGCGCGACGGCATTCGTGCGGTGCAGCTGTATTGCGTAAACCTGACCGGCATCGAAGCCGTGCGCCCGGCCGAGGAAATCGATTCGGCCTATGCCGAGGCGTTGCGCGAAGCGGTCGCCTGCGGCGTGGAGGTGCTGGCTTATGGCGTGCGCCTGGATCATGAGGAAATGGTCATCGACCGCCGACTTGATGTGCGGCTTAACGGTTAAACATCGATCCAGACGCCTTGCGCGTCTTCCAGGCATTCAATCGCCGTCAGCGCTTGCCCGGCACATGGACCGGCGACGCATTCACCGTCCTCGATCAGAAACAGTGCGCCGTGGGTGGCGCACTGGATCAGGCTGTTGCTCGGGTCGAGAAACTGGTCAGGTTGCCATTCCAGCCCGACGCCACGGTGCGGGCAGCGATTCAGATAAACGTAAACCTGCCCGCCACGGCGCACGGCGAACAGTTTGTTGCCGTCGATTTCGAAGCCGCGACTGCAGGCCTCGACCAGCTCATCGCCGGCGCAGAGAAACTTCATGGCTATCCTCAAGAGTCTGCTCGTGTCTGGATATGTCTGAGCTTGACGTTTAAATGCAAACAATTATCAAATGGCGACCCTCTCCCACAGGGAGTCTGGCAGCTGTCGAGGATACTTGGCTCGCTCTGCGGATGCCCGGGAAACCTTATCCAAGGAAGCTGTGTATGCGCCTGAGTACCCGCATTGCTGCGTTGTGTGTCGGCTGGCTGTTCAGTCATCACGCTGTCGCGGCTGATCTGCCGCAACGCTGGGTCAGCGCCGGCGGTGCGCTGTCGGAGTGGGTCAGCGCGCTGGGCGGCGAGACGAAACTGGTCGGCGTCGATACCACCAGCCAGCATCCGCAATCGCTCAAGGCGCTGCCAAGCATCGGTTATCAGCGCAGTCTTTCCGCCGAGGGCATTCTCAGTCTGCGCCCGGACATTCTCATCGGCACCGAAGAAATGGGCCCGCCGCCGGTGCTGGCTCAGGTCAAGGCAGCCAAGGTCCGCGTCGAGCTGTTTTCGGCGCAAGCGGATCTGCCGACGCTTGCGCAAAACCTCATTCACCTGGGCCAACTGCTGGGCGCCGAGGCGCAGGCGAAACAACTGCTGCAAACTTATCAACAGCAACTCGATGCGCAACAGACGCGGGTGGCTCAGGCGCAAACCGCACAAAAAGCCCCGGGCGTGCTGTTGTTGCTCGGTCACGCAGGAGGCAAACCGCTGATAGCCGGCAAGGACACCGCCGCCGATTGGCTGCTGCAACAGGCAGGCGGGCGTAATCTGGCGACCCACAGCGGTTACAAACCGTTTTCGGTGGAATCGCTCGCCAGCCTCGATCCCGAAGTGCTGGTGTTCGCCGACCGCGCGCTGAGCGGCGAGGCGGCGAAAACCGCGCTGTTCAAGGAGAACCCGATTCTCAATTCCAGCCGCGCGGCCAAGGCCGGGCGGGTGATGGAGCTGGATCCGACGTTGCTGGTCGGCGGACTCGGGCCGCGCTTGCCGGCTGCGCTGAAAAACCTGACTGACGGTTTTTATCCGGCCAAGGGCGGCCAATGACCCCACTGGTCAAACCGCGCGGCCTGTTCATCGGCCTGACGCTGCTGTGTCTGCTGGCGACCTGGTTGTCGTTGGCCCTCGGACCGGTCAGCTTGCCGCTGTTCGACACATTGCGTGCAGCGTTGCGCCTGCTGGGCGTGCCGCTGCCGCCGGACGGGCTGGAGCAGGCTGAACTGATCCTCGGGCAGATTCGTCTGCCGCGGACTTTGCTCGGTCTGGCGGTGGGCGGTGTGCTGGCGTTGTCCGGCGTCGCCATGCAGGGCTTGTTTCGCAATCCGCTGGCCGACCCGGGATTGGTCGGGGTTTCCAGTGGCGCGGCGCTGGGAGCGGCGATTGCGATTGTCGGTGGCGCGGTGTTTGGCGATGTGCCAGAGGGTTTTGCACCCTATCTGCTGTCGGTGTGCGCGTTTCTCGGCGGGCTCGGGGTAACGGCGCTGGTCTATCGACTCGGTCGGCGCAACGGTCAGACCCACGTCGCAACGATGTTACTGGCAGGCATCGCGCTGACGGCGCTGGCCGGCTCGGCCGTCGGCCTGTTCACCTATCTGGCGGATGACGCGACCCTGCGCACGCTGACCTTCTGGAACCTCGGCAGCCTTAATGGCGCCAGTTACGCGCGGCTGTGGCCGTTGCTGATCATCAGCGCCGGTGTCGCGTTATGGCTGCCGCGTCGGGCCAAGGCGTTGAATGCGTTGTTGCTTGGCGAGTCGGAGGCCGGGCATTTGGGGATCGACGTCGAGCGGCTCAAGCGTGAGCTGGTGTTCTGCACCGCGCTGGGTGTCGGCGCGGCGGTGGCGGCGGCGGGCATGATCGGTTTCGTCGGGCTGGTGGTGCCACACCTTGTGCGACTGCTTGCCGGGCCGGATCACCGGGTGCTGTTACCGGCTTCGGTGCTGGCCGGTGGCAGCCTGTTATTGCTCGCCGATCTGGTGGCGCGGCTGGCGCTGGCGCCGGCGGAATTGCCGATCGGTATCGTCACGGCGTTCATCGGCGCGCCGTTCTTTCTGTATCTGCTGCTGCGAGGGCGGGCCTGATGCTGCGTGCGCACAATCTGCAGATTCAGCGCGGGCGCAAAACCGTGCTCGATGAGGTCACGCTACAACTCGAAGCGGGCGAAGTGCTCGGCGTACTCGGCCCGAACGGTGCGGGCAAAAGCACTTTGCTCGGCGCGTTGTGCGGCGAGTTGGCCGCCAGCGCGGGCGAGGTGTCGCTCGACGGCAAGCCATTGCACGACTGGGCGCGAAGCCAGCGTGCGCAACGCTTGGCAGTGTTGCCGCAGGTATCGACGCTGGACTTTGCCTTTCGCGTCGAAGACGTGGTGGGCATGGGCCGCTTGCCGTATCAAAGCGGCCGCGTGCGTGACGAGGAAATCATCGCTGCAGCATTGGCGGCCGCCGATGCCGGGCATCTGAGCGGGCGCAGTTATCTGGCGTTGTCCGGCGGCGAGCGTCAGCGTGTGCATCTGGCGCGGGTGCTGGCGCAACTCTGGCCGGGGCAGGCCGGGCAAACGCTGTTGCTCGACGAGCCGACGTCGATGCTCGATCCCCTGCATCAACACACCACCTTGCAGGCGGTTCGCGAGTTTGCCGATCGCGGCGCTGCAGTGCTGGTGATCCTGCATGATCTCAACCTCGCAGCGCGTTACTGTGACCGCATCCTGCTGCTGGAAAACGGCCGACCGTTGGCCCTGGATACGCCGGAGCAGGTGCTGCAGCCGGATACACTGCAAGCGGTGTTCGGACTGGAAGTGCTGGTGCAGCCGCATCCGGAGCGCGGCCATCCGCTGATCATCGCCCGCTGACTGAATCGTCGAGGTGTGCATGCGAGGACTGTGGTTATTGATGCTGGTGTTGCTTGCAGGGTGTCAGCATGCTGTTGCGCCAGCGCCGGTCAGTGGCGAGATTCGCGACCTGCACACCGGTAAAGTGCTGACCGCAGAGCAACTGGTGAGGCGTCTCGCGAGGCCAGAGCGACTGATCATCGGTGAGCAGCATGACAATGCCGATCATCACGCTGCGCAGTTATGGCTGCTGCAAGCGCTCGGTGAGCAGCGCCAGCAGGGCAGTCTGCTGCTGGAAATGCTCACCCCGGATCAGCAGCCAAAAGTCGCTGCCGCGCGTCAGATGGCGGAATCCGCCGCTGTTGCCAAAGCACTGGACTGGCAGGACGGCTGGGACTGGGCGCTTTATGGGCCGATCGTGCGCTTCGCGCTCTCGCAACCGTATCCGCTGCTGGCGGCCAATCTCGACGATAACGAAATCCGTGCTGTTTATCACCAGGCTCCGGCGTTGAGCGGTGCGCGCAGCAACGCGGCATCGGTGCAGGACAAACTGCTGCGACAGATCAGCGATTCCCACTGCGGCTTGCTGCCCGAGTCGCAAATGCCGGCGATGCTGGCGGTTCAGCAACAGCGCGATCGGCGCATGGCTGAACGGCTGCTTGCGGCGCCCACGCCCTCAATCCTTCTGGCTGGCGCGTGGCATGCGCGCAAGGACGCCGGCGTGCCGCTGCATGTTCTCGATCTGGGCGCGGCCAAGGAGTCCACGGTGCTGATAATGGCCGAACAGGGCGACGCGGTGACGGCTGCGATGGCCGATTATGTCTGGTACACGCCTGCTACGGCCAAGCCGGATTACTGCGAACAGATGCGCCAACAGTTCGGCAAATGACTTTTCTGCGGGCAAAAAAAGACCCGGTAAGAACCGGGTCAAATAACCGTGATTAGCCTGATGAGGAGATAATCTGAGAGTCCGAACCAAGGGCTTTTCAGAATATCGACTGATCTCGCGACCAGTTGTGATAATCATAGCGATTCTCATTAGCGCGTCAACCACTGATTTGCCGTTTTTACGATTTAGTCGGGTAAATGGCCGGAATACCGCGTGAATTCAGGGCTTCAGCGTTGGCCTTCAGCCACTGTGGAGGGGGCGATCTGCCGATTCAATTGCCCGATGCGCCGCGCCATGCTTTCGATCAGGCTGTGCGCGATCTTCGGATTGGTGCGGGTCATGCTCAGAAACTGATCACCGGGAATCATCATCACTGTACTCGGGACGCGCGCGATTACCGTGGCGTTGCGCGGCTCGCCAGTGAAGATCGCCATGGCACCGAAGATCTCGTCCCTGGGCACGTCACCGACCTTGTGCCCGTCGACAAATGCTTCGGCATGCCCGTCGATGATCACAAACACATGATCGGCAATGTCACCCTGCCTGATCAGGATTTCCCCCGCCGCGACTCGTTTGAAACCGTTGCTGCTGCGAAATTCGCGCGGTTTCAGCTCCGCTACGGCGTGGGCGAGAATCGCCAGGTGGCCCTGCAGATACTCGACGAACTGCTGCGCTCTGCCTGCGTCAGCGAACAGATGCCGAAACATCTCCTCGCGACGGTAAGGCTGCAAACGCAGCGGCGCATCGCAGCACCAGTGACAATCAGCCCAGACATCACCCTGCTGCAGACCAATCAAATCGCCTTCCTGCCAGTAAAACAGCGGTCGCGCACCGATGCAGCCATTGACCACGCCATCAATCAGCAGAAACAACTGTTCGGCGGGCAGCAGGGGCAGCAAGTCATCCGTTGCATCGACCTGCAAAACCGGCCCGCAAGGTGCGAGATCTCGCAACCACTGCACGGGCAGGCTTTGCAAACGGTTGATCATTGCATCGGTACGTGCCGATTGTTCGCCCAGTAAATACATGACGGTCACTGCCCGTTCAGTTCTTGTGACGCGCGGAAATGGCTTCGAGCTGCTTGTTCAGAGCGTCCTTGCGTTCGGCGGGGATGTCGTTCCAGTGCACATCCATCAGCGCGCCTTCGATCGCATACAACAACACCTTCGATGCACGAAACCCGCGGGTACGCACGGCCCGGTAGGCGTCCACTGCGCCGAGCCGCCGCAAGTCCGAGGCGCTGTGGATGCCCACGGCATGCAGCCATTGCGCCGACGTCTTGCCAAGATTTTTCAGGTGTTGCAGTTCATCATTCATCAAGCCTCCTTGCGACGGCCGAATGGTGCGTGGGCGAGCTTCTCAGGAGTGTAGCCATCAGTAGGAAAAGCGTGGTTGTTTGGTCGGATTCGACGCAAATGCTTCTAAGAAAGGGTGTTTGAACGCCTGCGAGCGCAGAAAGGAGGGGGAACACAAATCAATGTAGGAGTGAGCCTGCTCGCGATAGCGGACGGGCAGGCAATCTATTTATTGAATGTGAAGCCGCTATCGCGAGCAGGCTCACTCCTACAGGGGATGGCGTTGTGTCAGGAAGTAATGGGGCTATCAGCGTGTGCGATAGCGCAAGCGCGTGCCGAAATTCATCGACATCAGAATTTCGTCGGCACTCAGCTCCGGCGGGAAGTAGGCACCGGAAATTTGCGCGTGGGCCAGGCTTGCGCCTTCAAGCTGCGCGTTACGGAAGTCGATGCCACGCAAATCGGCGGAACGGAAATACGCGTCGCGGAAATCCACGCCATCGGCATTCAACTCGCGCAGATCGAGACCGCGGAAGTCGCCACCGACCATGTCGATCGGACCGTCCAGCGGACGTTCCTTGTTGAAACCAGTGATGTCGTCTTTGTGCAGCAAGGCATACAGCGGGGTATCGAGAAGTTTCGGCTGGCTCATGTCAGATCACCTGTTGGTTTTATGACGCCAGTATAGTGCCACTATTTGGCGGCCGTGAAGCGAGCGAGGGCTTCACGGCCGAAATATTTTCTTACAGGCCTGGCAGGCGCTGACGAATCTGCGCGACCACGGTATCCAGCGTGCCGGATTCATTGGTCTGCACTCGTTTGCTGCGCAGAATCTCTTCCGGCGTCAGCGCTTCGCGATTGGCCTGTTGCGCTTCGATCACCGCCAGGGTGGCGTCGGACGGGTCCTTATGGTCGGCCTGACGCATCGCCAGCCAGCTCTCGATCACCGCTTGCGGTGCGTGGCAGTCGAGGATCAGGAACGGCGTGCCGGTGGCCTCAGCGATTTTCGCGGCATTGTCGCGCTGCTCGCGTTTCAGGTAAGTGGCGTCGATCACCACCGGGAAACCGGCGTGCAGGATCACTTCGGCGATTTCGTGCAGGCGCGCGTAGGTCGCGGCGCTGGCATCGGCGCTGTAAATCCCGGCCTGTACGTCGTTGGTGACGGTCTGCTCGCCGAACAGGCGCTTGCGCTCGACGTCCGAACGCAGGCGGATCGCACCCAGTGCCTCGACCAGGCGCATGGCCACGTGGCTTTTACCAACGGCGGAAACACCGTGGGTGATCGCCATGAAGCGCGAAGGAATGGTGCTGTAGCTTTCCGCCAGGTTGGCGTAGTTGCGGTACTGGCGCAGGGTGGTGGCGCGCTGCACGGCGGTTGCGTCCGCCGGCATGCTGAACAGCGCGACCTTGGCGCGGACCAGCGCGCGGTAGGCTTTATAGAAGTTCAGCACTTCAAGGCCCTGATAGTCGCCGGTCAGTTCCAGGTACTGGCTGATGAAACGTCGAGCCAGGGATTTCAGGCCGCGGTCTTCCAGGTCCATCGCGAGGAAACCGGTGTCGGCCCAGACGTCAGTGAAACGGAACGGCTCGTTGAACTCGATGCAGTCGAAGATCACCACGTTGCCGTCGATGACCGTGGCGTTGCCCAAGTGGATGTCACCGTGGCATTCACGGGTAAAACCCGCGGCCTTGCGCTCGGCGAACAGTGGCTTGAGACGCTCGAAGCTGCTTTCGGCCCAGGCTTTCAGCGCCTCGAGTTGCAGCAGGTCGTTTTTGTCGCTGAGAAACGGCAGGATCTGGTCGAAGTTCTGCGCGACCGGCGCCATTACGCTGTCCGGGGTGCCGGCGTCATGCTCGGCCGGGACTTTCGGCGCGTTGAGGTGGAAGCGGGCAATCTGCTCGGCCATCGCATCGATGTGCTGGGTGGTCAGCTCGCCGTTAGCTTGCAGGGTGCTGAGCAGGCCAGTCTGCGGGAACTGACGCATTTTCAGCACGTATTCGATCGGTGCACCGTCGCCACCCAGTTGTGGCGCCTCAACGCTCCCGGTGACTGGCAACACTTCCAGATACAAATCTTCAGTCAGGCGCTGGTTGAGACGCAGCTCTTCGGCGCAGAAATGCGCGCGGGATTCGAGGCCGGTGAAGTCCA
This sequence comes from Pseudomonas sp. 15C, assembly GCF_055484735.1. NCBI lineage: Bacteria > Pseudomonadati > Pseudomonadota > Gammaproteobacteria > Pseudomonadales > Pseudomonadaceae > Pseudomonas > Pseudomonas sp. 15C. The sequence goes on along the minus strand of NZ_JBUDGD010000001.1, from coordinate 10,600 downwards.
GGAAGCCGAAATTCACCGGCTTCTTCACTTTATAGGCAAAGGGGCCGGTGAGGATCACCCACGAGATGTGGGTTTCGATGACCTGAAATCCTTCGACAGGGTGCGGGTAGAGGGCCGGGTTTTGCAGGGCAGCGATCAGGGACTGGCTCACGGGCGATCCTTCAGAGACGGGGAAATTCGAGGTCGCCATTATGGCCGCTTGCCCGCCGGACGCAAACCTCTGAGGGTGCCTGTTGAGGATCGATAAAGTGCGTATAATCCGCCGCCATGACTCGATCCCGATCCCCCCGTACCAAGAAAAAACCACCGTCCAAGGGCCTGAGCCCGTGGCTGAGCTGGGCCATCAAACTCAGTCTGGTCGGCCTCGTCGTGCTGGCCGGCTTTGCCGTTTACCTCGATGCCGTGGTGCAGGAGAAGTTCTCCGGCAAGCGCTGGACCATCCCGGCCAAGGTATACGCGCGCCCGCTCGAGCTGTTCGTCGGACAGAAGCTCAGCAAGGACGATTTCCTCACCGAACTCGATGCCCTCGGCTATCGCCGCGAAGCCGTGAGCAATGGCCCCGGCGCTGCTGCCGTCAGCGGCAACACGGTTGACCTGAATACCCGTGGCTTCCAGTTCTACGAAGGCCTGGAAAAACCGCAACCGGTGCGTGTGCGTTTCTCTGGCGATTACGTCGCCGAGCTGTCGGCGGCCAACGGCTCCAAACTGTCGGTGGTGCGTCTGGAACCGCTGCTGATCGGCGGCATTTATCCGAAAAATCTTGAAGACCGTATTCTGATCAAGCTCGATCAGGTGCCGCCGTATCTGCTCGAAACCCTGGTCGCCGTCGAAGACCGCGATTTCTACAGCCATTGGGGCGTGTCGCCGAAATCGATCGCCCGTGCGGTGTGGGTCAACACCTCTGGCGGCAAGATGACCCAGGGCGGCAGTACCCTGACCCAGCAGTTGGTGAAGAACTTCTATCTGACCAGCGAACGCAGCCTGACCCGCAAGCTCACCGAAGCGATGATGGCGATGTTGCTGGAGCTGCATTACGACAAGAAGGAAATCCTTGAGGCCTACCTCAACGAAGTCTTCGTCGGGCAGGACGGTCAACGTGCGGTGCATGGTTTCGGTCTGGCCAGCCAGTTCTTCTTCGGCCAGCCATTGTCCGAGCTGAAGCTGCATCAAGTGGCGTTGCTGGTCGGCATGGTCAAGGGCCCGTCCTACTACAACCCGCGCCGTAATCCGGAGCGCGCGCTGGAGCGCCGTAACCTGGTGCTCGACGTGCTTGCACAGCAGGGCGTAGCCACGCCGGAGCAGGTTGAGGCGGCGAAGAAAATGCCGCTGGGCGTGACCACTCGCGGCAAGCTGGCCGACAGCTCGTACCCAGGCTTCATCGATCTGGTCAAACGTCAGTTGCGTGAGGATTACCGCGACGAAGACTTGACCGAAGAAGGCCTGCGCATCTTCACCAGTTTTGACCCGATTCTGCAGATGAAGGCCGAAGCCTCGGTCAACGACACCTTCAAACGCCTGTCCGGGCGCAAAGGCTCCGATGACGTTGAAGCGGCAATGGTCGTGACCAACCCGGAAACCGGCGAAGTCCAGGCGATGATCGGCAGCCGTCAGGCCAGTTACGCCGGCTTCAACCGCGCGCTGGATGCGGTGCGGCCGATCGGTTCGTTGATCAAACCGGCGGTTTATCTGACCGCGCTGGAAAAACCGAGCCAGTACACCCTGACCAGTTGGCTGTCGGATGAGCCGTTGTCGGTCAAAGGCGCGAACGGGCAGGTGTGGAAGCCGCAGAACTACGATCGCCGTTCCCATGGCACCGTGTTCCTCTATCAAGGGCTGGCGCATTCCTACAACCTGTCGACCTCGCGTCTGGGCCTGGAAGTCGGTGTGCCGAACGTGCTCAAGACTCTCGGTCGCCTCGGTGTAACCCGCGAGTTCCCGGCGTTCCCGTCGATGCTTCTCGGTGCCGGCGGCATGACCCCGATCGAAGTGGCGACCATGTATCAAACGCTGGCCAACGGTGGTTTCAACACGCCGATGCGCGGGATTCGCAGCGTACTGACCGCCGAAGGCGAGCCGCTCAAGCGTTATCCGTTCCAGATTCAACAGCGTTTCGACCCGGCCTCCATCTATCTGATCCAGAACGCCATGCAGCGCGTGATGCGTGAAGGTACCGGCAGTTCGGTTTATAACGTGTTGCCCAAGACGCTGACGCTGGCCGGCAAGACCGGTACCAGTAACGATTCGCGCGACAGCTGGTTCGCCGGTTTCAGTCAGGACCTGCTGGCCGTGGTCTGGCTGGGTCGCGACGACAATGGCAAGACGCCGTTCACCGGGGCGACCGGTGCGCTGCAGGTCTGGACCAGCTTCATGCGCAAGGCCGATCCGCTGCCGCTGGACATGCCGCAGCCGGACAACGTCGTGCAGGCCTGGGTCGATTCGCGCACCGGGCAAGGCTCCGATGCCAACTGCCCCGGCGCGGTACAGATGCCGTATATTCGCGGCAGCGAACCGCCACCCGGCGCCGCGTGCGCAAGCGAAACGCCTGCCTCGCCGGAGTCGGTGATGGATTGGGTCAAGGGCTGGATGAATTAAGCAAAGAGGGTTTCAAGTGAACAAGTGGTTGATTCCAGCGGTGACCGCCGTGGCTTTGCTCAGCGGCTGCTCTACCGTACAGCGTGGTTCGATTCCCGTAGTCGACTCCGGCACAGCGGTGTCCAACAGCGAGCGTATCGGTGCCAACGGCGGTTTCCGTCAGACGACGGTCAAGCGCCCGGTGCAGGGCCAGACCCAGGCCATTCCGCAGGGCGATACCGGTGTAGTGGTGATGGTGCCGGGCGGCGGCGCGGCCGTGTCGACACCGATCAGTTCTTCGCCAATCGTTCCGGGCCCGGCATCCGGCGGTATCACGTCGGGGCCGTACAACCCGTCGGCGGTCGAATCGGCGCCGGTCAACGCCGGCAGCTACAGCATGCCGTCGACGCCGAGCGGTATTCCTTCCGCGAGCAGCGGCGGTGGCTTGTCAGCCGATGAGCAGCTGGACGGCCCGGTGCTGGCCCTGCTGACCACTGCACAACAGCAGCAGGCCGGTGGCGACCTCAACGGTGCATCGTCGAGTCTGGAGCGCGCCCAGCGCGTTGCGCCGCGTGAGCCGCAAGTGCTTTATCGCCTCGCGCAGGTGCGCATGGCTCAGGGCGATGCGCCGCAAGCCGAGCAATTTGCCCGTCGTGCGCTGACCATGGCCAACGGTCGTCCGGATCTACAAGCCAGCCTGTGGGAGTTGATCGCTCAGGCCCGTGAGAAACAAGGCGATTCCGCCGGCGCCACGCTGGCCCGGCAGAAGGCCAAGGTCTCGCTGTAATGGATGCCCGTTTCCCGAAAGTCGCTGATCAGTTGCTGCTGATCGAGCGTGAGCTGCGCACCCAGGGCTGGTGGGACGAGGTTGAGCCTTCGGCCGAAGCCCTGAGCAGTGTCGAGCCGTTTTCCGTCGATACGCTGGACTTTGAGCAGTGGCTTCAGTGGATCTTCTTGCCGCGCATGAAGATGATTCTGGAGCAGGATCTGCCGTTGCCGAATGCCTCGGGGATTCAGGAAATGGCCGAGATGGTCTTCGCCCAGCGCAACCTTGGGGGCAAGGACCGCCAGTTGCAGGTGCTGCTCAAAGAGTTCGACCTGCTGATCACCGCCTCACGCTGACCCGCAGAACTGCCAGTGATCACTGGCAGTTCTGCTCAATCTGCTTCTGCGCTTCGGCGATGCGCTCCTGACGCTGCGCATCGTCAAGCCGCTTCAACTGTCCTTCGACCTCTTCTCGTAAACGCGGATTGTTTTGCAGCTGCGCAAGGTTGGTCCGTGCCTGCTCACAAAACGCGTGGAGCTGCGCCTGTTGCTCGGCTACCTGCTTTTTGACCTTGTCGTTGATCGCTTTCTGATCGCCGAGTACCCCGCTGCCCGGCATGGCCGAAGGTTTTGCCGGTGGCGAGGAGGGCGTTTGCACGGTGGTCGATGGCTGGCCCGCAGGCGGCTGCGCATCGAAGTGGGTGACGCCCTGGGCATCGACCCATTTGTAGATTTGAGCGGCCGAGCACCACGGGCTTAGGCCGATCAGCAGAGTGAGGAGAAGCGTTCGCATGCTGATTCCTTGGCAAAATTGCGCAATTGACGCTAACAGAGTAGCGCTTTTCAGGTTTTTTCTTGCGTTCTCATGTGCTTACCCACAATTAACCACACAGACGACTTGACTTGCAGAGGGCGAAACAGAAGAATCCAAAGTCCGCTGTAGAGGGACTGCCAGAAGCAGACCCACTCGGTAGATCATGAGGCGCACATCCGCGCCGACCTGTTACACCCGCAACGCGTTACCTCGCGCTGGGTGGGAAAGGCCCGCAACACTTGGGACGATCCCAATACTTGCTCAGTCAGTGCTGACGTAGTCGGCGACCACCGTCGCTCATGCTCTGCCGAGAAGTAAACCTATTAAGACCCGCCCCTTTTTTGTGGACGGTATTCTGGCGTTTTAGAGGTGAACAACGTGGAGCTTTTATCTGGCGGTGAGATGCTCGTCCGCTTTTTGCGTGACGAAGGCGTCAAATATATCTACGGGTACCCGGGTGGTGCTCTCCTGCATGTTTACGATGCCCTGTTCAAAGAACCGGAAGTGACTCACATCCTGGTTCGTCACGAGCAAGCGGCAACCCATATGGCTGACGGCTACGCCCGTGCCACCGGTAAAGCCGGCGTGGTATTGGTGACTTCCGGTCCGGGCGCCACAAACGCCATCACCGGTATCGCCACCGCCTATATGGACTCGATTCCAATGGTGATCATTTCCGGTCAGGTGCCCAGCACCATGGTCGGCACCGACGCGTTCCAGGAAACCGACATGATCGGTATCTCCCGGCCGATCGTGAAGCACAGCTTCATGATCAAGCACGCTTCGGAGATCCCGGAAGTCATGAAGAAGGCGTTCTACCTGGCGCAATCCGGTCGTCCGGGCCCGGTCGTGGTCGATATCCCGAAAGACATGACCAACCCGGCCGAGAAGTTCGAATACATCTTCCCGAAAAAAGCCAAGCTGCGTTCCTACAGCCCGGCCGTACGCGGTCACTCCGGGCAGATCCGCAAGGCAGCCGAAATGCTCCTGGCGGCCAAGCGTCCGGTGCTGTACTCCGGCGGTGGTGTGATTCTCGGCAACGGTTCCGCACCGCTGACCGAACTGGCAAAAATGCTTAACCTGCCGGTGACCAACACGCTGATGGGCCTGGGCGGCTTCCCTGGCACCGATCGCCAGTTCATCGGCATGCTCGGCATGCACGGCAGCTACACCGCCAACCTGGCGATGCACCATGCCGACGTGATTCTCGCCGTCGGCGCACGTTTCGACGATCGTGTGATCAACGGCCCGGCGAAGTTCTGCCCGAACGCCAAGATCATCCACATCGACATCGACCCGGCGTCGATCTCCAAGACCATCAAGGCCGACGTGCCAATCGTTGGCCCGGTCGAGAGCGTGCTGACCGAGATGGTCGCGATTCTCAAGGAAATCGGCGAAACCCCGAACAAGGAGTCTGTGGCCAGCTGGTGGAAGCAGGTCGATGAATGGCGTGGCGATCGCGGCCTGTTTCCTTACGAAAAGGGTGATGGCAGCAAGATCAAGCCGCAGACCGTGATCGAAACCCTGTGCGAAGTGACCAAGGGCGATGCCTTTGTGACCTCCGACGTCGGTCAGCACCAGATGTTCGCTGCGCAGTACTACACCTTCAACAAGCCGAACCGCTGGATCAACTCCGGTGGTCTGGGCACGATGGGCTTCGGCCTGCCGGCCGCGATGGGCATCAAACTGAGCTTCCCGGACGACGACGTTGCCTGCGTCACCGGCGAAGGCAGTATCCAGATGAACATCCAGGAGCTGTCGACCTGCCTGCAATACGGCTTGCCGGTGAAAATCGTCATCCTCAACAACGGTGTGCTGGGCATGGTTCGCCAGTGGCAGGACATGAGCTACGGCAGCCGTCACTCGCACTCCTACATGGAATCGCTGCCGGACTTCATCAAGCTGGCTGAAGCCTACGGCCATGTTGGCGTACGCATCACCGAATCGAAAGACTTGAAGTCGAAGATGGCAGAAGCGTTCGCGATGAAGGATCGCCTGGTGATCATCGATGTTTCGGTCGACACCAGCGAGCACGTCTATCCGATGCAGATCAAAGACGGCTCGATGCGCGATATGTGGTTGAGCAAGACGGAGCGTACTTAATCATGCGGCACATTATTTCCTTGCTTCTGGAAAACGAACCTGGCGCTCTGTCTCGCGTAGTCGGCCTGTTCTCGCAGCGCAACTACAACATCGAAAGCCTGACCGTGGCCCCGACCGAAGACCCGACCTTGTCGCGTCTGACGCTGACCACCGTGGGCCACGATGAAGTCATCGAGCAGATCACCAAAAACCTGAACAAGCTGATCGAAGTGGTCAAGCTGGTGGACCTGTCGGAAAGCGCTCACATCGAGCGTGAGCTGATGCTGGTCAAGGTCAAGGCCACTGGCGCCCAGCGCGCCGAGATCAAACGCACCACCGATATTTACCGTGGACAGATCGTCGATGTCAGCGCCAGCGTTTATACCGTTCAATTGACCGGTACCAGCGACAAGCTCGACAGCTTCATTCAGTCCATCGGCACCGCATCGATTCTGGAAACCGTCCGCAGCGGCGTGACCGGCATCGCCCGCGGCGACAAAGTACTCAGCATCTAAACCAAATTAGCGCATGGCCTGAATGGCCGGATATAAGGGGAAATTCATGAAAGTTTTCTACGATAAAGACTGCGACCTGTCGATCATCCAGGGCAAGAAAGTTGCCATCATCGGTTACGGGTCCCAGGGTCACGCCCAGGCGTGCAACCTGAAAGACTCCGGTGTCGACGTTACCGTTGGTCTGCGTAAAGGTTCGGCCACTGTTGCCAAAGCCGAAGCCCACGGCCTGAAAGTGACCGACGTGGCTTCCGCTGTTGCTGCAGCCGACCTGGTCATGATCCTGACCCCGGACGAGTTCCAGTCTTCGCTGTACAAGAATGAAATCGAGCCGAACATCAAGAAAGGCGCCACCCTGGCCTTCTCCCACGGCTTCGCGATTCACTACAACCAGGTTGTGCCGCGCGCCGACCTCGACGTGATCATGATCGCGCCGAAGGCTCCAGGCCACACCGTGCGTTCCGAGTTCGTCAAGGGCGGTGGTATCCCTGACCTGATCGCGATCTACCAGGACGCCTCGGGCAACGCCAAGAACGTTGCACTGTCCTACGCAGCCGGCGTTGGCGGCGGTCGTACCGGCATCATCGAAACCACCTTCAAGGACGAGACCGAAACCGACCTGTTCGGCGAACAAGCCGTTCTGTGCGGCGGTACCGTTGAGCTGGTCAAGGCCGGTTTCGAAACCCTGGTTGAAGCTGGCTACGCGCCGGAAATGGCCTACTTCGAGTGCCTGCACGAACTGAAACTGATCGTTGACCTCATGTACGAAGGCGGTATCGCCAACATGAACTACTCGATCTCCAACAACGCTGAATACGGCGAGTACGTGACGGGTCCGGAAGTGATCAACGCCGAATCCCGTCAGGCCATGCGCAACGCCCTGAAACGTATTCAGGACGGCGAATACGCCAAAATGTTCATCAGCGAAGGCGCAACCGGCTACCCTTCGATGACCGCCAAGCGTCGTAACAACGCCGCTCACGGTATCGAGATCATCGGCGAGCAACTGCGCTCCATGATGCCGTGGATCGGTGCCAACAAGATCGTCGACAAAGCCAAAAACTAAGTCGTCGTTGCTTGTACGAAAAACGCGGCCTCGGCCGCGTTTTTTCGTTTGAGGCGGTGGTTCTGGTATAAAGCTGCATCGTTTGTGGCCGAACTGTCGTCCTCAAGCCTCTGTCGAATTTTCTCCAAACCGTTGCAAGGTAATGTCCATGAGCGAACGTCCCGAAGAGCCGAACAAGGCTTCTGACGCCGAAAGTCTGCTGCCCGTCGATGAACACATCGAAGAAGGGCACGACGCGGAAGGTCGTAAAGTCCGGCATCGTGGTATCTATCTGCTGCCGAACCTGTTCACCACTGCAAACCTGTTTGCAGGCTTCTATTCCATCATCAATTCGATGAGTGCCCAGGCTGCGTTGAGCGCCGGTGATTCGGCGAACGCGAGCAAGTATTTCGCTTTTGCCGCGATCGCGATTTTCGTCGCCATGGTGCTCGATGGCCTCGATGGTCGTGTGGCGCGCATGACCAATACGCAAAGTGCCTTCGGCGCCGAGTACGACTCGTTGTCGGACATGGTCGCGTTCGGTGTCGCCCCGGCGTTGCTGGCGTTCGGCTGGGCGCTGGGTGATATGGGCAAGGTCGGCTGGATGGTCGCCTTCATCTATGTAGCAGGCGCGGCGTTGCGTCTGGCGCGCTTCAACACTCAGGTCGGTACCGCTGACAAACGCTATTTCATCGGTCTGGCAAGTCCGGCGGCTGCTGGCGTCGTGGCCGGTATCGTCTGGGCGTTCAGCGATTACGGCATCCAGGGTTCGAAGATGTCGTTCCTGGTGGCGCTGATGGTCGCTGCGGCCGGCATGTTGATGGTCAGCAACATCAAGTACAACAGCTTCAAGGAGCTGGATCTGAAAGGACGCGTGCCGTTCGTGGCGATCCTGGCGGTGGTATTGGTGTTCGCCGTTGTGTTCAGCGATCCGCCGCGAATCCTGCTGCTGGTGTTCCTTGCTTATGCCGCTTCCGGGCCGGTGCAGTATCTGTTGCGTCTTCGTCGCCACAAAAAAGCCGAGTGATGTAATTTCCCGCATACTCCGCAGTCAATGGGTGCATCAGTCCTCCAAAGCTGCGGAGTTGCCATGTTGATCAAAGTCCCTAAAGCGTCCGACTGCCATGAGTCGGATGTCACGCCTGAATCCATTTATCTTTCGCGTCGCCAATTACTCGGTGCCACAGCGGCCGGCATTGCGATGAGCAGTCTGCCGCGTTGGGCCAGCGCCGATGATGCCGCGCGGTACGCCGATGTCGAACCTGGCAGAGCGCCGGCCTGGTTTACCGAAAAGCTTCCTTCTACCCAATGGGGCGCGGTTAATGTCAAGGATGAGGCGATCACGCCTTATAAAGACGCTACTCATTACAACAACTTCTATGAATTCGGTACGGACAAGGGCGATCCGGCAGCGAACGCCGGGTCGCTGAAAACCGAGCCGTGGAGCGTTGTGGTGGACGGGGAGGTGGGCAAGCCCGGACGTTATGCGCTGGAAGATTTCATGAAGCCGTATCAACTCGAGGAGCGCATCTACCGTCTGCGCTGTGTCGAGGCATGGTCGATGGTCATTCCGTGGATCGGCTTTCCGATTTCGGCATTGCTCAAGCAGGTCGAGCCGACCTCCAAGGCCAAGTACATTCGCTTCGAAACCCTGCAGGATCCGAAGAGCATGCCCGGGCAGCGCTCGGGTTTCGCCTTGATCGACTGGCCTTATGTCGAAGGCTTGCGACTGGACGAGGCGATGAATCCACTGGCGATCCTTGCGGTCGGGATGTATGGGCGCGAGTTGCCGAACCAGAATGGCGCTCCGTTGCGTCTGGTGGTGCCGTGGAAATACGGCTTCAAGAGTGTGAAGTCCATCGTGCGCATCAGTCTGGTCAGCGAGCAGCCGAAGACCACCTGGCAAAGCATCGCCGCGAATGAGTACGGCTTTTATGCCAACGTCAACCCGACCGTTGATCACCCGCGCTGGACGCAGGCACGCGAGCGACGTTTGCCGAACAGCCTGTTCAAACCGAACGTGCGTGATACGCAGATGTTCAACGGCTACGCGGATGAAGTCGCTTCTTTATATACAGGGCTCGATCTACGGAAGAATTATTGATGCGATTCCCGTACTGGCGGATAGGCGTGTTCATTACAGCGGCCATCTGGCCGTTGCTGTGGTTGTATCAAGCTTTGGAAGATTCGCTGGGGCCTGATCCCGGCAAAGTCCTGGTCGATCGGCTGGGGCTGGGCACGTTGATCCTGCTGCTGATCACCTTGAGCATGACGCCTCTACAGAAGCTGACCGGGTGGGCTGGGTGGATCGCCGTGCGCCGGCAGTTGGGGCTTTGGTGTTTTGCCTATGTGGTTTTGCATCTGAGTAGCTATCTGGCATTCATCCTTGGCTTCGATTGGTCGCAACTGGCGGTCGAATTACGCAAGCGGCCGTACATCATCGTTGGGGCTTTGGGTTTTCTTGGCTTGTTGGCACTGGCGGTGACGTCTAATCGCTACAGTCAGCGTCGGCTGGGTGTCCGCTGGAAAAAGTTACATCGCTTGGTTTACGTGATTCTGGGTCTGGGTTTGCTACATATGTTGTGGATCGTTCGTGCAGATCTCGAGGAGTGGGCGATTTATGCCTTTATAGGTGGAGTGCTGCTCGTTCTGCGTATTCCACCGGTGATGCGCAGGATCCCGCGTTTAAAGGTCGGGAAGCAGGTTTTGCAAGAAAAGCGAAATTAACGGTTGACGGCAGATCTGAGGTGTCTATAATTCGCCCCACTTCCGGCGCAGTCGAAACGGAAAACTCCTTGAGATTCAACGAGT